>JAYOVN010000030.1:0-23569 GCA_038151515.1 Gammaproteobacteria bacterium | reverse complement strand
GCATAGACAGTCAACGCGTGAGCGTTTTTGGCTACGCTGATACCAAACCCGTCAGCGATAACGACAGCGCTGCCGGACGGGCGCAAAATAGACGAATTGAAATTCTTATCGACGGGTAGTGTCTTATCCCGCGGTTTACCGGCATATTCATATGCGCCCTACTGACCGAGGACACACATGGCTCTTTTTGGCAGCGTTCGTCAGCGCCTCTATCACGCGTTAGAGCAATACGACCGCACCGATCCAGTATCGGTTGTGATCAGCTCTTTGGTAGTCGGCGTGATCGCCATCAATTTAATCGCGATTATTCTGGAATCCATTCCCGCCTATGCCGCTGCCTACGGCCCAACGTTTTTCTTGATCGAGCTGGTGTCCTGCGCATTTTTTTTAGTCGAATACCTGTTGCGGGTCTGGGTCTGCGTTGAATCTCCAGTCTCAGCCAATGCCGCAGCACAGGATCAAGCGCAACCAAGCAATCTTGGCAAACGCCTTCGCCATATGCTCAAACCCATGTCGATTATCGACCTCGTCGCGTTCCTGCCCTCCATTCTGCAAGTACTGATGCCCGGGCTGGATTTACGCTTTTTGCGCATTCTCCGGTTATTCCGTGTCTTTAAGCTGATTCGATATTTTGCCTCCCTAGACATCTTGCTGAACGTGCTCTACGACGAGCGTAAAAATCTGACTGGCACCTTTTTAATTATGTTGATCGTGCTGACCTTGGCCGCTTCCGCGTTGTACGTTGTTGAGCGGGATGTTCAACCGGAAGCCTTTGGCTCCATTCCCCAGGCTATGTGGTGGGCCATGGCAGCGCTGACCACCGTTGGCTACGGTGACGCCATACCCATGACCACCTTGGGTAAGATACTGGGGTCAGTGGTGACCATCTTGGGTATCGGCATGGTCGCCTTGCCCTCGGGTATCCTGGCGGCCAGCTTTTCCGACCAGTTGCGCAGTTCGCGCCGATCATTGGAAGCCAGCGTTAGCGAGGCCCTAGAAGACGGTATTTTGACCCAAGACGAAACCGAGCGATTGCGCCAGATGGGCAACGATTTAGGTTTGCGACCAGAAACATTGAACGAGCTGATTGAAAACACGGCCCAGTTAAAAGCGAGGCAAAGCCACAGCACTGTGGTGCTGGACATGGATGGCCAGACCACGCAGATTTCCGGCAATGGCAATGAATAACAAATCAACGACGACGCAGCCCGCGGTTAGCTGCTGGCAATGTAGGCACTTCAATACCAGTTGGGATAAGAATTTTCCCTATCTGTGCCGGTCGCTGAATTTCAAAAGTCGCATGCTGCCCTGCATCGAGGTGAGGCAGAGCGACGGACGCGAATGCATGGCCTTTCAACCCAAACCCCAACCTTGATGGCTTGAAAATCTTATAGCAGCGCGGTACAGGTAGAAACATCCGGCGGGAAGGGCGGATGCCTAACCGATCAGGGGCCGCATAAAAGAACAAGAACTGAGGGGACCCAAGATGAATGAGCAACCGTTTGAGCAGCATACGGCAACGAAGCCCGCTGATATTCTCATCGACATTGCCAGCCAGTTTTTGCTCGCTGTCATAGTCGGGTTGGTGATGGCCGTGGTGGCTAACAGCTTTGTCGAAGGTGCGCGGTGGTTTTTGAACACCAGCAGAATCGATAGCTTTATCGCGATTCAGCTCGGTGACCATATTTTCAATCTGGACATCTACATCACCCTAGGCATTGCCGCCGGCTTAATTTTCTTAGTGCGGCGCATGCTGGGCATTACCGTTTGGTCCGGTCCTGCAGACAGCATCTATGCGGTGCAGCAAAGTCGTGAACCGTTGGATGTTCGGGTGGGCATGGGTTCAACCATTGCCGCCTTTGTCGCCGCCAGCGGCGGCGGTTCGGTGGGTCAATATGGCCCCCTTGTTCACTTTGGCGCCACCATGACCGAGGTCTTGCTGAAATACATTCGCATCAAAATCGATCGTCGGGTCTTTATCGCCTGCGGCGTGGCCGGCGCCATATCCGCCGGCTTTAATGCGCCCATTGCCGGGGTACTTTTTGCCCACGAAGCCCTGTTGCGTCGTATCTCTATCGGGGCAATCGCCCCCATTGCTGTGACGTCGATTGTCGCTTACGCGGCCAATCAGGCGTTCTTTGTCATCGAACCGACCTTCTCTGTGCCGGACATGCCCATAGAGCTGCAACCGTTGATCCCCTTTTTAATTATGACCGCCGTCTTGAGCACCGGCAGTGCCATCGCCTATATGGCCACTATCCGCAAAGGCCGTGACCTAGCGGGCCAGTCCGGCTGGTCGATGCCCAAGCTCATGTGCAGCTGCGTTCTCGTCGTCGGCACCATAGGCGTGGTATTGCCTGACGTAACAGGGCTGGGCCTTGTACAGGTCAACCAGATGATTGGGGCTGAATTTACCCTAGGCATGCTGGTGATGTTGTTGTTCGCCAAAATCTTTGTCACCGCCTACTGTTTGAACGCCGGCTTCTTCGGCGGTGTGTTTGGACCGGCCTTGTTTGTGGGAGCCAGCACGGGGGGTATAGCCGCGTACCTAGCCATCGCAGCAGGTCTGGAACCACACCTCAGCTTTGCTCTGCCCGTGGCAGCCATCGCCGCCGTTGGCGGAGCGGTTATCGGGGCGCCACTTACCGTTATCATGATTGTGATTGAGCTCACCGGTAGTTACGCCTACGGCCTCAGTGCGATGCTCTGCGTCATTCTCTGCTCGGTATTAACCCTGCGTTTCTTTGGCTTATCCTATTTTGATCGGCAGCTATTGGACCGGGGCATCGACCTGCGTCAGGGACAGGAACACATAGAACTGGCCCTTACGCCGGTTAACGAAATACCCGGGGGCGCATTTGTACGACTTAGCCCAGAGGCGTCTGTGCCCAGCGCCCAGCAGGCTCTTGCCGACGCCCAAGCCACCGAGGCTTACGTATGCGACCAACAGGACCAGTTGCTCGGCAAGATCGATATCCACAGCCTGTCAAATGCCACCACGCTAGCTCAGGCCATGGATACGAATCCAACTACCCTAGCCGCCGACGACAACTTGAACACGGCTATGACCACGGCCAGCACCTTCGTTGGCGAGAGCATCCCTGTGGTTGATAATGGTCGCTTAGTCGACGCCCTAAGCGAGGGTGATATTTTCAACAAGGTGCTTCAGATACAGGCGGGCTTAAGACAGCAATGATGGCAACTAAAACTGGGCCAGCGGCATGGACGATGACAGGTATTTTTTGGTGCCTTGCCCTTATATCCATCAACGCATTCTCGGAACCGTTCAGCGCCGGTCTAAAAGCCCTTGAGCGCGAGCACTACGCCACCGCCTTTCGGGCTTGGCAAGGCCTAGCTCAGGACGGTGAATCCGAGGCCCAGAACAACATCGCCTACCTCTACGAACACGGCTATGGCGTCAAGCAGAGCTATACCCGAGCCATTGAATGGTACAAGAAAGCTGCGGCCCAAAACTCAGCTGAAGCCAAGCACAACCTAGGGATGTTGGCATTTCAGGGCTACGGCATGCGGAAAGACTACATGGCCGCCAAGCGGTACTTTACCGATGCGGCCTCTCAAGAGCTGCCGGACTCTCACTACATGCTGGGGCTGATCTACTATCAGGGTCATGGGGTCAAGACCAATCCAGCCAGAGCGCGGGGACACTTTTTGGATGCCGCCAAACTCGGAAATCCTCAAGGTCAATTTATGACGGCGCTTATGTTTCAGGGCGGAGAGGGCCATCCGGCGGAAAAAACAGAACCGCTAAAAGCCTTCATTTGGGGCATGGTCAGCAAAATGAACGGCTATTCCGACGCAGATAGCATTTTAGAGTTCAGTAAAATGCAGCTGTCTCAAAGCGTTCAGGAGAAAGCCACCGAACTGGCTCGGAGCTGTTTCGAGTCGGACTACGCCAGCTGCCCGGACTAAATCTGACTTTTTGCCCGCGAAAATCTGGGCTTTATTGGGGAAAACGCTAAAGATCTCTGGAATTTTCCCGACTAATGGGTGTAGGCAAAGAATTTAGGTCTCACGTGTCACATTTTGCGCAATACATTCAGAACCTCGCTGTTTTCAGCGAAGACAAGCAGCAAGAAATTCGCTGGTTGTTCGATTCGCTCATTAACAGCTTGGCCATTGCTGAACGTAATGCCCATTCCCAACGTCATGCATCCGCCGCCACATCCTTGCGACACGCAAAAAATTTGATGCGCTTTTTAGAACGTAGCTTCCAGGAACTGCCGGACCCTCAGCTAGTCGGCCACCTAAACGATTTCTTTGGCATGTTGGGTCGATCCATGGACCAGAGTATGCAGCTGCCGCTGGAAGAAGACCTTCAAGAACTGCGTCTTCTCGTCTGTGATTTACAAAAAGGCTGGGAAACTTTGTTGATGCCCACCACATCGGCGCCATCCAACCCATCGCAAAAAGCTTCAGAGTTGTCCGAAGGACTGTTGGCCTAACGCTAACGGTCTAGGGCTAGAGTTCTAGAACTAGAGATACTCGAACAGGCTTAGCTGGGCTACCTTGGCAAACGACGTCTGTGTGGCCTCCAGTCGCGTCATTTCCTGATTAAAACGCGTAATCGCCTCTGCGTAATCCAGATCCTCTTCGTTGGACAACATGCTTTGCATCCGCAGCCGGCTATCCGCGTTGATCTCCATCTGAGTTTCGACGCTTTGAATCTCACTGCCCACTTTGCCGATGGCCAGTGCCAAACCGTCGTGCAACTGGGTCACCTCGCCTAGGGCACGCTGGATGCTTGCGGTATCACTGTGCAGCAAGCCAGTGACAAAGTCGTCTAGGGTCGCAAAGAAGCCGACGCCTTCAATTCGATCAGCGACCCCCGCATCCCCGTCGGTTACGGTGATGGCTCCAAAAGTCGGACCGGTATTGGCATCCATCGGTCCATTGATCTTGGCACTGAAGACAAGTTTGTCTCCGGCCAACGCGACGGTGTAAGCAAATGCCTCATAATTGGCGTGGCTGGTTATATCCGTGAGCAAATCTTGGGCATCGCTGGGCGCATTGCTGCCGATGTGATCCAGCGCAATACTCGTCGTGCCGTCGGTCAAGGTTTCCGCGCCGTTGAAAATCGAAAGATCATTCACCGCGACAGTAAAGGTCGCCGGACTTCCCGCAATGGTGCGATCAGCCGATGAAAACACATCCAGTCCATTTCGGTTTTTGCCCAACTGACGCTCATCGCTGACGTTGACCATGGTCTGGCGCGCATCTCCTTGGTATACCACGCTGCCGTCCGCCTGAGTTTGGAATGCATCCGCCTCGGTGTTACCACCCGCAAAGATCGAGTTGCCGTTGACGTCGCGGCTGTTCGCAATGCTCAACAGTTCATCGCGTAAGCCCTGCACTTCTACCGCGATGATTTCGCGATCCTTGGCAGACAACGTGGCGTTAGCGCCCTGCAAGGCCAACTCTTTCATGCGAACCAAAATATCCGAGCCATTGGTCAGGGACGTTTCTTCCATTTGATAACGGTCCTTGAGCTGCCCCATCACCGTTTGATAGGTGTCTTCCTTGGCAATTGCTCGATCCAAGTTTTCGATGGCGCTGACTTTTATCGTATCGTCCGACGGGCGCACAATTTCCTTGCCCGTTGCCAACTGTTCCCGAGTTTTCGAAACCTGATTCTGGGTCTCCTGCATGGTGTTCAGGGACCGTTGAAAGTTAAGTGCGGTGGAGATTTTCATGCGCTTTCCTTAGAGCCGCAGAATGGCATCAAACAGCTGATTGGCGGTTTGGATCATTCGTGCAGAAGCTTGATAAGACTGCTGGAACCGAATCAGGTTGGCGGCCTCTTCATCTAGGTTTACACCGGCTATCTGGTCGCGACTTTCGTTGGCTTGTTCGTAAACGACCTGCAGGGCCTCTTGAGTAACCTGGGCCTGACGAGCCGTGGTACCCGCTTGGTTTAACAAACCCAAATAGGACTCATGCAAAGTATCGTTGTTGCCTAAGACCTTGGCCGACTCAATATCGATGAGGCGCAGCAGGTTCTCATTGCTGCCAAAGCCATCGCTGTTGTCATCGATGGTAAATAAGTCACCACTAGCGGGCACATCGTCCAGGGTTACCTGCAAGTTCTGATAAACAATGGGCTGACCGGCTACATAGCTGCGCTCTGCCAGTACTGTGCCGCTAGCCGTATCCCGAATTTGATAAACCGAATCGGACGTAAAACTGATTTCAAGAGTGGAGGATCGCAGCCTAAGCGCATCGCTTTCTCCACTTTTGTAGCTGGCACTTATCCCGGCGGTGTTACCCACAGATCCCGTGGTAAACACAATGAGATCCTCATTCAGGGCATCGGCTGTTTGGAAAGTCGTGGTAAACCCTAAACGCGCCAGATCGGCTGCACTGCCAGTTTCAGACAGTGTTAGCGCCACATCACGCGGGCTGGTATCGCCAGATGCCCGAGTTACCGTGAGGGTTACCCCGGCTTGAATGTCCCCAGAAATATTGGTGAACACCGAGCTGCTGCTGCCCAGAGAAATGGTCTGACTTTCCGATCCTTGCACGTTAGACAGGATCAGGGCGCCATCAAAGTCCAATCGCGCTTCAACGTTAGTGTTGGTTGTTTGTGCATTAATGCTGTTTACCAGCTCTGTTGTGCTGGTGATCGCGGTGGCACCGTGCACGCTGACACCGTTGATATTGAGCGCGCCAGATGTAGCGGAAATCTCCGCCGCTGGTATACGTACTTCGTTTTGTGTCCCGGCACTGACCGCGAGGCCTGCACTAGAAATTGCGGTATTCAGCCAATTCGCAACATCGCTTGTGGACAAACTCGCGCCGTTTGCCAGTTCCAAAGCTGGCAATGCAGAACCATCCAGTTTCAAGGCTCCAGCAGCAATCACCGTCATGGTGCTGCCGCTATTATTCGTCAAGCTCGGTAGCGCACCGCCGCGCAATATGGCCTCTGCGGTTACTACGGAACTTCCATCGTCCAAGGTATCGATTACCGCCTCGGCACTGGCGCCTATAGCCCACGTATTGTCGAGATACGATGTCGCGCCATTCAAATACGTATCGCTGTAAGTGCTGCCAGTAACGAAGCCATTTTGTTCGCTGAGCATGACGCTGCGCTGGGCATCGCTTAGGGCGCTGCCAAAAAGATGACGACCATCTCGGGTAAAGACTTGAAGTTCGGCATCACTGCTCGCCGCCTTGGACATGGTCAGTTCAAGGTTTGATGTACCCGCAGGAACGATGGTTTTGGCCAAAGAATAGCTGGTGCTTATTGAGAGCGCTGCGTCTTGGTTAATGTTATTCACCAGCAACGTATCCAGCTTGGGAATCGTCGTCGTTGCTGCAGCGGAATCAACCAAGCGAATAGTTGCGTTGGCCTCGCTGGTATTTGCCACGTTTTTCGATATACGAAACAGATCACCTGCGGCAATGGCTTTAGCATCCTCTACGGCCATCGCAATGCTTCGCGCCGGCCGGTCTTCACCCGTTAACTGAAGAATGTCGCCGGTTTGAGCCTGTCCGCTAATAGTTACAGTCAGACCATTGATCGCGATTTGTGCCGGCGCTCCCGTTGACGTGTATCGCAGGCCAGACTGGGTATCCTCGGCGACCCACCGAGTGTTCAGCGCATCGTAAGCAATACTGATCGGCCGCTGATTGGCATCCGACGACTGATCCACCGCCACCGAAACCGTCACGCCACTTTTCGCCATGCTGTAATCGACAACGAAATCCAGCCCGCTGGTGAATAACGGCTTACCCGCGCCTTCATTCAGGTCCATACCCTTGGCATGAGCTTCATTAATTTCTTTAATAAAGGTCGAGGCGATATCGTCCAGTTGATTCATCGCCGGCGCGAGCATTTGATCTCTAAAGTTCAAAATGCCGCCAAGCTCGCCGCCGATGAGTCCCGACAAATTCACAGGGTCCTCATAGGGGTTTAGCAAAAGTTCCGTTCGACTGGGCGTGCCTGGCAGAAAGTTAACGCCCACTGGCGTGGCGGTTAAACCATCCACAACAAGAGCGTTCCCGGCATTAGCCCCAATGCCTACCGAGACGGTTCCGTTAGTGCTTTCGCTAACGGAAATCCGCGTTATTTGGGCCATGTCCCTTAGCACTTGGTCTCGGCTGTCCAGCAGGTTGGCTGGCTGCTTGGCTACATCGGAGGCTTTTTGCAAGTTGGCGTTAATGCTTGCCAGTTGTGCGGCGAGGGCATTGAAGGAACCAACTTTATCCTCTGCCATCCGACGGGTTTCATCATCTAGGCCATCCAGCTGTATCGCTAAGCCATTGAACCGAGACGCTAGGGTCCGACCACTGCTCACCACTTGATTACGCAGCACCTCTGAGGAAGCATCGACGCTAAGGGCACGCAAGCTGTCGAAAAACCCGCCAAGAGCCGGGGTCAGCGAGGCGTTTTTGTTGCCAAACACATTGATCAATCGCTCTGTGTTGGCGATCAGCGGCGATTGAGCATTCAAGTCGCTGATGCTCATGCGCAGTGACGATTCCACTTGGCCATCGTAGGCTCGGCGAATGCCGTCGGCGATCGCGCCACTACCCAAGAAAAACAGCCCGTTTTTGGTGGGCAGGCCTTCCTGCAAATTCAAATCCTGACGTACATAACCGTCAGTATTCACATTGGCAATGTTGTTGCTGACGACCGATAACGCCAGTTGGCTATTACGAACAGCGGAGCTGCCAATTGCAAGTAGATCTGTCACTGCTCACCCCTGGGAAACGATGGTGAACGCGGTGTTCTGTGCAATTCGTAGCTGCTCTCGTGCTGCCGAAGCTGCATGCCTTGGGTCTGCACAAGGGGTATGAAGCCCTTAGACGACTTGGCGCGAGGATCTAGGTTCAATTGATTTTGCAGGGCCTGAGCGATACCAAAGGTTCCCTTGCCCGCCAAATCCGTGGACATTTGCTGATCGAACATAGACTCGTAGGTTTTTGTGGCCTCGGAATCCAGTAGGCCGGAGCGCTCGGTGGCTTCCCGCATCGACTTGAGCATCATGTTGATAAAGATCGCTTCAAACTGCTGGGCGACTTCCTTCGTGACCTTTTCTTTGCCTTGAACCGCACCAGCTCGCATTTGCGCAAGCCCCGCGAAATCTAACGCACTGGTCATTTGTGGATCAGGTGAAATAGCTTCAGTCATGGTCGTTAGATCACCAAAAGCTCGGCGCGTAAGCTGCCAGAACTTTTCAGTGCTTCCAAAATTGCAATCAACGACGACGGGCTAGCGCCCACTTGGTTCACTGCTTCAACAATGTCGCGCAGGTCTACGCCGGGCTGGAACAAGAACATGGGATTTACTTCTTCCGTTACTTCGATGTCGGCGTTTTGAACCGCAACGGCCTCACCGACACCGCCGAACAGGCCAGCCTCTGGCTGCACTACTTCATTAGTCGCAGCGATAGATACCGACAAACTACCTTGCGTCACAGCCGCCGCTGTCACTTTGACGGTGCGGCTAATAACGACAGTGCCAGTCCGAGAATTCACCACCACCCGTGCCTTTGGCTCGCCAGGTATCACATCGATGTTTTCAATCATGCTTAAGAAACCTACCCGCTCGGTCAGTCCAAGAGGGGCACGAACTGCCACAGACCGAGCATCGAGCGGATTGGCTGTACCAACCCCAAATTTTTCGTTAATTGCATCGGATATGGCGCTCACCGTGGTGAAATCCGTCTGATGGGCGTTCAGTACCACAAATTCTGATTTGCCAAAGGGAGTTTCTACCGCGCGCTCAACCAAGGCGCCGTTGGGAACCCGAGCTGTGGTGGGTACACCGATGTTGATTTCAGAACCCGCAGCATTCACTTCGATACCTGTGGTAGTCAGTGGACCTTGAGCCAAGGCATAGATCTGACCGTCGGCACCGCGCAATTCAGTAAGAATCAGATTGCCTCCGCGTAAGCTGGTGGCAAGGCCAATGGTGGCAACATTTACGTCAACTGCCTGACCGGGCTTGGCGAAGGGTGGTAGGGTAGCCGTCACCAAAACCGAGGCTACGTTGTCCAGCTTTGTCTTGTCGTAGGCTAGGTTAGCGACGCCACGACTAAACAGGTCGTAATTCGATATTGGTCCGTCGACGTCCACGCCCAAACGATCTAACACTTTCTTTAAGCTCTGAGCTGTGAAAGAGATCTTATCTTTGTCGCCTGTGCCCTGCAGGCCGACCACTAAACCATAGCCGATCAATTGGTTTGGTCTAGCGCCGGCAACAGAGGTTAAGTCCTTTATCCGATCTGCCATCGCACTGTTGAGGAACAGGGGCTGTAGGATCAGCGCCAACGCGAGGGCCATGAAATTTATACGAGGAGCGATCATTAGAATGGCCATACCTTATTCACAATGTTGGTGCCCCACGGCACCTTGGCGACTGCGGATAGGTCTCCGGAGCCTTCGTAAGAAATTCGTGCGTTAGCGAGCCGCGATGACAGCACGGTGTTATCAGGCTGTACGTCGCGTTGATCCACTAAGCCAAGAAGCTGAATGGTTTCGCTGCCTTCGCTCAAGGTCAGACGCTTCTGACCCTTAATCAATAAACTTTCGTTGGGCAGCACTTGAATCACCGTTGCTGCGATGGCGCCGCTCAGGGAGGCCGCTTGATTTGCCGTACCGGCACCTTTTGATTCGATTTTCAGGTCGTCGAAAGGAATGGCCTTGGCCGCTCGCTTGACGCGGTTGCTGTCAAGGGCGAACGCACCCTGCAAGGCTTTAAGCGGGCTGTTGGCGCCTTCCCTTGTAGTTTCAACACCACTTTGGCGTTGGGCTTGAGTAGCCTCCGTTAAGACCACGGTAATGATGTCACCAACCTGAAAGTTCTTCTTAAAACCAAATCGGTAGCGGGCATTGCTGTCCGCAAAAATCGAGCCCGTTACCGAGGTAATTTCAGCGGGCATCACTGGCGTAATGGGCTCAAAGGCTTGCTCCGGTAGCAACGGAGCCATCTGGGGGGCGGCGCAGCCACTACCCACGGTCAGACTGGCCAGTAACAACAATGCTTTAGCGTAGCTCATGATTTGACCTACAAATTGTTGTTCAAGAAACGCAGCATGGAATCCACGGCGGATATCGCCTTGGAGTTCACTTCGTAGGCGCGCTGGGTTTCGATCATGTTGACCAGCTCTTCCACAACGTTAACGTTGGAGGCTTCGAGCATGCCCTGAGCAATTCGGCCCGCGCCCTGTTCTCCAGGCACCAGGACGATGGGTGGTCCGCTGGCCTGAGTCTCTCGGAATAGGTTTTGCCCCAAGGACTCAAGGCCCGATGCGTTTATAAATCGTGCCACCTGAATCTGACCGATTTGCTGGTTGCCGCCGCCATTGGCGAGCTCAACACTAACGGTGCCGTCAGTGCCCACGGAGATACTTGCTGCTTCCTGAGGAATTACGATCTGAGGCTGTAGTAGATAACCAGCGCTGTTCACCAGCTCGCCGTTTTGCGACAGCTTGAAACTACCGTCTCGGGTATAAGCGACGGTGCCATCGGGCTGCAGGATTTGAAAAAGACCCGGGCCTTCAACCGCTAGATCTAGAGCATTCTCGGTAGCAACCATGTTGCCTTGGCCCTGCATTTTTTCCGTTGCCACGATGCGCGTACCCGTGCCCAGCATAAAACCGTTCGGTGCATTGGTATCGGCCCCGGTTTGGCCTCCCGCTTGCCGAATGTTTTGATACAACAAGTCCTCAAAGACGGCGCGATCTCGTTTGAAACCATTGGTATTAACGTTAGCTAGGTTGTTCGAGATCACGCTCATTCTTGTCTGCTGAGCGTTCAAGCCGGTCTTAGCTACCCACAACGAGGCGTCCATAGTCTTTCCTTCTTACTGTTAGCGGGACCCAAGGGGCCACACCAAATTCATTTGTTTCGAATCTAGCTCAGGCGCATCAACGTATTGTTTGAATCGCCTAAGTCACCGAGCTCTTTCACCAACTTCATTTTCATTTCAAAAGAGCGGACGCCGTTCATCATCTTCACCATGGTTTCCATGGCATTAGCCGCGCTGCCTTCCAGCTGTCCGCTGGAAATAGAGACCGGGACCGGACCGGATTCGAAATCGCCCGGCGGCTGGCCCTGCACCTTAAACAGCCCATCATTCATTTTTTCTAACGGTGTTTCACTGGCATCTCGCAACATCAGTCGCGCTACCTCCTGGGGTTCTGCAACTTCTTGTTCCGGGTCTATTGCATAGACCACGCCTTCATCTGAAATGCTGAGTAGCTGATCTTGAGGTGGGACAATCGCGGCCCCACCATCGCCCATAACAACTTGACCGGTGACTAGGGCAAGTTCACCATTTTGGTTCACGCGAATATCACCGCGTCGTGTAAAAGCTATTTCGCCGGCGTCGTTTTGAACGCCTAAAACGGTCCGGCCGTTCATGAAAATATCCATGGCGTTGCCAGTCGCGATGCGGCTGCCAGGGGCCAAATTAACGATTCCACTGGGGGAGTTAGCCGCCAGAAAACGTGTCTTAAAGCCGTCCCCGTCCACGCGGTAAGACTCCAAGGCAATCTGATAGGCCTTTTTGAAACCAATGGTGGATACGTTCGCAAGTTCGTGCACCGAATTGGTTTCTTGCATGCGCTGGGCGTTAATGGAACCCACCGCTGTATATATGCCCTTATCCATTGCCGCTTACCTAGCTTCGGATATTAATAATGGCGGAGGTCAAGGCCGACGACGTTTCAATGGCCTTGGCATTGGCCTGGAAGTTTCGTTGGGCCGTGATCAGACCCACCAGCTCGGTGGTCAGGTCTACATTGGATCGCTCTCGAGCACCCGCTCGAATGGTTCCGAAACCTGCCGTTCCCGCCTCACCGAAGGCTGCTGCCCCGGATTTGGCTGATGATAGGTAGGAACTGTCTCCGTTCTGACGTAGACCCTCGTTACTGGCGAAGGTGGTTAGTACGATTTTACCCAGAGACTCCTGAGAGCCATTGGAATAACTGGCCACCACCAGACCGTCGTCGCCGATGTCCACACCGACTAGGTCACCTTCAGGGGAGCCGTCTTGAGATTGGGCTTTGACCGCAAACGCTTGGGAGAACTGGGTGGTTCCCGTGTAATCGATGCTCAAGTTCAATGCACCACGACCACCGGCCAAGAACACAGTATCCAGTTGCGCGCCACCGGTCGGAGACACCAAGTTACCCGATGTATCGAAGGTCAACTCACCCTTATCCAAGAAGATCGGAGACCATTCCGGCAAGGTAGAGAAGCCGTCTGCACTGGCGGTTTCGACACCAAATTCATCAATGTACTTGTTAACAGAAACGCCATTCACCGAGTCAGCGGACTGGGACGGTTTAATCCAAGTGGTTGTAGTACCACGACCGGAACCGATGTTCGCAAGACCCCAGGTAGCAGAACCTGACACTTTAATAAACGAGTCGGTACCGGTAGTACCGGATGTGAAAACAAGGCCATTGGATTCTGGATCGTAGTTCACGGAAACCCCGGATACAGTACTACCGTTATCAGAAGCCAGCTGGTTAATGCCTTTTTCCAGTTCAACGATGAAACTGTCCAAGGTGTAGCCGGAACCCGTAGGTAGGACCAAGGTGCCTTTCACATCATCCACTGATACCACGAAGGTATTGTTCGAAGCGTCAACAGAGAAGTTATTGTTTACGTTTACCGCGATAGAAGAACCTTGGCTGACGGCCGGCAGTGAGACCACGCCTCGAACCGCTTCTTCAGAAGGCAATTCCGAATACAGCGAGTCCGCTGTTCCTGTCACCTCAAAGCCCATAAATGATGCGCTAGCTAAATTTGCTTGCAGGGTAGGGTTGCCGTCGGCATCTGCGGCGCCCGTAGGCACACCGGTCGTTGCATTAAATGTCGGCACAGAGAAATTCACGTCTACTTGTGACGTGTCTCCCGTGGTGCCGGAAGAAAAAGAAAACGTCTGTTTAGCGCCGTCGTAGCTGACCTTAATGCCGTATCGCTGCTCGTTGGCTACACGCTGAAGTTCGCCATTGGGCGTCACGGTTTGACCGTAAGATCCGTTGGAATCCACAGCAACCACTGTAGGCGTGGTTCTAAACAAGTTGTTGGTTGCATCGGAGCTCAACGTCACGGTGTCTGAGGATGACGCAGCGTTGAATAAGAATTCTCGGCCTGCATAGTCATAAGAAGCCGTCACTTCTCCATCGCCCAAGGTCTCATCCAATTGAGCCTGAATCGCATCTACAACCTGCTCGGTTGTGGCAGTCAGTCGCGCCGCGTCGGTAGTAAAGGCCGTGGAGAGATCAACCGCAGCCACCGTGGTTGAGCCACCCGTGGTGAAATTCACCTTAAAGGTTCGCGCGCTGTCAGTGGTCAGATCGAAGTAACGCTCGTCACCGAATTTCACGTTCAACTGGTTTTGAATAATTCCAGCCAGTTCAACACCCGTGTATTTTTTGTTGTTATCCGCCAAAGACGAAAGATCAACGGTGGCTGGATTACCCGAGTTATCGACATCAACGGTCATAAAGTTTTTCAACTGGGCCGCCGTGAAGGTTCCGCCAGTCACACCAGCGCTGAAGTTAAACCCTTGGTCCGCCGTCAAGTCGTTGGGCAGCTTAGCGCCTTCAACCGTTGCAGGAACCGAGGTTCTCACGTCGGTCAGATCGTCCAAGGAGAACTTTTGAGTCTTTCGGTTAACCAGCAAGTCTTCCACTTCGGAGAACGGTTTCAGTACCCCGTACTTGTTTACATACAGCAGCTCTTGGTTTTCGTCCGTCGCTTGCTGCAGCGCTGGGTTTACTTGGTCGTCACCTACAAATACATAAGTCTGATATTTGTTAGTTGGCGAATTAGCTGTCGCGTTTGCCGTTTTGACGTAGTAAATCGTCGCGAGATAAGAGTTACCCCCGCTGTCGTAAACACTTAGTGCCGTCGACTTGTTGTAGGTGGCTGGGTTGTTTCGATTGAACTGTGCATCGATCACTTCCGCATCCGATGGCAGGTTCAATGCCAACTGGATTTCTGAGGTTTCTGTTGCCTGTCCAGAGGTAGAAACCGGTATTGCCAAACGACTGAGCTTTTCCAAATCCGCCTTACCGGAGGAGTCAACCGCCGCCGCCAGCAGCGCCTGACCGGAAGAGTTCACTACGTTGAACTGCTCGTTCAACACGAAACTACCGTTGCGGGTATAGATGTCGGTTAGACCGTCAGCTGATTTCAGGGGGAAAAACCCTTCACCGGAAATCGCCAAGTCTAGGGTGTTAGAAGAGAACTCTACGTTACCCTGAGAAAATTCCTGACGTACCTCTTTCAAAGAAACACCCTGTCCCACAACAGAGGTGGATTTCTGCAGTGGGGACGTCGCAAAGATGTCACCGAAGGAAGCTCGGGATTTTTTGAATCCGCTGGTACCTACGTTAGCGATGTTGTTACTGGTTAGGGCCAGTTCTGTGGTCGCCGCCTTTAACCCTGTAAGTGAGGTATAGAAAGACATTTATCGTGCTCCAATTCGCGTACTACTTGATATCGATCGTGCTGAGTAAAACCTATTCTGAAATTCGTGTGACTTCGGATAGGGCCAAGGTTTTGCCATCGCTGATTTCCACCAGCACCTGGCCTAGTTCATCGTTGAATGAAACGCCCTGTACCCGAGTTTGGCCGTAAACGGGAATGCCGCGTGAGGCGTCGCCGTTAACAACCTCTGCCTGGAACAGGTATTCACCGGCAGGTGCTGCTTCGCCATCGAAGCTGCCACCGTTCCAGTCAAAGCCAACTTCGCCAGCAACATGAGGGCCAAGATCCATGGCGTTCACTATTTGTCCGGTACGAGCGTCCAAGACACTGAGCCGCACGTTATCCGCGGCTTGGTCTAACTTGACATAGCCACTAAGGGTGCTGCCGCCGGGTTGATTCATTACTGCGTCATTGGCGAAAACGTTTTTCCCGATCAGGGAAGCGCCGCGCATGATCTTCTCGCTGGACTGTGTGGATACAAATTGATCCAAGGAATCCGACATCCGAGTGGTAGCCTCAAGGCTGGAAAACTGTGCCAACTGTGCGACAAAGGCTTCGTTTTTCATCGGATCCAGTGGATTCTGATTTTGGAGCTGAGTGGTAAACAGGCGCAAAAACGCGTTTCGATCCAGATCAGCTTCGGGCTTTGGCGCTGCGGCTTCCGCACGTAAATCTGCGGTCGTACGAATGCCACCAATATTCAAGTCACTCATCACAGCCCCTATTTCTTGAGCAATTCAACGGTGCGCATCATTAACTGCTTCGCCGTATTCATTGCTTCGATGTTGCTTTCAAAGGAACGGGCAGCCGCTGTCATCTCAATGAGTTCGTTCATTGGGTTGACGTTGGACAGATAGACGTAGCCTTCTTCGTTCGCCTTCGGGTGACCCGGATCGTAGTTCGCCGGCGTCGTCGTTTGATCCTCGATGATCTGCTTAACACGCACACCACCAGCGGTTTCGTTTCGTCGCTGATCTACCTCGTTGGCCAGAATGCTTTCAAACACTGGACGCTTGGCACGATAGGCCTCCTCTGAGGAGGACTCCGTCACCTCGGCGTTTGCGATGTTAGATACCGCCAGGTTCATTCGGATGATTTGTGCATCCATCGCCCCGCCGGCAACGCCAAAAATTCTGTCTAAGCTCATTTATCTACTCCAAAGACCTTTGGGATTAACCGCGCAGCAGCTCCATGACGAGCTGACTCATCTGGTTAGCTTGGCTGAGCATGGAGGTTCCGGCCTGCTGCAAAACCTGATTTTTCGCGAGTCGCGCGGATTCCAATGCAAAGTCGGCGTCTTGCAGCCGCGATCGCGAATCTGCAGTTTTTTCCGCAATGTTCATCAGGTTTGAAATCGTGTGATCCATCCGGTTTTCGATGGCACCAAGGTCTGAGCGCATCTGCGCCACCTTGTCTAAGGCCGCATCGATGATGGAAATAGCGTCACTGGCGCCTGCCTCGGTGCTGATCTTGACTTGGGTAAGATCAATCAACGCAGCGGTTTGTGAGCCAGTATCAAAATATCCCTTGGGCGCTGTCGCATGATCAGCTCCGTTGCCCGCTTGTTCTACGGAGAACGACATTGCTGAGACGAACTTCAGAGTACCGCCTACTCTAGTCGCGTCCATTGCCACGCCAGGTGTGGTGTCTGCCATTGTGCCGGCATCTGTTACGTCTGAGTGTGGCGCCAATACCGGGCGCTCAGCCGTTTGTATTATTCCTGGCTCGCGGGCCGTATAAGTGAACCCAGTCGTTCCCGAAGCAGCAATGACATACTTGAAATCACTGTACCCTGTTGCCGCCTCAAAGAGAGCCACAAGCTCAGCGGTTGTATCATCGGCAGCTGTGGCAGTTATCGACAGCGTAGTCGTGCCGTCAGTAATGGTATGCGTATTGCTTTTCCAATTGTCCAGATCACCATGTGTTTGAGTAAAGACAGCCGGGGTGTTCGTAGTAGCGCCGCCTTCCCCTAGCCGAATTGGTTGACCAACAACGTTTGACACGACTCCGTCTTCGCCCAGTTTCTCGACCACTAGATCCACGAACTCTGATCCAGACTTTGTGTTTTCAATTCGTATGTCGTCGCCATCCGCGTCGAACAACACCACTTTGTTATTCTCTGCTTTCGCGGTAACGCCCGAGGCTCCAGAAATTCGGTTAATTGCCTCGACAGCATCACTCACGTCGGTGCTGGAGATAACAAAGTTGCCCGTTTGGTAGTCGTTTATTTTTATGTTGTAGGTTCGTGACGTGGCGTCACCAGAAGAGAGAGCTGCATAGGTTTTTGCATAAGCTCTGACGCCCGTATCCGATGTCGATAGGTTAACTTTTTGCGCTGTTTCCTTTGCAGTGTCCTCTGTTGAAGCTTCAATTAGCTTCGTGCCAAGGTAACCAAAAATCTCAATATCTTCGGCTGTCGTCATCGGGTTAACCGGCGCTGTCGCTCCGGGTGTTTCGGGATTTACGCCGTTGCCGACCAAGGTGTGGGCGCCAATTTGATTCGCGGCGACAGAATCAACGGAAAACGTAATGTGTTCCCCTTCTTCGATTCCTACCTGAAGCTGTTTGTTGATAAAGGTGCCGTCTAAGATCAACGAACCGTTGTAGCGAGTATTCGCGGAAATTCGGGTGATCTCCTGAATCAGCAAATTCACTTCGTCCTGCAAATAGGTTCGGTCAGACGCACTGTTTGTACCGTTGGCCGCTTGAATCGACAGCTCTCTCATGCGTTGCAACATGTCCGAAACCTCAGCGATGGCTCCTTCAATGGACTTAGTCATAGCGATGCCATCATTGGAATTCTTAATCGCCATGTTCAAGCCCTGAATCTGAGCCGTCATTCGCTGCGCCATCGCCAAACCCGCGGCATCATCGGATGCGCTGTTGATCTTAGATCCCGTTGAAAGACGCTCCATTGCTGTCTCTAGATCATTTTTCGAGTCAGCAATAGCACGCTGTGCTGTTAAAGAAGAAACGTTGGTATTAATTGAGAGAGCCATGATTAATCTACCCTTATAAGTTTGTTTTATTCGCCGCGAAGCGCTCTACGAACACCGCCAATTCTGTTTTCCAGAAATTGCAGCGTTGCGGTGTAGCGTGCTGATTCCTTACCAAACTCGGCCTGCTGGAAATTCAGTTCCACCGTATTTCCGTCTGCAGCCGGGTTATTCGGAACGCGATAGACCAAGCCACTTTTGTTCCCTAGCTTGTGATCTATGTGCATGTCATGAGTGCGACGCGCCGACATCGAACGCTCGTTGTTCATCAATGCCTTAAAATCCAGATCTTTTGCCTTGAAGTTGGGGGTATCCGCGTTGGCGATGTTTTCACCCAGCAACGAAATACGTCGCTGGCGCAATTGCACCGCCTGTTCGTGGACCCCAAAGATGTTGTCGAGCATGCTCATATAACGATCTCTCTACCTTTCAAAAAAAATCGATCTGTTTCCTAAAGTTTTGCAACTTATGTTCGATTCAGTAGATGAGCCTTTCTCGATCTACCGTCACGGGGCTTAAGAAGCAATTGGCGTGCCAACTTTGGTTTTGCCCCTTTTTGGCCGAAAAACCTGCCGCTTTAGACCGTTTTCACTGAGTTTTTCGAAATTCGGCAATTCGTAGCCGGCTGGTTACTTCCGCTTTTTTTCTCCCGTTGCCGGGTGTCAATAAATCGTCAGGGGAGTGGATTACGGCTAGCAGCCCCGTGTAGAGCCTGTTGTTTTTGATACGAGGAGCGACCGGAACGCGAAGATCCGCGGTGGTTGCGAAACTGAATTATCGTGCCTCCCTTGCAAGGGCTACAGCCGACGACAGCAGCCCAAAACAAAAACAATCCAGCAGCGGTATTAGGCAGATCCCGCTTTTGATTTGGACGCACACACCCTTTGCAGCACGACGAGCCATCACCCAACTCGTGGCGACTGGATAGATTGCCGTTACTGCCAACGCAGTCAGCTAATTTGTGGCACCTATATTGCATTGGCACACCCATGAAAGGTTTGATCCGCACATTTGTCGAAAATCCATCATCTCGAGGCGCTGCTTCTAGGCGCTCTGGGATAGCTGCTGTGGCGGCAACGACGATGTTAGTAGCGCTGCTGTTGTCTTTGGCCTCTGGCGCTTTTGCTACAACTGCCATTAATCACACAGACTTGGAGCCTGCCGTGGCAGAAACCGCCGAAGCGCAGCTGGCCAAGGACCTACAACAATGGGCTGACCAGCATTTGGCCTCAACATCTGGCGTGATACCCACTTATGCCTTCGCTTTAAAAGACAAACGCCTAGCGATTCCTGCCTGCGATCGATTCGTGATTGATCCTAAGCAGCTGATACCGGGGCAACACGCCCCCGCCAGCCTTGCGGTGGACGCCGCTTGCCCAGCAACAAACTGGCAGCGCAAAATCCGGGGTCGCTTAAAGAACGATCCAAGAGGACAAAGCCTGCCAGCAAATCAGGTCCCTTCTGTGGCCGTACTTCGACCAGTAAGACCTATCACAAAAGGCCAGCGAGTTGAAAAAGACGCTTTACACACCGAGTGGCTGCCGCCGCATCGAGCACCACAAAACGCGATAACCCAACTCGACAACGCCGACTACTACGCGGCTCGCAATCTTCGGGTTGGCCAAACTCTAGTAACCTCGGATTTGGCTATTGCTCAAAAGGTAATTGTGATCGTTCAAGCAATTCCGGCCCGGAGTCGTATCACGCCGAAGATGGTTGCCATGCGCCAACGTGCTGTGGACGTACCCAAAGACGCTTATCGAACATTTGAGGGCCTAGAGATGTTGGCGGCTAACAGATTGCTGCATCCAGGCGATGTTTTAAGAAAGCGGGATTTAACCAAGGCCAAGCTCGTCAAGCGGGGCCAGCGTGTTTCCGTAGAATCCGTCGGCGCGTATTTTCGCATTGCTTCTGAGTTAGTTGCGCTGCAGGACGGCTTTTTAGGCGATCAAATAGAACTGCGTAATCCAGGCAGTGACCGTCAGGTCACCGCAATTGTGACCGGGGCGGGCAAAGCCCGCAGTTTGTAGTTATGAGGACTCGCCCCAAACAACGCGTAAACAATTGATATATATATAAATCATCGCTAAAGTTTCTTCCGAAGTTGCCGACTTAGACGTTGAATCGGTAAAAAGACTTTTCAAGCCTGGATTTGCGGTAGATTTCGAAGCGATCCGACACGCAAATTTCGAGTAAGCATAGGTGCATCATGGTTGACAGCATTAATTCAAGCTCCGTAACGGCCAACCGGGCCCGCAATACGGGTGCGACAGGTAGCCGGGACGCGGGCGCCCCGACGGGCAGCACACCAGCCAACGCGGAACCGGCAGCCAGTGTTGAGGTTAAGCTCAGCAACGAAATACGGTCCAGCGAAAGCGCGACCTTTGACGAGGTTAAGGTTAAGCAGATGCGTCAAGCCATTGAAGATGGCTCGTTTCCGCTGGATGCCCGCCGCATTGCAGAGAATTTCGCCGAACTCGAGCGCCTGATCTAGTCAGGGCGCTCCCACCTCGCCAGAACGACTCGGTAAAAAACTAAATGTCCGATACCACACTGATTCGCGACATTCTGACGCTCGGCAATGAACTCAAAGTGACTCTTGAAGAGGAATTCATCGCCCTTGGCGAAAAGAACCTAGACCACTTAGAAACTGTCCAGCTGCGCAAAGTTGAACTACTGCAGTCAATACAGACCCAGTGGCCGGCACCGGTCGCTACCGACGACCCAGGCGACGACGCGATTCAAGACACGGCAGATCCTTTGTGGGACGAAGCACGAACCCTAATCAATGAGTGCAAAGAAGCCCATATCCGCAATGACCTGCTGCTGAAGCGGCAGCTGGAAGTTGTTCGCACGGTTCTTTCCTCTCTGACCCAGCGCTCTGAAGACAACCACAGCGCTCTTTATGACAAGATGGGGCGCATGAAGCGCAAGCGCTGAATCACTCCATTCACTCTGTCAAAACTTGAGGCACCTCGCCTTTAAGCCAATACGCCCAGGACAGCACTGTCGCTACTGCCACATAGACATCCTCGGGTATTTCCTCTTGCAGCTGCAGATACGACAGAGTTTCGGCCAGCACGGGGTCCTCGGCAAGATAGACACCAGCGGCCTTCGCCACCTCAATAATTTCTTCCGCAAATTCGCCTTGACCCTTGGCCACCAATACCGGCGCTCGCACTTGGTCAAACAATAGCGCGACGGCTTTTCTCGGCCCGTTGTCCTGCAGATCTTTCGGTTCAAGTACGTCGTCGGCCAAGGTCCAACCAAAGGGCGTTTCACGCTTAGGCATCGATGGATACTCCCATTCTCGGCCGGCTGTCATCGACAGTGCCAGCGTCTCGGGCCACCGGATATACCGTCAGTCCAGTTAGTGATAGCCCCTGACTGGCGATCATATCTTCCAGCCGGCCTCTGCCTGCTTCAGCCATGCTGTAAAAGCTCGGATCCGGCAACCACAGGCGCAGGCCTAACCCACCGTCTTGATCCACCCGCACGTTGGCGGTCATGGCAACCGACGGACTAAGTCCAATCTCTAAATCGACGTTCCACACGCTCTGTGCCATACCGTCTTCGTTCTCGGCCATCTGCTGATGCTCAAGCTCGATATAAACCGGGTACTGATCAGCAAAGGGTAGGACCCACGAATAGTGGGTTCTACCGGAGGTTTGTTGGGCGAGGCTGTCCAATTGGCGGGCCTCGATTTCATCTATGGCCCCGGAAATGGACGTGGTTTCCATCTGCCGTGACTGCATAAGTGCTCGAAGACCAATGAGCAAGGATTTGAGACCGGGTGCCCCCTGCTGTGGATTCAGGCTTGCTTGATGTTCGGCAAAGAGTCCCGCGACTTCTACCGCTGAGCGGATGCGACCCCCGCTGAGTTGGCGCGAGTCCAGCAACAGGGCCGCCAAACTTCTTTGCATTTGTGGAGCGCCGCTCTGCTCCGTCAACCCGGTTAGTATCCCCGGGCTTAGCGTACGGGCTAGGTGAAAGCTGCCCACGTGGTTGAGTAAGCGGGTAAATCGCGCATCGGCATCCGTCCGCTTAGCCCCAGCAGCAACTTGGGCCGCTAGGGTTGGATCTGTCAGAGCGAGCACTGTTTGCCCTGCTACAACTCGGACCAAAAGCGCCACTTGGCCCGCCGGCAAGTTCATGCGATCCGGAAGCGGAAGCTGCTGTTTGCCAATCAGCAGGACGTTGCCGTCCTGGCGCTGAGTTACCACGGCATTGATAGTTTCTCCTGCGCGGAGACCCAAGATCCGCGCTTGTTCGGGTTCCACGCGGACACCGGCCGCGGCGCCCTCGACGTAGACGGTGTTCGGTCGGGGCATCATATTGACGCCTTCAGGACTGAGCATACTGCCTCCCTGTTTTCCCGCCCTCAGGCTAGCAAGGCCTGAATCGGAATTTTGAATGTTTAGCTGCCAAGCCGTCCGAGTTGACTGATCGGTCGCTTTGTTCTCGGCTTGCTCATTAGGGCGCTGTTGAGAAGGCTGAATGGTTAGACGCGCCAGCCCTAGGCGCCGAGCCATCGCGGCTTGTCTGGGCGAAACGCCGTGCCCAACTGACGTTACCGACTCACTAGCTACTGAGGGTGGACTGCCCGGAATAGATGCTGCTTGGAAATTGGGAAGGGTTTTCGGTCCCAGCGCCACGGATACCATTGCAGCCTGGGGCAACAGGCGCTCGGTAGGTGAGCGGCCGCTTTGACCCTGGAGCGGATTCAGCTGGCCTTTTGTTTCGATTAAGGCCTGTACCAGATTTCTCGCGTCAGAGCTCCGCTGACCCAATGTCGACGGATTAACCAACCGCTCGGATACAGTCGCGGGTACCACCTGACGAAACCCAAGACCACTGCTGCTGTCAGTATTTACTGCCGTGGGATTACCTGTTCCGGAACCGGCATGCAGCAGCGCTCGGACAAGAGTACCAGATAGAACTCTGGCCCCTGCAGAACCGGCAGCCGTGGATTGTACTCTGGAGGTTACCGGCTCCGATGTCTCGAGTAACCGCAACGCCGGTGACTGTCCTATCTTTGCATGGGGAAGCGTTGGCGTTGGCGTTGGCGTTGGCGTTGGCGTTGGCGTTGGCGTTGGCGTTGG
>JAYOVN010000029.1:0-24366 GCA_038151515.1 Gammaproteobacteria bacterium | reverse complement strand
CTCATCCTGCGTATTCGCCTACAGCCCGTGGGCGTGGTGGAGCGGATTTGGGAGGTGCCCAATGGCGAATTCTGATTTATTCAAACCACCTGCTGTTGCAAACAGTGTGTTAATCCGTCGCCAGTCGGGGGTTGCGCTGATCACCGTGCTGCTTATTACCGCTATCCTCGTTGGACTCACCACACAGATTTTGTCGAGTCATCATTTGGTGATCGCCCAACACCAAAATAGCTTTGAACAAGAACAAGCTCTGCAATATGTCATCGGGGCCGAAGAACTCGCACGACAAGCCTTGTACGATGACTTCGTCAATTCTGGCCCCGGCGTGGATCACCTAGAAGAGTTTTGGGCGCAACCCGCCTTGCCTTTTGATCTCGACGGGGTAGGGGTACTGCACGCTTACGTGGTGGATCTACATCGATGCTTCAATCTAAATAGTTTAGGCGGCAGCGCTGGCGCCTTAAATCATGAGCGTCTAAAACGCTTGCTAACTGACCTAGACTTGTCGCCTGACATAGCGGATTTGGTGAAGGACTGGGTTGACCCAGATCAGGTAGCCATGGGGTTTGGGGCAGAAGACTCTGCTTATCAGTTGAGACAGCCGCCCCATTTAGCTGCGAACCAATCCATGGTGGATATCAGCGAACTTAACTCACTGGCAGACGTAGAGCCGGCTCAGATACGCCTGCTAGCAGAACGCACGTGTTTAGTGCCCGATACTGTGATGAAGGTAAATGTTAATACGGCGTCCGCCCTGACACTCAGCGCGTTAGATCCAACGGTTAGCCTAAATGATGCTGCATCTATCACTCAGCTGCCTCGTAATTATTTGACCTTGGATGAGTTTATATCGGCGAATCCAGCTTTTAATCCCGTCCGGGCTGACCTTTCTGTGACGAGCGAGTATTTTTTGCTGATTGCTCAAGCGCAGCTTAATCGCACTCGTGTTAGCCTCTTTTCCACGATGTGGCGAGATCCAAGTAGCGGGTTTATTACGCTCCTTCAGCGTGATTTTGGGAAACGCTTCCGGCATGATTATTTGGCTCCCGACGGCCAGGACGCCACATGAACAAGCTACATTTCAGCCCCTTAGCCTGCGGTTACAGTAAGTTATGACCATGCTTTTGTTCACTCCTCACAACACCACTGACCCCAGTGACAGCAACTGCACTTGGCAATGGTGCCGCCTTGACCCAACAGGCCATGTCACGACCGGGCAGGTGGATTCTCAGGGGATGCCAAATCTGATGGAGAGCAATCCAACCTGGTTTGAATCTCATACGAGCCTCGGGCTGGCGCTACCCAGCGACGAGGTGCTTCGGATCACCATCGACGTGCCGGGGCGAAGCGTTAACAGCATTAAACAAGCGCTGCCTTTTGCGCTGGAGGAATACCTGACCAGCGATATCGAAGCCGTACACATCGCGCATGGCAGGATACGTCCCGGGCATGGTGTACACTGCGCGATTATTGATCAGGAAAGGCTAGCGAGTTGGCTGCAGCACTTTACTCAGTTTGATATCACCCTGGGCTGGGTGGTTTCTCAAGCCCAATTACTGCAGGGAGCCACGTCAGAAGTCACAGTACTGCTGGATTCATCGGTACAGGAACAGGTGCTTGTGGTGGCTGAGGATCAAG
This sequence comes from Gammaproteobacteria bacterium, assembly GCA_038151515.1. Classification (GTDB taxonomy): domain Bacteria; phylum Pseudomonadota; class Gammaproteobacteria; order Pseudomonadales; family Azotimanducaceae; genus UBA4421. The sequence continues at coordinate 22,728 of JAYOVN010000029.1, read as the reverse complement.
ATGCGGCGGTAGAACGAAGTATGCTAGCCACAATTTTGAACAGTCTTGAACCGGGCACCTTACGGTGCGTTGGCGGTAGCTTGAATGATCTTGAGCTTGGCCAGTTGGAGTCAACGCCGGAAGTGCTATTGGTGGAAACACCGCCACTACAGCACATCACCGAGCGCCTAGACTCAGTAGCCAAGGCCAGTTCGCCGGAGCAGGGGGGCTTCAACTTACTGCAGGGCGACTTTGCGGTTCGGACAGAAGACACAAACCTCACGATTCGGTGGCGTCGCACCGGCATCGCCGCCAGCGTATGGCTGTGCGTTGCAGCATTAGGTCTACTTACTCAAGGTTATTGGTATAAGCATCAGGCAGATCAACGCCAAGCGCAAAATGCCGCCAGCTATAAGACGCTTTTTCCTAACGACAGCCCACCGGTGACAACTTCCCAACTCAAACGGCGGTTGGCCAACAAGCTAAGACCCAACGCTAGCGGCGATTCATCCCACAGTATGGTGGATCTTATTTTGCGAACGTCGGCTGTACTTAGTTCAAGCGCAGAGGTCCAGGCCCTGCGTTTCCGAAAAAAACAAATGTCTTTGACCGTGGACGTGGTGATTCGCGACTTTGATGAGTTGGATGCCATCAAAACCCGCGCCAAGCAGAATGCAATGATCGTAGACGTCAGTGATGCGACAAAAGAGAACAATCGGGTAAGAGCGCGGTTAGTTGGGCAATACTTATGAACAAAGCACTTCATCAGGCGTCAGAGGCATTTAAATCCACCGCAGCCCATCGTTGGTACACCGAAAAAAGCCGTAACGATCAGCGGGTACTAAAGCTTGTATTGTTACTGACGTTGGGGCTCAGTTTTGTTCTGGGCATATGGCTCCCCGTCAGCGAGTTTGAAGAACGGCAACGTGCGCGGGCGAGCGCTAACGAAGGGTTGTTCGAGTGGATCACCCTAAACAGGAATGAGTTGAGCCGGGCTAGTCTGCAAAACTCAGGCTCCGGATCTACCCAGACCAATGGCCCAACTATTGCAAACATCACCAACAGCGCGGCCGAGTTCGACATAGTCCTGTCCCGTCTGCAGCCAGAGGCTGATGGCACTGTAAGCGTTTCTGTCGAACAACAGTCCTTCAATGGATTGATCGCGTGGATAGCCGCTTTGGAGCAAAAAGAACGGTACATTGTAGAACGTGGCAGTATCGACGGAAGTGGAGAGCCGGGACTGGTCAACGCTCAGTTTCGATTTCGCTGACAACTGAATGAGCAAAAAGAAGGGTCTATGTACACGCCAGCGGCGCATAAACCGGATCACACACTTCATTTAACATAATATGTATTATGCGCAAAATAAGCCTGCCGTTTTCAAGAGGGTTAATCGGCTACGCGGGTGTTAACCGATACGGCACGAGCCCAGCAGTTTAACCAATTGTTTTACAGATATTTTTGTAGGTTAGCTCACGAAACGAACACTTTTAGCAAACATTTGATCGGTGAACATTCCCGCGACAACTGTATAATCGGCCCGACGTCTTCGGTAACTGGCGTTCGACTACTCGCAAAAGGCTGTATATGACTGGCTCACAATCATCGCTGACCGTGACGTTCTGGGGCGTTCGGGGTTCCACCCCGGTACCAGGTCCGAACACTGCCCGTTATGGCGGTAACACCCCCTGTGTTGAAGTTCGAGCCGGCGATTCGATTTTGGTGCTGGATGCTGGCACGGGAATACAGAGTTTCGGGAGAGAAATGCGTGAGTCGACTACGGAACCAGTTAAAATCAATTTGTTTTTGACCCACACCCACTGGGATCACATTCAAGGCCTGCCGTTTTTTCAATTGGCTTATGACCCACGTAATGAAATTAATATTATTGGTCCAAAACGCGATGGCGCGTCTTTGATTGACTGCCTTGAGCGGCAGATGTTGCCGCCGAATTTTCCTGTACCGTTTTCCCTGCTTCAAGGCGTCAAATCTGTGACGGAAATCGGCGCGGGTGAATCCATGAGCTTCGGCAGCGCAACCGTTACCGCCCAATTCCTTAATCACCCTAACGAAAGCATGGGATATCGAATTGCCTGTGGCGATAAGTCTCTGGCCTACTGTCTGGATCATGAACATGGCGACTCGGAAGAAATCCATCCGGGTCTAGCCACCTTGGCCAAGGACACCGATATGTTGGTGTTTGACGCAGCCTACAGCGATGAGGAATACCCCAGTTTTCGGGGTTGGGGCCATTCAACATGGCAAGAAGGCTACAAAACGGCACGGGCACTAAACGTGGGTACCCTAGCCCTTGCTGGCTTTAATCCGGGCATCGTAGATACCGATTTAGATGCGATCAAGGCCCAAGTAGATGAATTACCCGGCGCCGTCGTGATCGCCACAGAAGGCCAAACCCACACATTGTGAGAGCGCACCTGCCCTCTTACTGATTTTCGTCTTAAACGGCTAAGAACGGTTGATATGGAAACTGCTGACGTTATAGAGATTGTGGCACAGGTCATCCCAGACCTTGAGACCGAAGAAATTCAAACCCTCGTTGACATTATGGATCAGCGACAGGCTCAGGCCGGCACGATCATGCTGTCTCAGGGTGATACCGGTCGCGAGTTACTGCTGCTGCTGAACGGCGAGTTTTCCGTGTTTTACAAGTGTCGTGTCAACTTAGCCACGGTCGCGATGAACATCGGGAATTTTCCGGGACCCGGACTCTTGGGTGAGGTAAATCTAGTATTACAGGCGACTCGAACCGCCACCGTCGTGTGCCGAAGCCAATGCGATTACTTGTATCTGGATGCGGAAACCTACGACAAAATCGTACTGGAACACCCTCGCATCGCCATTAAGATTGTCACCAAGATCGCGTCAATGATCCACAACCGCGCCGAGCACACTCGGCGAACCATGTACCACAACCTGATTAAGGAAAGCTCCAGCCCTTCCGTCGGGATAAGCCGTTTGGGGCGCTGGCTAGGCAAGTGGACCCGGATCACTGATGATATGAGTAAGCGTCTGTTCGGAAGCTTCGAAGGCGAAAACTTTAACAGCTAGACCTCTTAAAGGGCGCCTATCGGGCATAAAAAAGGCGGGAATCCCCGCCTTCTTTGCATTGGTGATTTATTCTCACGTTAGGACCAACATCGCGCCGGTTTGGTCACAAACCAGCCCGCCGTCGATTGAGCCGAAGCCCCTGCGTTCTACAGCCCTAGTACCAGTTTGGACATGATATTACGCTGAATCTCGTTGGATCCTGCATAAATGCTCACCTTACGAGTATTGAAATACTCTTGAGCAACCCCGTTGGAGGCTTGAGGTCCTACTGGCTGGAAGTTATCACCCGGTGCCGGAGTCGATTGATCTAGGGGCGCCGAATAGTTGCCCGCTATCTCCAATGCCAGTTCGGTAACCGCCTGCTGTAGTTCTGTACCCCGCGTCTTGAGGATGGAGCTTTCTGGCCCAAGGTTTTGCCCTGCTGCCAAAGCCCCTAGAATGCGCAACTCTGTCGCTTCCATGGCTAGGATCTGGACCTCAACATCATTGAATTTCTTCATGAAATCAGCGCTTTCCGCAAAAGCTTGCCCGGTTCCATCTTGTTCCGCTGCCGCCGCCTGCTTGAGGTGGGACATGGCGCCCTTTAGGCCAGGTGAATAGGCGTTGCCGCGCTCGAATTCCAGTAGGTATTTCGCGCAGGTCCAGCCTTTGCCTTGTTCGCCTACCAAATTCTCCTTGGGTACTTTAACGTCCTCAAAGTAGACCATGTTGATTTCTTGGTAACCCTCGGCTGGGGTATCTAGGGTGATAATCGGCTTAACCGAGATTCCCGGGGTATTCATGTCCATCAAAATGAAGCTAATGCCCATCTGACGAATGTCCTCGTTACTGGTGCGGACCAAGCAAAACATCCAATCGGCATATTGGGCCATCGTGGTCCACGTCTTAACGCCATTAACCAAATAGTGGTCGCCCTTGTCCTCAGCCTTGGTTTTTAGAGAAGCGAGGTCTGAACCCGAACCCGGCTCGGAGTAGCCCTGGCAAAACCAAACGTCTGAATTGAGGATTGGCGGCAAGAACTTGGCTTTTTGTTCGTCTGTGCCGAACTTCATAATAACAGGCGCCACCATGGTGATGCCGAAGGGAACAACGCCTGGCGCACCCACACGAGCACGTTCGGCATCGAATATGTAGCTCTGGGTCGGTGTGAAGGCTGCACCGCCATATTCAGACGGCCAGTTCGTGGCAGCCCAACCCTTGGCGGCTAAGCGCTTTTGCCACCCGACTAGATCTTCCTTAGACAGTTTGCCCAGCGCGCTGCGGCTTTGCTTGTCGCGCATTTCTTGAGGCCATGCCTCTTCAAGGAAGCTGCGAACTTCTGCCTGAAATTCTCGATCCTGATCTGAAAAACTTAAGTCCATGAGTGCTCCTGGTCTCTAACAAAATAAACGGTGATGCGCTGGGCCCACCGAGCCCGTGCTGCTATTAATTTCTGGCCTGGTCTACGAGGGATTTGCCGACCACCCTAATCGCTAGGGTTTCTTCAGCACCCTCAAAAATCGAAAGGACGCGAGCATCCGCGAAATAGCGGCTCACTGCAACTTCTTCTGCATATCCCATGCCGCCGTGGAGTTGAACGCCCTCTCGAGTCACCCATTCCGCTGCACGACAGGAAAAAAGCTTCACCAAGCTCGCTTCCATTTGACCAAGTCCTTGATCCATCAAACCGGCCACATGCGCGGTAAACGCCTTGCAGGCAGTGATCAGCGCGCCCATGCGGGCTAGCTTTGCCAAGGATAATGGGTAGCTCGCCACCGAGCGCCCAAACACCATGCGATCCTGACTGTAGCTTACGCTTTCCTCAAAAGCCGCTCGCATCAATCCGCAGGCTCGCGCCGCTGTCTGCAGCCGGCCGCCCATAAAACCGCGCATAGTAAAGTAAAAGCCCTTGCCCTGCCCCGCTTCGCCACCAATTAAGCAATCCTCAGGCACAAAAAAGTCTTCGTAGGCCATCTCGAAAGAGTGCATGCCGCGGTAACCCAAGGTGGGAATAGCCCGGCCTATCATGCGACCGCCCTCCGCTTGCTGGTAATGGAAGTCGTGTCCATCGTAGCTGGGCTTCTCCACCACAAAGAGTGATAAGCCCTTATGAGCGGGCTTAGCGTCGGCATCGGTACGCGCCAACACCAACAAAGCGCCCGCGGCCCCGGCGTAGGTACACCATGTTTTGCCCCCGTTAAGAAGCCAGCCGCCGTCTGTTTTTGTTGCTTTGAGGGCTACAGAGGCAACGTCCGAGCCTGTATTGGGTTCCGTTACCGAGACCGCGCACAGGGTTTGGCCTGAGGCTATTTGTGGCAGCCATCGGGCTTGCTGTTCTTCCGTGCCACCTTCAAGCAACGCTCGAGCCATAATCTCTGGCCGGGTAATCAGGCTCCCAGCGGCCCCCAAGGATCCCCTGGAAAGTTCTTCGGTAACAATGACCATGCCCATGCTGTCTTCGGTTGTGTCAGGCTTCAAACCACCGAATCGCTCCGGAACGCTGAGCCCAAAGACCCCCATCTCTTTCAGCGGTTCTAAAATCGCTGCGGGAACCAGCAAGTCTTTCCGATGAACCTCTTCTGCCAAGGGTTTGACGACTTGATCGGCGAAATCCTTGAACGTGTCACGAATGATACGCTTTTCATCGTCCAGTAGATCCGCCGCCAGCCCCTGAGCTAGGTAGTGCTCGCCCAGAGCCGAGATAGCTTGGGGTGAGAGGTAATCCTGCAGTGGTTCGAGGGACGGTAACTCCGCCTCGGTTAAACCGAAGGTTTGAGGCCGCACTGCCAGTTTCTGGGTGATCGAAACAATGGCGTTGGCGCAAAAATAGCGACAGGTGGCCTCTAATTCTGGTGCCCGTTCGGCCTGTTCAATTAATGTTCGCGCAGCCAAAATCTCTGCCTGCACGAAGGCAAGGTCATAGAGTTCGATTTGTTCCTCGTCCAAATTGCCTTGGAGGTGAGCACATGCTTTGCGCACCAGACCGTCTAGTGCATCGAGGTAAGGACTAAATTCAGTGTTTTTCATTGCCTAAGTATGCCCAATTCATCGCACTGACGGTATTCCTCTAGAGCAGATATCGGCTGGGTTTTGCTAACGAACTTAGACAGACCGGTAATGTCAGAACTCAGTTTTCGCGTTAGGATGATGTGCTGAGGTCTCATTTTAGGACATAACCCGCGATGGGTTACCTTCTACCGCTACCTTTCCACCTAGCTTGATTTACACTAGAGGTTCGCTCAGCAATATCCATTAGGCGACTTACCTCTCGCCTTCTACTCAGCCAAGGAAATACTATGATCGAACCGGTGGTTGCCTATTTTACGGAGTTGCAGCAGCGTATCTGTGAGGCCCTTGAGGCAGTAGACACCCAAGGCACTTTTTCGATGGAGCAAATCCAACCACCCAACGGAGGACTGTCTCAGCCCAGGGTGTTGGCGGAGGGTAAACACATTGAAAAGGCCGCAGTGCAATTCACCCATTCCATGGGAGCAGCCCTGCCACCAGCCGCTACGGAGCGCAACCCTCATCTGGCCGGGAGCGCATTCCAGGCCACGGCCATTTCTTTGATCGTGCATCCCCGTAATCCTCATGTGCCGATTACTCACATGAATCTGCGTTTTTTCTACGTAGAGGCGGACGAGCCGGCTTGGTATTTTGGTGGCGGTTACGACCTGACGCCCTGCTACCCAGTGGATGAAGATGTCCACCTATGGCACCAAACTGCTGCCGATGCGGTAGGCGAACACTATCCTGCATTTAAGGCCACTTGCGACGAGTATTTCTTTTTACCCCATCGCAATGAGACTCGGGGGGTGGGCGGCATATTTTTCGATGACTGGACCCAGGGCGGTTTCGACGAGAGCTTTGACTTGGTTAAGCGGGTTGGCAATTCCTTCCTGCCCGCCTACCAGCCAATTTTTCAGCGACGGATGGAAACACCATTTACTGAAGCCCAAAGGGACTTTCAGCTGTATCGCCGAGGTCGATACGCTGAATTCAACCTAGCCATTGATCGAGGCACCAAGTACGGCCTGCAGAGTGGCAGACGCATCGAGTCCGTCCTAGCGTCCCTGCCTCCGCTCGTGAAATGGGTTTACGATTACCAGCCCGAACCCAACAGCTTAGAAGCCCAGCTATCGGGATATTTGAAACCAAAAAACTGGTTATAAATCAGTCAGTTTATGACTATTTCTAGAAATAATATGGCCTATTCCACCACGGTGAGCCGATCGTCAACATCCACCACGCTGCCGGTCTCGCGGGTAATCCGAATGGCTTTTTCCCGAGCGTAGTCTGATGGTACGCGGCCCTCTAGCATGACCACCCCCCTCACCGTCGTGACGTTAATGCGAAGGCCTTTCACCTCAGGGTCATTCAACAGGCGAACTTTGACCACGGCAGTAATCTGAGCATCATCGGTTACCTCACCGAAGGTGCGCTTGGCACCATCCACATAGGATTGGCAACCAAAGCAGAGGCTGATGCACAGGGTTATCCAAGAAAACTTACGTATCACGGGCTGTCCTTAGTATAGTCTGGTGACTTGAGAATCTTGAGCTAGTAGGGGAGAAAAATGCAACCAGATCTCACATTAGTTGCGGATAGACTGGCTTTTCCGGAGGGACCCATTGCCATGCCAGATGGCAGCATTGTTCTGGTTGAAATCAAAGCCGGGCATCTAAGCCGAATTCGCAGCGGCCGCAAAGAGCTTGTGGCCAACCTTGGTGGCGGCCCAAATGGTGCCGCGATGGGACCCGACGGTTATTGCTATGTATGCAATAACGGCGGCTTTGAGTGGATCGAAAATCAAGGCAGAACCTACCCCGGTGCCCAGCCCGACAACTATCAGGGCGGAAGTATCCAACGCGTTGACATGGACACAGGGCAAGTCCAGACGCTTTACACCCACTGCGACGGTGAGCCGCTAAAGGGTCCTAATGACATAGTCTTCGATGCTCAGGGCGGGTTTTGGTTTACCGACCACGGCAAGTACCGATCTCGAGACAGGGACAGAACCGGAGTCTTTTATGCCCTGCCTGACGGTAGCCAGATCACCGAGGTCATTTTCCCGTTAGAAGCACCCAATGGTATTGGCCTATCCAAGCACGAAGACGAGGTCTTTGTGGCTGAGACCCCGACCGGACATCTTTGGGCTTACCCGATTCTCAGCCCCGGGCAGATCGACACTCGCAAACCCAGACGCCTACTTAATGGCCGTCCCGGGCACTATATGTTTGATTCACTGGCTGTAGATGCCAATGGTGACGTTTGCGTGGCTACGCTGTTGGATGGGGGGATTACCACACTGTCTGTTACGGATGCACCGCCAGTCTTTGTGGCAATGCCAGACCGCATCACGACGAACATTTGTTTTGGTGGACCAAACCTTAAAACCGCCTACATAACACTGTCTTCCACTGGACAGCTTGTCAGCATGGACTGGCCAGTTGGGGGGCTTCCCCTCAATTTCCTGAACAATGGGTAAGCAGACGGTGAAAAGCCATTCAGGTGGGCTTTGGGTGGTTTTGTTGACCATGTTGAGTTTGCCGTTAGCTGCCGAGCGCTTACACTTGGTCATTCCGGCTGGGCCCGGCGGAGGCTTAGACGCAACAGCCCGCGCCCTTGGTAACACACTGACGGAGAGTCAATTGCTGCAAAGCGTCAGCTTTGAAAACCGCACCGGTGGCGGTGGCGGCAAAGCCATGGCCTACTTCGTCAATTCCGGCCCTTCCTTAGAAAACACCCTGCTGGTGAACTCAGCACCTCTGATCCTGCGCTCACTGCAAGGTCTTTTCCCCCACTCCTACCGGGACCTTACGCCCATCGGCGGTCTTATCGCCGACCCAGGCGTGATCGCCGTGCGGGCGAATTCATCGCTAAAGAGCTGGACCGATGTAGTTGCCGCACTGGGGGATTCGCGAAAGCGTCTGTTTGTCGGCGGCGGCTCAGTAAAAGGCAGCCTGGATCACATCACGCTGTCGCTTCTGGCTCAGGCCGAGGGCATTGATCCACGCAGGGTTCGCTATTTGGCCTATGACGGCGGTGCTAAAGCGCTTCTTGCCCTGATGAGCAGCGAAGTTGATGTACTGGTAAGCGGACTTGGAGAAACACTAGCCGCTCATCAAGCCGGGACTGTTCGCATCCTCGGGGTTACCGGGGATTTGGGTCTCAAGGAAGCTGACATTGCATCGTTTACCGACCAAGGCGTCGATGTCGTTTTTTATAACTGGCGGGGGGTGTTTGCCCCCGGCAATATCCAGCCAGCTGAAAAGCAACGATTGATTGAACTGCTCACCAAGGCCGTGGCCACGCCCACATGGCAGCAGCAGCTGGATCGCTATGGCTGGCAGCCGAAATACCTACCAGATCAGGTTTTTGTTGAGTACTTGCAGGAACAAGAACGACAGCTCCAAACGATCATGACAGACCTTGGGTTAGTAAGGCGGTGAGTTTTCATTGGGTCGCTGCTGCGCTGTTAGGCTTTGGAATCACCTACTTGGTGCTGGCCAATCAGATTGTCTTAGACCCTTGGAGTGCCTTAGATGCGGTGAACTCCAGAACCCTCCCCCAGATCTACGGCCTGTTGTTCTGTGTTGCCGTCCTCGCCCTTTGGGTGCAGCGCAAGCGAAGTCCGACGTCTCAGGGCGATTTGGCACTTGGAAAGCCTACCGCCCGAGCCGTTTTACAACTGCGGCCCCTGTTGTTGCTGAGCACACTGATTATCGGATTCATCGTTTTACTGAACTGGTTGAACCTTTGGGTGGCCGTCGGCGCCCTAGTATTAGGGCTTCTGTGGGTGATGCAGGAACGGCGATGGCCCATATTGCTTGGAGCGAGCCTTGGCTTGCCGGTTGGCGGTTTTTTGTTGGTGGAGCAGTTGCTACAGATGAGTCTGCCGATTAGCTAATGCTTGAAGACATTCTCACAGGCATCAGTACCGCCCTGACCTTCTCCAATGTTCTTTGGGTGGCCTTTGGATGTCTGGCTGGCACCCTGATTGGCATGATGCCCGGACTCGGCCCCATAACTGCCATTGCCCTGATGATTCCCGTTTCTTATTCCCTCGACCCGACCGGAGGGTTGATCATGATGGCCGGGGTTTATTACGGTGCCGTCTTTGGTGGTTCAACCTCGTCCATATTGATCAACGCGCCCGGGGTGGCCAGTACTGTGGCCACCAGCTTCGATGGTTACCCCATGGCCCGAGATGGCCAAGCAGGGAAAGCTCTCGCCATTGCCGCCTACGCGTCTTTCTTTGGCGGCACCACGGGCGCACTGATTTTGTTGGTGTTCGCATCCTCTTTGGCTTCGGTCGCTTATAGTATTCAAAGCGCCGAATACGCAGCCCTAGTTCTCTTCGCCATGACCTGTGTGGTGGTATTTGCCCAACAATCTGAGCGTTTGCCCAGCCTCATTACCTTGTTGCTAGGACTCATGCTGGGATCTGTGGGTACGGATCAGCTTGGCAGCGTGCAGCGCTTCACCCTCGGCACTCTGCATCTGTCGGATGGTATCCCCTTTGTGCTAATCGTCATGGCCACCTTCGCCCTGGCTGAGGCCTTTCGCTTGGCCATGCACTCGCCCCAGCAACCCAACGGCACGTTCTCCATGCGTGACTTGCTAATCCCCCTGAAGTTGATTCGACGATTACTGCCAGTTGCCGGGCGCAGTTCAGTGCTCGGCTTCTTCGTAGGCGTACTGCCTGGGGCTGGTGCGACCTTGGCCAGTTTTTTCGCCTACGACCTAGAAAAACGTCTGGGCGACGGTTCCCGGGAGGCCGGTGTTACCGCTCCAGAGTCAGCAAACAACGCAGCTTCGACTGGTTCTTTCGTGCCCCTCCTTAGCCTAGGTGTTCCCGGATCCGGCACATCGGCGGTACTGCTTGGCGTCATGCTCGCCTACGGACTACAGCCCGGGCCCGCCTTGGTGTCGGACCAGCCGGAGATTTTTTGGGGCGTTATCGTGTCCATGTATTTAGGAAACGTCTTTCTTCTGGCGTTGAATCTGCCGCTAATCCCCTACCTCGCACGAATTGTCAGCCTGCCTGCCCAGGTACTTATTCCCCTAGTGATCACCTTTTCGCTGCTTGGCGTGCTGCTGACGACATTCAGTCTGTTTGACCTAGGCCTCATGCTGGCCTTGGCCTTGGTCGCGACGATTTTACGAAGTCAGGGTTTCCCCCTAGCGCCACTGCTTTTAGGGTTTATCCTCAGTGGTTTGTTTGAAGAAAATCTGCGACGAGCCCTCCTGCTCAGTGATGGAAGCTGGGCGTATCTACTCGATAGGCCTTTGGCTCTTGGAATATTGGTGATCAATCTAGCAATCTGTCTGATACCCCTATGGAATCGCAAGGACTCATGACATACCATGCTCGTCAGAAATTTTAGGAACTGAGGGTTCGGGATGAGAAGACCGTTTGGGAGAGGAAGAGCCGAAGAAGAAACAGAGGCGATCAATCTGACGCCGATGCTGGATGTCGTATTCATTATGCTGATCTTTTTCATCGTGACCGCTACCTTCGTAAAAGAAGTCGGGCTGGACGTGAATCAGCCTGAGGACGATAAGCCAAAGACTGTGGACCCGGACAAAAAGAGCATCGTGGTGCGTATCACCAACCGAGATCGTATCGTCATCGCCAGTCGAGACGTGGATCGCCGTTCGGTACGAGCGAATATTGAACGACTGCACGCGGAGAACCCTGAGGCTCCTGTGATTATTCAGCCGCACCCTGACTCAACCACCGATGTGATGATTCATATCATGGACTCAGCGCGACAGGCTGGGGTGTATAACGTCTCATTGGCTCAGCAAAACTAGCTAGGCCATCACTTTGTGCAGGGCATATGCCCTGCACTCCCGCGAACGCTTTTACCAGCGGACGACCCCATCGCCTTTGAGTCTCAGGACAGTGGACCAACCAATGCACCGTCCATTCTGACGTTCTCGCCAAGAACAGGGTTTGACATTTCTACCCTCGCCCGACACCTTGTTCAGCTCCTCGACCAATACTTGGGGCATCGGACAACAACATAAGCTAACCATGCCAAACCCAGAATTTTATATCGATTTGCGCAGCGATACCGTCACACGCCCAACTGAGGCCATGCGACAGGCCATGACAGATGCCCCGGTGGGCGATGATGTCTATGGTGAAGATCCGACGGTTAATGCCCTGCAGGAATACACCGCCAGGCTGCTGAACAAAGAAGCGGCCCTGTTTGCCTCCAGCGGCACCCAATCCAATCTGCTGGCCCTATTCGCCCACTGCGAGCGTGGCGATGAATACATCGTAGGCGATGCAGCCCACACTTTCCGTTTTGAGGGCGGTGGTGCGGCCATTCTGGGGAGTATCCCACCGCAGACAGTTCCCATGGCTATGGATGGCACCTTGGCGCTAGAGGCAATTGAAGCGGTGATCAAACCCGACGACATTCACTTTACCCGCAGCCGGCTTATTTGCTTAGAAAACACCCATGCTGGAGAGCCCCTACCCTTGGGCTACGCCGAAGCCGTAGCGGGTCTCGGTGAGCGACATGGACTGGCCATGCATCTAGATGGGGCACGGTTATTCAATGCCGCCTTGGCTCAAAATCGATCCCCTGCAGCATTAGCTGCGCCCTTTGACTCGGTTTCGGTCTGCTTGTCCAAGGGTTTAGGAGCACCTGTGGGATCGGTCTTGGCCGGTTCTAAGGCTCTTATTGACGAGGCCAGGCGCTGGCGGAAAATGCTTGGCGGCGGTATGCGACAAGCTGGGGTGATCGCCGCGGCGGGACTGTACGCCTTGGAGCACCACGCCGAGGATCTGGCTCAGGATCACTTGCATGCGAATCACATCGCTACCGCCATCGTCGATAACTTCGGGGACGGGGCAGTTCGGTGGGCCACCAACATGGTGCATCTGCAGCTTCCAGAGGAGGTTTACAGTGCACTGGCTGAGCATATGGCCGAAGCCGGCATCCGCGTTGGAAGACCCCGGTGGGTGCTGCATCGAGATATTTCTCAAGCACATGTGCAGCAGATCTGCGATGGCATCCAGAGTTTTGGTAGCGCTTAGGCACACTAGGTGACGCTACCTAAATGTCCACGCCCATGGACGCTTAGGCCTGCGGTTGATCTGGGCTAGATCAAAAACACCAAGCCAACGATGGCTCCGGTGATGAGGTTCACCAGGGTGCCACACAGCACAGATTTAGGCGCGATGATCAAAAATTCCTCTTTTCGTTCAGGCACTAGGATCGTCAGCCCGCCCAACAAGATGCCAAGACTGCCGATGTTTGCAAAACCACAAAGCGTGTAGAGCATGACCAGCCGGGAGTGCTCGGAAAAGGTAGTAATGTTGGCCGCAAACTCAACGTAGGCAATGATTTCATTCAAGACCACCTTGGTACCCAGTAGCGATCCCGCAGCGCCAGCCTGATCCCAAGGAATACCAATAAGCCAAGCCAGCGGCGCAAAGACGAAGCCGAGCAAAGATTGAATCGTGATCGTGTCCTCACCAGTGATGCCGGCCAAGATCATATTACCAAGAGCGACAAAACTGATTAACACCAGAAGCATCGCGCCGACGTTTACGGCCATGGCCAATCCATCCTGTGTGCCCCGGGTCAGCGCATCCATGCTAGAACTGTACTGCAGCTCAATTTGCGATGAAGAATCCGCTACGGTTTGGGTTTCTGGCACAAACAAGCGAGACAGATAGAGGGCGCCAACCGCATTAATCATCGACGCCCCAACGATGTGACCCACCACATCATCCAGCACCGAATCCAGCAGGACCGCAAACAAGATCATCACCGAACCAGCCACCGTGGACATACCGAGGGCCATTACCGTAAAGAACTCAGAGCGAGTCAGTTGATTCAGATAGGCGCGAATGACTAGGGGCGTCTCTATCATGCCCAAAAACAAACTTGCGGCCCCCGCCGTTGCCACGGCGCCGCTAACATGGAAGGTTCGCCTCAATGCCCAACTCAGGCCCTGCACGATGGCCGGTAATATCCGCCAGTGCCACAACAGGGCGACGACGACAGAAAAAACGGTTACTTGAGGCAACACTCGAAAAGCAAAAAGATAGGGTGCCTCGGCCACGGATTTAACGGGGAAGTCTCCCCCACCCAAATAGCCGAACAAAAACACGGTGCCAGCTGTGCTGGCTTCTCCTATGGCATTCACAAAACCATTGATACCGATCAGAACCGTACTGAGCCAAGAGGAGTGCAAAAACAAAGCCGCTAAAACCGCTTGAACGAGCAAGCCCACCGAAATCAAACGCCAAGAAACGATGGATCGGTTTTCACTGCAAAGCCAAGCCAACGTGAGAAGCACGCCGATTCCGAAGATTGCTTGCATAGCGTTATCTAGTCCTGAATGAGAAAAAGGGTGATGACATGATTGCCGGCAATGCGCCAGTGTCCGCGACCGGATTCTAGCGCGTTGTTGCCCGAGTGAGCACCGTGATAACGAATCCGGAACTCTTGTTTTTCCCAGTTCAGATCAATGCTGGCTTGATGAAAGCCGATAAATTCTCCCACTAAGGGGTAAATAGCTTTGTAACCGGCTTCCTTGGCGGAAAAAGCCACCGCTGTGGCCCCGGCTGGCAGCAGGTCTAAGGCGGACATTTCCTCGGGCAGAAATAAGCTTTTGTGTAATTTTGGTGTCACTCGGTTAATCAACTCTACGTCCACGCCGATGCTGCGCCAGAATGTGGTTACCCCGGCCAGTGCCCACTGGTGACTGTGACTAATGCTGCCACAAAGTCCCTGCCCCCAAACCGGTGCTCTTCCCTGCTGTAAAACCGGGTATTCAGGAAGGCCCAGCAACGTTTGGGCAAGATGAGCACTGTGACGACCACAAGTGAAATCGCTGAGCCGGTTGCCTTTCATTCTCGCGGCTAAGGGGGTCTCTTCGGCTAACAACGCGGCATCGGAATTTTCTTTGGACGTAAGCGCCAAAGCGGTGGCCTGAATGGTTGGCCAGGTTAACGCCTGAGCATCTTGTACGAGAGGATCACAGTGCCAGTACACCCGGCCCTCCTCGGCTTGACGGTAAATACATACGAGGCCTATCTGCTGCGCACACAATGACGAGCCGCAAGGGTAATTCGCTAGTGACATTTTGGATAGTGGCACCAACGGACAAGGATCAGTATCCTGCGGCGCTTTCGTGCGCTTATGGTCAGCCGTTTAGGCTAGTCCAAGGCCTCTGTCACACACTAAATTTTGAGAAACATACAATGTCCAATGTCATCTTGCTGAACGGCTGCTCCAGTGCGGGCAAGACCACTCTTGCATGGACACTGCAAAATCTGCTGAAAGAGCCCTATCAGCACGTGGCACTGGATCACTTTCGCGACGGTATGCCCGGCAGGGTTAGAGGCTTGAACTCCCCAGAGGGAGACCCCGGCGCCTCGGGGCTAAACGTGGTACCTGGCAAAATCAAAGACCAATGGGTAACCCATATCCAGTTCGGTGACTACGGTGAGCGAGTCCTGGCTGGTATGCGACGTACTGTGGCCACCCTGACCGAACTTGGCTGTAACGTGATTGTGGACGACCTGCTCTTCAAGCCCGCTTACCTTGAGGACTATCTGGAAGTCCTAGACCCCAAAACAACATGGTTTATCGGCGTTAAATGCAGCCTCGATGTGGTCAAGGAGCGGGAAGCCTTGAGGCCTGGACGCTTTCCCGGAACGGCGATTTCCCACTTTGAACAAGTGCATGCCCACGGTGCCACTTATGATTTGGAAGTTGATACCAGTCACGCCAAACCTTCCGATGTCGCTCATCAGATCATTGATCGTATGCAGCGGCCAGCAGAGGCATTTCGCGCTCTTAAATCTCGATAGCGTAAGTTCTTATTTCGCTACTCAATCTTGGTATTCGAGTTGGATGCGATACACGGCGGTTTTGCGTAGACCGTCTTCCCGTTCATGGGTTAGGTAGGCGGTGTCAGAGGAATCCTTGGCAAAAGCAATGGCCTCCCGCTGACCGGCAAAGGGTAGCTTGATGAGTTTTGCTGGCTGGCTCAGAACTTTGCGGTCAAACAGATAAGCGTGCTCTAGGGTTGTTACCAACAAGCGATCGGCGCTCAGGGTCATACCCGTGGGCATGCCAATATACGGCCAATATGAACCATATAGATCCACCTGACGCTTAGGTGGCCTGGAAAAATCTGTGAGCGCCGTGAGCAACTGGGCCTGCAACACCCCAACAGCACCTTCAGTCTTGACGGTCTCTGGGGACTCCATAGATTCCATATCCAGAGGCACCCGATAAAGCTCCGGAGGCACCGTTCGTTTGCTGAGCACCAACAGTTCTTGACGCTGGATATCGACGGCCACGGCCTCGGCGTCTCTTGGACCGTCGGGGAAAGTAAAGTGCTGGACAAGCAGGGGTTTCAAACGCTGGTCCGGCAAAATTTGATCTAATCGGGGTTCCGCAACGACAGTGAAAGAGACGGAACTGCGTGCGGCAAAGTTGTCACCAATGTCCGCCATCAACAGATAATTTCGATTCCGCCATCGAAAGCTGGCCATGGCTTCCCAATCCAAGGGGTCTGACATGTCGATAAGCCAACTGCCCAAGTGTTGCCCTTGGGTTGTCATGGCAAATATCTCAGGACCACTGCCGCTGTCGTTGATGGACCAAAGAACCCCAGCATCGTTATGGCTACTAGCAAGACCGCTGGACTCATCAAGGCGGCGAGATTGGATATTCCCCATCCATTGAACCGTGGCGGGAAGCACCGAAACATCGCTGTCAGCTTTCACCGAAAACGGCCTCAGGCTCAGAGCCATTAAGGTTGTCGTAAGGACAATGACTAAGCCTCGATATTTCTGGATCGTGCGTAACACAGTTGTCTCTTCCTTCGCTATTTACACCTCTGTTCCAGCTAACCAAAGGCGCCGTCCCGAGAGAATTCGATGATACCATCGACCCCTAAGTTGTAAGGCGCGATCTTTTATGACGACTGCAAAACACAAGATTTCCCAGCTAGCCCTGCTACTTGGCCAAAGCCAAAACACCGTGTTTTTTACGGGAGCTGGCATCAGCACGGAATCTGGGATTCCGGATTTTCGCAGTCCGGGCACAGGGCTTTGGAACAAAATAAAGCCCATTCAGTTTCAGGACTTTGTCGCTCTGGAATCGGCGCGGGAAGAGTCTTGGCGTCGAAAATTCTCTAACGACGTGATGACTCAAGCGGAACCCAACGCGGGCCACCGGGCCATCGCTCGATGGTTAAACGACCTCGGCTCTGGCGGTGTCATTACCCAAAACGTTGATAATCTGCATCAGGATTCAGGCCTAGACGACGACCAGATAGTGGAGCTTCACGGTAACGCGACTTATGCGAGCTGTCTGTCCTGCCATACACGCTATGAGTTACCCAAGCTGCAAGAACAATTCGAAGAAACGGGTTCTGTGGCCCCCTGCATTCTTTGCCAGGGATTAATCAAAACCGCCACAATATCGTTCGGCCAAAGCATGCCTGAGGCCGAAATGGCACGGGCACAACAACTGGTACAGGCCTGTGATTTGCTGATCGTGCTGGGCTCGTCATTAACGGTTTATCCCGCTGCTGGATTTCCCCAGTACGCCAAGCAGCTGGGTGCAAAGCTCGTAATCGTAAATCGGGAACCCACGGATCAGGACGAACTAGCCGACCTTGTGATTCACGAGGCCATTGGGCAAGTAATGACCGATGCATTAGATCTGCTGTCACACTAATCCATGAGCGATCCCAGCCTGTTAGATACCGTCGACGACAATACTGCCGAGCAGCTTAGAAAGCGGATATGGGCAGCAGTACCGGATTGGCAAGGGGATGAAATAGGGGAGTTTCAATTCCTCAGCGGCGGGTACAGCAACGCCAACTATGGGTTTGCGCGCACAGCCCCAGGCCTTCATGAGCGCTATGTTCTGCGGGTTCCCTTGCGTACTCAGCCGTTCGTTAATCGCGTGGCAGAGGCCGAATGGTGCCAGCACCTACCCGCCTCGATCAGCGTGCGGCCAACGGTTTTGGATCGTCAAACGGGCTTGATGATCACACCTTGGGTAGAAGGCGTGCTGCTAATAGACGCCTTTCAGGAAGATGTCAGTGAGACCGATTTGGTGGATTACCTAATCAGGTTACACCGCAATCTTCCCAGTACGTCTCGGCATTACCATGTGCCCACGTTGCTGCCAGAGTTTGTCGGTGAAGATGTGCCGCCTTGGATAGAACAAATGCCGCTGCTTCACCCGTTGGACCATGACCGTTTACCAACGTCGGATGCCTCACATCATGGGAGCTGTCATAACGACCTGAATCCTTGGAACATTCTCGTGACGGATGCCGGGTGGATAACCCTTGACTGGGAATTTGCCGGCATCAACGATCCGCTTTTCGATCTGGTCAGCCTGCACCAAGGTCTTGAGCTGGAAGATCAGCTCTTACCAGAAATGGCAGCATTATTTCTTCCTCAGTTTGAACGATCGAGGTTAAACAGCGCCATCGAGGCTTTCTGGTTAAGAGAATGGGCTTGGGCAACATTTCAGCACCGTTCCGGTAATCGACGCCCGGAAGTGATCTCTCAAATCGCGACCGCAAACAAAAAACTGCGCCGACTAAAACGATTTTAAACCACAGACGTTCAACCTCGAAGTCGGCTCAGAGCCGACTTAGGGCCTGCCGGGTTGCGGTTAGCGCGCTCTCCAAACGGTCTGGGCCAAGACCCGAGCAAACACTGAACGAACAGCCCCGTTGCAGCAATTCATGTTCGTACCATTGCCACAAGCGCTGGCGATCATGAGGGTTTTCTCTCATGGGATCTGGCTCCCACGGTAAGTCAGGCTCACACAGTAAATAGTGCCGAGGAATCTGTCTGGCCCACGCCTGTTGTAAAAAATTCGGCGCCGGCCCGTACTTTTCCTGCCACCAAATCAGTAGGGTCAGTAAGTCTGTATCCAAGATGCAGTGGCCATCACGTGGCAAGGTCGCCTCAAGCGCTTGCTGCTGGGCTGCCAAATCCAATAGGTCCGAGGGCCTGTACCGATAACTCAGACCGCCCTCTTCTTCCCGTGCCTGTAAGTAGACCCGCGCAAGTTCCGGGAACACGGGCCAGTTGAGCCGTTCGGCTAACGCTTGGGCAAGCGTAGACTTTCCCGATGACTCCGGGCCGGTGACAACAAAGATCACGAGGCTTGCAGTCGCCGACGCCAGCTCTGCCAGCCCCAAACAGCCATGAGCAGATAGATGCCGTATAAACCCGCGTAAAGATAAAGACCTTCTATACCGTTCAAACCCTTAACGATATAAAGAACAATCTGTACTAAGTCGATAAGAAACCATGCAACCCAACTGGCCAGATATTTGCGGGCACTCATCCACATGGCAACGAAACTTGAGACAGTAGTCAGACTATCGGCGTAGGCTAAATCCGCCTGAGAATACTGCTGGAACAAATAACCCATGAGCAAAGTGCCCACGGCGGTGATAGCGAGCAGTACCCAGACAGTGCTGGCACGAATAGGTTGGGGTCGGAGATCCCCGTGATCCTGTCTCAGCGACTTAGCGCCATAAAGCCAGTAATACCATCCATAGGCGTTCATCAGCACGTAATACAAGTTCAGCAGCACATCGGCGTAAAGAAAGGCACGGGCTACAACGACGGTTGTCACAAGTGCGTAGAGCATGCCAATAGGAAAGGTCCAAACACTTTCTTTAATCAGGAGCCAGACACACAATAATCCGCTGGCGAAGCCGATTATTTCCAGCCAGTTCTCAAGTAAAAGCGTCACATCGATACCCAAGGTTGAAGAGCCATGATTGAAAAGCCTAGACCTACAAATCGAGATCGAAAAGCCGAGGTGGAGCGTTAGGAAGCTTGCCGCGCTAAACCCAAGGGTGCAACTTAACGATGCCTACTAGCCCTGTTGAGCCGAAAATCCAGGGGCCCGTAAACAAGGCCAGTCCATTTTTACCAGAGGCAAGTCAAGTGTTACAGGGCTTCCCATCGCTCGCCGCGCAGGACATGCACAGTCATCGCTTGTTGGGTGTAGGGGACTAGGGTCATGGCGGTACCTGACCCTGCACTGTCTAGGTGAGTGGAGCGCTCACCCAGATTTGCAGGCCCACCAAAACTTGGGTAGTTGGCTGTGACGAGGGTACTCTTTGGCGATATGGCCGCCCCCTCCCAACACGGAGTATGGCGTTTATTTCCGCTCAGCAGATCTTCGGAAAATGGCAAGAAAACCACTGTGGGGGAACCATTAGGGCTCTTTGCAGCACAGTCGTCGGCAAACTTTACGGGTCGGATTTGTTGAGTCATGGCTGTCTTACCTCTTTCGCCCATTCAGGCCCTTCATGAAATGGTTGAACTTCCTCGGCTACTGCAAAGGCGCCGGACAGCTCCACCGGTGAGCAGTAAAGCAAGTTATAGACAAGAACCATGCGAGAACCGCATGAAAACTTGTTGAGTAATATGGAGAAAATCTTGAGGACCTTGGCCCAGTGATGCCAAACACCACAGCCAATGCGTAAAATCTTCTAAAAACCCTATAGACTGCGCGGTACGTAACGAAAGGACACCAGTGTGGCAAAGCACATTGTCATCGTAGAAGACGATCCAGATCAGCGAGCGAATTACGCCGATGCCATTACCAACAAAGGCTACCAAGTCAGCGCCTATGGCAATCGAGACGAGGCCTTGGCCGCGTTTGAAGACGAACTGCCCGACTTGGCTATCCTGGACATCATTTTGGGCGACGAGGTCGACGCTGGCTTCCAGTTGTGTCGAGAATTGTTGGCGCGTTCGCCGAGCATGCCGGTGATTTTTCTGACCGAACGCATCAATGAAATCGATAAGATTTCCGGACTGCGCTTAGGTGCCTGGGACTATCTGCCGAAACCTATCTCCTTGGACTACCTCGCCGAGCGGATCTCATCGCTATTACGCATCAATGAGGCTCGCACGTCGAATCAGCGCAGTGATAACGACTCGGAAAAACACATTGGCGATTTGGCGTTGGATCAAGAAGCCCTACTCGTCAGTTGGCGTGGTGAGCGCATTGACTTGTCCGGAACCGAATTTCGTATGCTCGCTAAATTGGTCAGAGCGCCAGGACATGCGGTGAGTTATGAAACGTTGATGAATGCCACCATGCAAAGCTTGGTAACCAACAACACGATAAATACCCACATGCGGAACATCCGGAAAAAATTTGAAGCTGTGGACAGCGATTTTTCCTGTATCAAAAGCGAGTACGGTTTCGGTTATCGTTGGACCAAGCAATAGGCCCTAGCGAGTGAGGCTTAAGCTGAACTTTCGAGGCCCCCGCTTAGGCACCAAGCTCGCTCTGATGGGCTTGGCCCTGCTGGTGGTGCCGTGGTTCAGTTATCTTCAGCTTGTGGAAATGGAGCGCCTGCTGATTCAGGGTCAGTCCCAAGCACAGTTGTTAACCGCCGAGGGTATTTCTACCTTGTTCAACGGGCGGGAAGATCTGTTCAATGACCTGCCGGTCACTCTTGAAGACTTCGAAGCCCTCTACGCAGAACCCTTAGAAAATACGATTCGATTGGATGGAGATGCGGAGGATTGGGGAAAGGCGTCAGAACAGGAGTACCTCACCTTTGGTTCCGGTGGCTGGCAAGACTCAGACTTTCGTCTTCTGCTGGGGGAGCGTTCAGACTACTTGTACGTTCACATGCGCATCAAGGATGACCAACTGGTTTACCGAAACCCAGAATTCCTACGCCTTGATAACGCGGACCACATCAGACTGAACTACATTGGTGCCGGCGGCGAGGAGGGTCGCATGTCACTGGTATTCAGCGATTCCAATGTCCTGACTGGTTTCGCCATGGATGAACAGTGGCGCTACGCGGCTACCGGCGATGCCGACAATCGCGTACAAGGCGTGCTTCGTCCCCTAATAGCGGCGGCAGAAGAAACGGCTGCAGAAGAAGCCGCCGATCAAGGCCCCTCTCAAGAGGTTGCATTGGAATTTCGCATCCCCTTGAGCCTTCTTGGTTCTCGTCAGTATTTTGGTCTGACCTTCGTGGACGTCGATGATCCATTGCAGCGTCAAGTGGTGCGCAGCACCCAAACCCTGCCTAAGGAGGCTAATCAAAACTTCAACTTAGTGGTTCTGCGCACACCTGAAGTTCGCAACATCGTTCAGGGGCTCGGTTATTCCGGCGCGAAAATACTGGTAATCGATAACCTCCAGCGGGTTCGTGCGGAAGTCGGCACAACGCGTAAATCCACATCAGAAGACGAAACCACCCTGCAATTTGGCGTGGTTACTCGTCAACTGACGGCGGCTGGTGACTTCATTGGCAGCCTATTACAGCAATTTTTGAACACTGGTACTGACCCAGACAATCCGCAGACCAAAGCGTCAGTCAATCAACGAGAGCGAGCCGTGCAGGTAAGTTTGGCTGGCGACCCCATCGCCTTGCGAAACCCGGTTTCCACCAACGAAGAGCTAATCCTCGCTGCCCACCCTATCGTATCGGCTGATCAAGTTATTGGCACTGTGGTCGTCGAACAGAATATCGATGACATATTGCGTTTTCAGCGCACGGCCTTAGAGCAGGTGTTACTGCTTACCCTGCTGAGTTTGTTAGCGATTTTTTTAGCCCTCATCGCCTTTGCCGGACGCTTGGCGTGGCGCATCCGCAACCTCCGCCAAGAGGCCTCGTCGGCCATCGATGCTC
>JAYOVN010000028.1:0-24891 GCA_038151515.1 Gammaproteobacteria bacterium | reverse complement strand
TAACCGAGCAGAAACCGAGGAATGGTAGCGTTTTGACACATCGCAAAAGCCTAATAACTTATCTGGCGAAAGCACAAAGGTGTAAGTGAAGTTGCAATTAAACCTCTGCAGTCATGATCCTATAGTGAGGGGAATGACTTTTAGAAAGAACGAGGCGGTCGAACGGTTCTCGATCATAAAAGAGCGATCCCCCAGAGGCGGCACAGCGGCGGAAAATTGGTCGGGCTGCTGCATGTCATGCAGCTTAGGCAGCGCTCGCCCGTCCGGTGCGCGATTAACTTGTCGACAGGCGCTATTGTGATGGCCTCGGTCACGCTCATAGAACTCAGCAAAATCGGGCACTTACTGATATAAAAACGCTGCTAACTCGGGTCAAGAGTTACATAACAACGCCCATGAAAATCTGTGTGTATTGCAGTTGGTGTCCACTGACTGCTGCCGCAGAGCACGCGGTTAATTCACTGGTCTTGGTTCGAAATTTCGTCTGGAAAGACGAATTGCCTCCCCAGGAACGTGTCGAAACCCAAACACACCCTCTTCTTTGTGGACACAATATCGAGCACACGGTCTTGTTTTCCAGCCCAGCGCTCTTTTCGCCGGGATGCCCCATGGCAACTAACTTCGCTAGGTTTATGGACACCTCAGTAGTGTTGAGCTTTGTGCAAACTAATTAGTAGCTGAATATTGGTTTAAATATGCCGTTGCAACTGTTTGACGCGTATCGAATTCGAACAAGGCTACGCGGGTCTCTAAGTTTGGCCAAACCAATTCAAACCCCGATATTGCAATTAAGCTACCCGGGCTACAGGTGCCGACATTGGGTGATTTATCCTACGAACGAGGCGCCTATAGACGCGCATTTGGCACTTTTAGCTGATGGTAGGCCGTCAAGTGAAGCGCAGTGTAAGCCGCGAAGTACACGAGCCAGGCCAGTGAACTGGTGATCTCCATGACGCCGGTAACCGCCAAAATAGCGGGCAAGACAGCACTGAAAAGTCCTATTGTGCATCCCGTTAGGCTGTTGGCCACAGTCTGGCTTTCAACATTCGATCGAATATAGGTAAAGAGACGGTTGTGCATATGATCGTCGCCGGCCCGTAACGGTGACTGCCGTTTTAACAAACGTGAGACCGTAACTCGCACCAACTCAACGCAGGGATAGGCAACCAGGGAGCCAAGCAACCAAATCGAAATACCACCAGTGGCGTAAAGGTTCAATCCACTGAAGGCCACAGACGCCGACACCGCATAGGAACCGAAGTCGCCCAAAAATATTCGCCCTGTCGTTACATTGACAATTAAAAAAACCGACAGCGCAAGAATGGCCGACCAGTAGTATCCGGTTGGGGCAAGCCAATACGCCAAGCCAAAAAAAGACAGCGCTATGCTGGCCAGCAATCCGTTAGCCCCGTCAGCCATGTTGCCGGCATTGACAAAACCCGCCACCAAGACCGCGCCGGCAATGGTTAACCAAGCGGGTTGATTAAATAATTCTGGAACCCAGGTGTAAACGCTGGAGGGTAATAACCCCGGATCGCTAATGATGGCCCAGCATGAGATCGACAGTACAAGTAACAGTCTGATTGCTGCACTAAACTGCACGGCCAAGTCATCCCAAAGCCCGACCAAGGCGATGAACATCACGGCCCATGCGTAGCTTGGCAGCATTAACTTGTTAGGGTCGGTGAGTGACGGCGCCCATTGGTGTCCTGACCAGTGCAAGGTAGTAAAGAAAACAGCCGCACCCAGAACGAGGGCCACGCCCCCCAGCCGAGAACTTTGGCGCTCAGAAATGCCGTGGCTGGCCGCGTCGTCGACCGCCAAGCTGGCCCGGGATAGCCCAGCCATGACGAGCATCATAAGAAGTCCAACGATGCCCCCGATCAGAGCTACAGCCACAGCTAGTGCTGTGACACCTAGGGGCGGAAGTATCCCTAGAACTCCTGCACTGCTGGCGCACGAGTTCACGCAGCTCCCTCGGGCTTCGAAGCGTAGTGCCTGATCAAAACAAGCAATAGACCCAACATGCCGCCGAGCATCGTACCCAACACACAAATCAAAGCTCGGCTCGGTTCAGACTTAAGCTCCGGCGCTACCGGTGGCTCGATCACTTGAAATACATACTCGTCCGATGCGTTGGCTAACATTACCGTTTTTGTTTGTTCTTCAATAAGCTCCGAAAACACTTCGGTGAGAGACACCAAATTGGTCTTCATACGCTGCTCATTCAGGAATTCGATGGAGTTTTCTGCCTCACGAACGTCTTTGGCACGAACCGCTTCGTTTATCCCCTTAATCAGAAGATTGACCCAATCCCTTGCCACCGACGGTGATAGATGCGTCACTGCAACCGTCACAAACCCGGTTTGCTTATCCTCGCTGACGCTTAAGAACTCTTCTACAAAGGCCTCATGAGCCTCCTGAATGCTGGGTTTCACCTGACGTCCTGATTCAGCCTCCCGAACCCACGTTTGTGATTGGACATCGAAGAGCGCGTCGTCGATTGCCACTGCATTAGCATCTCGATCCCAGCTTTCGGCAGCCATTAAATTAAGCAGCACCTCATCATAAAGGTACGCCCCGAAAAACTCTCGGGTTTTAAGCATTTCTCTGGCAACGGCCGCAGAATCACCCTCGCCTATGCCGCCAATGTTAATACCGGCCAAGCTCGCCAAACCGCCGTACTGGGACGCTAGTTGCGCCAGCCCGCCTCCACCGCCGGAACTGCGTGGGGCAAGCACCGCCTCCGCGGTGTATTTATTCGGCAGGTACAGGGCCACTGATACCGAGACCAGTGCTGACACCAATACGCACACCAATATCGGGATCTTACCTGCCCAGAGCAGGGCGAATAGTTCACGCAGGTCTATCTCATCATCGTAATTTTGGTCGACAGGGACTTGAGTATTGGCTTCCATGACGTTCACTTACAGTCTAAACAGCGGATAGAGCGAGGCGATGCTTTGGAACACCACTGTGGATATCTCTTTGTATCTGGCGAGAACAGGCTGATATTCCTCATTTACAGGCACTATGACTGTATCGCCGGGCCGCAGTTGGCTAGCACTGGTTGGAGTAAATGACAGCAAGGGCGCTCGAACCCTAACACGCTCGACGCTTCCGTTTGCACGAACCAAATAGGTTTCTTTATCGTCCGCTCGAACCGTGGTGCCTGCAGCTAGTCCGATATAGCTTCTTACGCTTAGCCTATCGTCGTATTTAAACGCCCCTGGCTGTCGAACTTCACCGATCACCGATACCGTGTTGTTGAACTCAGGGATGAACAGGCTATCACCCGCCTCCAGCTGAATATCTGCGCTGTCATTTCCAGCAATGATGGCCGCAAGATCAATTACGACGCGTCCACTTACATCACTCTCTAAAACCGACTCAAGAAATTCAATATCCGTTTGCACATTGGCTGTGCTGACTGGACCAACACCGGCTTCTACCTCACGGGTTTGCGTTTGAGCCAGTGCATTGCGCTGAATCGACGCAATCAGCTTCTCTATCTGAGCTCTTTCGCGCTTTTGCGCCTCAACCTTAATAAGGACAGCTCCCTCAGGGAAACCATTTTCAACCACGCCTCCGGCCCGAGCGAGAACGCTGGAAAGTAGCTCCCCTGGCTGGATGGGGAATGATCCAGGGAATGCAACGGCCCCAGTTACTTCAACCGAATCGCCGTATGACCAATTTGGAATTTGGCTGATACGCACCCTATCCAGGGGCTTTAGCTCAAAGCGGTTCTTCCCAGAACCGGTCACTAAGGGCGTCTCAAACGTTGAAACTCGAACCCCTCTTTCAGCCGAAAAAGCTAGCCGTGTTACCTCAGCGGATTCCAAATAAGCCGAGTTTTCATATCCCCCTGCGAGGGAAACCAGCGACTCCAAGCCGCGATCTGCCAACAGTGGATATTGTCCTGGCAAGCGCACATCACCGCTAATCTCCACCACGTTAGTAGAAGCTGGTTCTTTTGCTTGGGCTTGAAGCCGAAAGACCACTTCCTTCACTAACTCTGAGCGATCTTCAAATCGTTGTTCCTTTATCTCTTCCTCTTCCTCTTCCTCCTCATTTCCTTGCTCAAATGCCAACTCAAGGTCACTTAGCTCCTCTGATGCTGTCCCGTTGCCTTTTGTGTCTTCCTTGGCCTCAAGCAGATCTTGATAGCTTTTATTCAGGTAGGGTAAGGCAAACACAAGCACCTCGTCGCGGGGACGCAAGACAAGATCGTTCTCGCCACCTGCATTGGTAACTGCGTCACCCAAATTCAGGCCTAACACCTCAATTTCCAGCCCTTTGCCGGTCCTGCGTACAATCAAACCTGTGGACAAATCCGTTTCAGCGAGCAAATCGTCGTCAATGCTGACGAGCAAATCCGAAACCCGAAGGCCCGGGCGCCAGGCATAACCGCCAGGCCTTGCGACCGCGCCCCGAATTAGGATTTGGTTTGAAATCTCTGTCTTGATCGGTGCAACAAACATGCTGTCGCCGTCAAAAAGGCGCTGTTTTAGGTCTTCAGGGTTCGTCAAATCAACTTGTACTCTGACTACCTTTCCCTTATCCACCAATCGGCGTTCAATAGACGCTGACTTTTTATAGCTGGATGCCGTCAGCCCACCTGCCATCTTCAGCAAATCGCCAAGCGAGTCCGAGTTTCGAACTTCATAAATAGCAGGCCGCTTAACTTCACCATCGATGGTGACGAGGCTATTGACGGTGGGCACAAACACCGTATCCCCGGAAGCCAGCCGCATATCGTTGGATGTGTCGCCGCGGAGCAAAACATCGTAGGCATCCAAACGACCCACTAACTTCCCGCGACGCTTTACTTGGATATCGCGCAAGCTGCCGATCTCGGTGATTCCGCCCCCCGCATAAAGAGCTTGCAGCACCGTTGATAACCCAGAGACCGAATAGCTCCCTGGCGCATATACATCTCCCGCAAGAAAGATATCCATGGCTCGCAGCTTACCCATGCTGACGACCACATCGGTTCCGACCAGTTGGCTTGCGACCTTGCCCTCAATCACGTCTTTAACTTCGGAAAAGGTTAGTCCCGTGACCGTTATCGGTCCTAATCTTGGCAACAAAAGTTGACCATCCCGGGTAACCGACAGCGATAGATCCGCCTCCTCGCTGCCGAACATATACACGTTAACGCTGTCACCAGGCCCCATTAAGTAACCAGCCGGGGCCGGCAAATCATCTACTGGGGCGAACGTACTGATCTCTCGGTCAAATAGTTCTAAACCAAAGCGTTTCAGCTCTTCTTCGAACTCTTCACCTTCCTTTTCAGCTATGGATTCTCGGATTTCTTGTTCGAGCTGCATGCGCTCAACCCGCTCAAAGACGTCGATCTCTTCCCCGGGTTGCCCCACCGTAGAGGACTGAGGGTTAGCGCCACCAACACCACCTGCTCTTGGGATTTCGATACCGTATTGTCTTGCCAATGCGGCCTGCTGAGCAGGCGACATATTTTTCAATTGGTCGACTATTCCTGGCGGTATGTTGGGTATTGCTGCATTTGTTGAAGCCGCAGCAAACAATAGTGCCATGCCAAGAAAGCGTGCGCGCTCTTTAATCCAGTCGAGCCACTTTGATCCGTTCATCCTTGCTACTGTCCTTATAACTCGACGGATCGACCGCCGGACCTGACGTTCACTCACGAACACGTTTACTGAATGTACTCCATACGCAGTTGGCCCGCTTTTGGCTTCACTGTAAACACCAGCCGCACCAGTTGCCCTGAGTCGTTCAACTCGATCTCATTGTGGTAAAAGCCATCGCCGGACTGACACATCTGCAGCCACTCCGGTTCTCGCTTTGGACTTGGCGCGCCAATTTCTGTTTTTTTAATCCAAGACTCGCAAAGATCCTCAGATAGAGTTTTACCACGCCTATCTGAGTAGGTAAGCACGCGGCCTCCGTCTGGCTGGCTTTGGTAAGAGATGTCTGAAACCTTATTTGTTCCCAAGCCAGGCAAATTCAGCCCCACAACCTGCCAACCATCAAAACTCACTAGCAGCCCGTCTTCGTTAGCGAAATAGGTGCCGCCATCAAAATTCACTGCAAAACCAAGGTATTCTTTGTTGTCCCAAATCACACGCCAGTTCTTTTCTGGTGGCCGATCTTTTTTTTCCAACATCCCCTTTAAAAAACTGACCTGAGTCGACTGTACTGAAACAGAGCACCCCAGAAGCGGCAGCCAGCCCACTAAAAAAAAGACGAACAGCCCTCCACAACCCTTCATCGTGGCAGCATCCTGTCTAAATTTCGGTCCAAAGCATCATACCTGACAACGCGCCGGTCAAACCACAAGTTACCCCCAAAGTTTTCAAGGCGTCGACCGCCGTCGCGCTCTAGCGGCCGTAAAATCGTGCTGAATGCACCTCGCGTATTACCTGGCAAGATGCCATCGAAGGGAATCCTAAAAAACAGTCCCTTATCAAAAGAGCCCTCACCAAATTCTTCTGCAGAAACGTTGGTGCGAGTAAAAAAACCCCCAAGGGAAAAGCCACTGTCGAATGTGCGCCGCGCCTCAAAGGTATAACCACGATCACGGGCCAAATAACGTCCCGCGTGCACAGCCACATCAATATTGTAAAAAGGTGACGCGTAATAAGCAGAAATATGGCCGGTTATGGTTTTATAATCCCGGAAATCAAAGTTACGCTTGAATCCTCGCTGCCTCACCGCGTTCACATTGACCCCAACAGCCCAGCGCTGCCGAAAAGGCGCATACAGCACCTCTCCTCCAATGCCGCCATACATGGACTCCAGCAAGCCGGCATAGGTTCGAGTGTGCACCGAGCCGCTTACACTCTTTTTATACTCGGCGTACAACAGCTCCAGTCCGGACTCACCTTCAACCAGATATCGATTCACCAGCGTCCTAACGTTGGGTAAGTGGGGCGAGTCTGGCTGTCGATCAGTGGAAAAATCGTTGTGTATATCTTGCTCGTAGCGCGCCCAAATATTGAATTGGCCGGTCAATTGAAGCCTGCCAGACAGCTTGGCGTAAAGTTGACTACGAAACGGCGCATCAGGGTCCATCAACTGAGTCTTAGCCGCTAAATCAAAACCAAATCCTAAGGCAGGATATTGAAAGTTGGTGGTGTGTGTTGGCCTAGATATCTTTCGGGGCGCAAGAATCTTGATTTTTTCTGCCGCTAAAACCCCGCGGTTGTTTATCTCCTCATCGTGCTGCGAATGCCGCTGCAGGGTGTAGCTGATCGTGGGCCCCACCCATCCATCTTCTTCCAACAAAAAATCTACCCGCGCAACCTGATTTGGCATGTAGCGTTCGCTTAGCAGCATGGCTTGATTCAGCGCATCAGCGGTTAAGTTATAGGATCGATTTGTGACTTCGATGATTGCCTTGGAACTGTCAGGGTCCAGACGTGCAGACCTCATCGTGAGGCCCGCCCGCTCGGATTGCATCACCATACGGTGATACCAAGCATTCGAATCATCGCCCGCCAAGGCGCCGGTCTTTAAATCTACCGGCACCGCTCCCAACCCCCTGGCCACTCTCTTAGGCTGAGTTTTCTTGGTATCTACCTGAGCGGATAGCGTCAGCCCGACGGTATCACCTCGTAACCAAGACAAACGCAAACCAACATCTTGGATAGGCGCCCACAGCACTGCCAAATTAACCGCAGAGGGTCGCTGCAGCGTACCTAGACCCACCTCTCGGTCGTAACGGTCCGACTCGTACTCAGCAAGCAGCGTCAGCCGCCGCCAAGGCAACTGGTAAGCCAGGCCACCGAAAACCGCAGCCTTTCCGCGAAAAAAACTGTTTCCCCTGTCCTCGCCTCCAAATCTGCCACCGGTTTCTGACCGCAAAGGCCGTTCCTCAAAGCGATCACTAACAAACCGAAATGGATTATCAAAGGCAGACCGACTGCCCAACCGCCCCCAACCCATGCCTAGGGTTAAATCCAGGTCACCCCAAGCCTTTGAGGCAACCACATATTCGCCCTCCCAAGCACCGGTACCCAAGATATCCCTCGCGCCTACCGAAATTTGAGGAACCCAATGAGACTCAGACCAAAGCTGGGATTTAAGCTCGTAGCTGCGATCTCTTAGGCCGTCTCGAGAACCGGATATCTCATCAGGATTAAAAATCGTATACCGGAAGGTCGCCTGAAGCCGGGGTAGCGCTTGGAAAGTGATGTTGTAGATATCTGCCAACTCATCGTTGGCAACAGTAACCCGCAGAGTCGCGTCTTCAGCCATTCTTGCGTCAGGCATCCGAATGAGACCATTGGTGCCAAAATCCGAGGCGCCTGCTGTTACGGCGGACACATAGAAACTCGCTCCCAAGGCGATTAAACAGTTCGACGAATACAGCGCATACTTTTTGGTGCCCAAAAAAAAGCCCCCCTAAAACGGAAGGCTTTGTATCACTGCTTATTTCGTGTCGTAACTAGGAGCCGGCACTTATGTCCGTAGTTGTGGATGAACTCTCACTTGTGAACGCCCCTTCTACCGTTTTCGAGGACTCGCCAGTTTTTTTTGAAGCGCGGTCTTGTGTTGGTTCGTCATCAGCATCAGCCAATGCAGCGCCAAACAAGCCTACCGTAACAATCGACAAGGCTCGGGACCCTGCCTCAGCGAGAGCAGAGACCGTTGATGCGGCCCTTTATCGCCATTGCTGTTAGCGCTCGCTGTGAGCACCATACCGGCGCTGATTTTTACTACCCAAACCCTACGCACGCTAGTCTCTTTCCATATCTGATACATATGAACGACACTAGCCACATGATAACTTTTCGTGCATTGATTCGCCACGGCATCATAAACCGCAAAAAGGGCTCGGTTTTCGCCCTACAGCATTGAAGCACGTGCATCTTCAGCACTAACGAGACTGAGCGACTATGGCCCCAATACCTGTTGGAATGACGATACGATTGAAGGCTATTTCATGGACGTGGCCGCTGTTCGACCTGTACACATCAAAGGAGAAAATCAGTTCGCGATCCGTGTCAGAAAATGGCCACAAACTAGCGAATCGACTACGCCATCGAGGGCGTTCCCTTTCTTCAGTGTTACCCGCGGTTTCGCGACCCTGGGCGTAAAGAGTCAACGTACATTGATATTGCTCGACGACTTTCCACCCGGCCTCAGTGGCTAACTCCGGCTCAGCCAAGAGTTCGCTTTTGACTGATTCATCAACGGCCACATCCTTAGCCTCCAATTGATATCGTCGCTTTCCATCAAATCCCCAAATACTGTTCGCACAAGACTGCCCGTGGATCGCGGCCTGTATGACTGCCGCGAAAGCAGACAAAGGATTTTCTGCCTTTCCCAACCATTCTTCCTTCAGTTCTAGAGGTTTGGGCGCCGTTGAGTCGTTGAAAATCTCGATGTTTGGTAGCTTGCCGGGCACAAAGAGGATGCGGCGTTGTTCAGGCTCACCACCATCAAATCCTTGAAGGGCAAACACACTGCCCTGCTCTTTGTTCCTCGAAGATGAATACTCTACCGTTGCCTGATAATCCTGAATCCAGCGTAGTGGGCCCTTGGTTTCCCCAATGATTCGAATTTGGGAATGCGTCGAGCCACTTACTTCAAAATCTTCCTCGTTTTCGGCAACTGGAAGCGACAAATCAAACTGCATAGTCGCTACCGTCAACGCCTGCCATTTGAAATCCAGCGTCTGCGCCAACTCTATTCGCTGGCTGTGGGCGCTTGATCCCCAACCTATCGCGAGCATCAGGGCGAGCAGCCTTCCTAACACTTTTGCGTGGCACACCCCGCTATCTTCCTTGCCGGCTTGGTTTCTAAAAAACCTAAACCACCGCCTCAATCAAGGAAGGCCCCGGGGTACTCAGGGAAGCGGCCAAAGCCGTATTGAACTCTTCCAGCGTGTTTGCTCGCCACGCCGGCACACCCATACCCTCAGCCAAGGCGACCCAGTTTAAGTCCGGGTTTGATAAGTCAAGCATACTCATAGCCTTTGGTCCTGGATTATGAGCACCTACCCGACCAAACTCGATCTGCAAAATGGCGTATTTACGATTGGCCAAGATAATGGTGGTGACGTTTAAATTTTCCCGAGCTTGAGTCCACAGCGCCTGTAGCGTGTACATGCCCGCACCATCCCCTTGCAGGTTGATAACCTGCCGATCAGGGCAGGCCACGGCCGCGCCAGTAGCGGCAGGCATCCCATATCCAATAGATCCGCCAGTGAGCATCAAATAGTCATGGGGCACGCAGGTTTGAGTAATCATGGCTATCGGGCCGCCGGTTGTGCCGCCCTCGTCTACCAAAATCGCATCTTCCGGGAAATAGTGGGCCAGTGACATGCCCAAGGCTTTCGGCGACAGATCCCCAACCGGTCGATCTGGCCTGACCAGTTGGGTTGTTTCTATGGCTTGTTGCCCAACCCCAAGAACGTCCACCAAGGCCTGCAGGGATCCGTCAATGTCCCCGTCACGTTCAACCAGCGTATGCAACTCGCAGCCCTCTGGCGTCAGCCAATTGGGCTTTTCCGGATAGGCAAAGAATGTGATCGGTGGCTGGGTAGAGATCAAAATCAGATGCTTGGTACCCGCCAACACTTCGGCTGCTTGCTCACCAAAGTAAGGTAAACGCATGGCTTCCGCCCGACCGGCACCGCGCTCGATACGGGACACGAAGGTATCACTAATCACTCTAGCCCCGGTCGCTTGGGCCACCTTATTCGCCATAGCCAAGCGTTCCGCGGTGAGAATACCGTTGATCAGCAGAACACAGGACTCCCCGGATTTAAGCGCCTTGGCCACATCCTCCACTTGGTCTGAGTTAACTGCATTTGGCTGTAGCCGCGGAAGCGGTGCGGCGCTAGCCTGCGTCCGATTCCATGCCGTGTCTGCGGGCAAGATTAAACTGGCAACCTGTCCCGGAGGCGCTAAAGCCGCTTGGACTGCCTCCGCCCCATCCTTGGCCACATCATCCGCGCTTTGGGACACTTTGACCCAATGACTCATTGGCTTCGCTACGCCCTCTACGTCTGAGGTTAGGGGCGCATCGTATTTACGATGAAATGTCGCGTGATCACCGATGACATTAACCATTGGCGTGCGGGCTTTTTTCGCGTTATGGATATTGGCCAAACCGTTGCCTAATCCCGGACCCAAATGCGTTAACGTGGCCGCTGGCATGCCGGTCATGCGGGCGTAGCCATCTGCAGCTCCGGTTACCACCCCCTCGAACAAGCCGAGAACGCAGCGCATTTCCGGATTGCTGTCCAAAGCAGCTACAAAGTGCATTTCCGACGTGCCGGGGTTGGCAAAGCAAACGTTCACCCCTGCGTCGACAAAGGTTTGTACCAAACTCTCGGCACCACTGCGGTCTTCACCCTGTGACGTTGTTTGATCTGAACTGCTCATACCTGCTCCCGGTTTCGACTAAATTTCAATTGGGCGAGATTACGGTCTTTGTCCCAGCAAAACTAGCTGGCAGGAGGGGAATTCAACATTTTCATCCTCCAACGTCATCTTCGGCGTCTACCAGAAAGACTTTGAGCGCCCAAGCTGTAACCGCCGAGCCATGAGCCGCAAAGGATTCCGCAGCAACGATGCTAGGGAATGGATTGAGTACCACCACTGAGCAAGTAACATGGGCTTATGAATACAAAGATCGCCGAAAGCACCGCGGCACTGCGACGCACGCTGCCAGATGCGGACCTTCAGATAGCGCGACTGCCAAGCTTAGAGCACATTCGGCTCGCGTTAATCAATGCCGATTATCAAACCGGCCCGCTGCCCGCAGACGTCATGCACCGAGTCATCGCAAACCCTGCGTACTGGGCGTTTTGCTGGGGCAGCGGATTGGCCTTGGCTCGTTGGTTGAGTCAAAACCCTGAGGTCATATCAGGCAAGCGGGTGGCGGATGTGGGCTGTGGCTGCGGCATCGGCGCCATTGCAGCAAAACTTGCTGGCGCAGCCTATGTGGTCGCCTGCGATAACGATGAGGATGCTCTGCTGATCACCCAAGCCAATGCGGAGCTCAATGACGCAACCTTAGACTACGCTGCGGATGTGGCCGATCTCACTGCTGACTTCGACCTTGTGCTAATGGCCGATGTGCTCTACGACAAAAGCAACTACCCGCTACTGCAACTGGTCAAAAAGCTGGCTGAACAGACCATTGTCGCAGACTCGCGCATTGGCACCATCGACGATACAGACTTTCAGCTCTTTCATACCGCCCAAGCGCTGACTTATCCGAATCTCGGTGAATTTGACGAGTTCAAAGATGTGCGCTTTTTTCGCGCATGTTCACCCTTGGCAGCGGGATAGGCTCGGCGGTACTCTCAACCGGTGCTCGAATAGAAAAAGGGCACAAACGACAAAGCACGCAAAGAAGCGCGCGAAAAAAGCATGCAAAGAGGGCGTGCGAAAAAGAACGAAAAACGAGGGGAGTGAAATCATGTCTGACTACCAAGAAATCATCTATGACGTTGCCGAGCCGGTTGCCACCATCACCATGAATCGGCCAGAGGCCCTGAACGCACTTACGGTACGAATGCTGGCGGAGATTCGCCACGCGGTAGCCGCGGCAGAACAAGATCCTTCAGTCGTGGGCATCGTGCTCACTGGCGCGGGCCGTGGATTTTGTCCCGGCATGGATATGAACGCGTTGAACTCTATGAGCAGTGGCGAAGGCCGAGCGAAAGACGACTTATCGGATTTAAAAGCAGAGCCCGGTGACCCAGATATGGGTGAGAATTTCCGCATCGCCTACACCTACCTGATGTCGGTTCGCAAACCCATCGTAGCCGCCATAAATGGTGCCTGCGCTGGTCTAGGTTTTGCCATCGCCACCCTAGCTGATCTCCGGGTGGTGGAGCGCCAAGCAAAATTCAGCACCGCTTTCTCGCAACGGGGTTTAATCGCTGAACATGGCGTGAGCTGGACCCTGCCCCGCCTGATTGGCTCGGGAAATGCACTGGACTTGCTTTGGAGCGCTCGAAAATTCGACGGCGAAGAAGCAAAGGAGATTGGTTTGGCCGAACGACTGGTAGAGACCGGCCAAGCCCTAGAAACCGCCCAAGACTATATCCGCAATTTGGCCTCAAGCAGCGCGCCAGTTTCTCTGCAGGTAATGAAAGCCCAAGTCTACCGACACCTGAACATGCCCTTAGCCGAAGCGATGACCGAAACCAACGATTGGATGGCCCAAAGCTTGACTAAGGACGACTTCCGCGAAGGTGTACGTTCTTTCATCGAAAAACGCCCGCCAAATTTCAGTCGGGTATCGGTCTAACAACACCTCAGAGCATCATAAGAAGGGTGGTAAATGCGTCCCAGTAAGGCAGTCGAATTAGGTGGCGATATCACCGAGCATCAGGTTCTGAGCAATGGCACCAAACTAAATGTACTGGAGCTGGCGCCGGAGAATCGCGGCAAGGCGTCCATTGTCATGCTCCACGGCTTACGTGATAGCGCTCATGGTTTGCTGCCAGTGGCTCGGCACTTAGCACAGGACTTTCACGTTCTGCTACCAGAATTACGAGGGCATGGTAACAGCGATGCCAGCGACGCCTACGGCGTATTCGACTTTGTACACGACCTGCACGAGGTCATCGATGACTTAGCTGCAGAAACCGTGGGGCTCTTTGGCCACAGTCTGGGAGGCCACATTGTCAGCAAATATGCAGCGATTTTTGCCGAGCGTGTCGCTGCGGTTGCCATTATTGAAGGACTGGGACCACCGCATCGAGCTCAAGAGGACAATGAGGCCGCTGAAATGCAAGCTCTTGGCTTCATGATATTGAATCGATTGCGCCGACAACCCGGCAAAAGCCGACCGATTCAAGACCCAGAGGACGCGGCCAATCGCTTGGTACGAAACAACCCGCGCTTAAATCCGGACACAGCAGCCGAGTTAGCTCCTCACCTGCTTAGACCAACCGACACCGGCTACGCCTGGGCTTTTGATTCCAGAGCCAGCAGCGTTTTTGTCGGCGCATCCAGAGCCAACGACGCCAAATTCTGGCGTAACATCAAGGCACCCACCTGCGTCATCAGCGGCCGCCTATCCTACGAGTATTGGGGGCGGGAAATGGGTGACGAGGCCTTTGACGGCCGCTTCGCCACGGGAGAAATAGAACAACGTATTGACGAGTTCCAAAACTGCGTACACCACTGGTTTGAAGGGTCTGGGCACATGGTGCACTACGATGAACCGCAGCGATTGGCCCAGCATTGCTATGACTTTTTCACAAACAAAATTGCCTATTGAACTAGGGTTAATCTAGGAGAATTTCATGTCCGATCTAATTGCCAGCGACCTCGACTTCGACGGAGCGAAGGTTGTCGACGACCTAAATCGCCTGCTAAGACTGCGCACCACACCCATTGGCATGAAGTTATTCGGCAGCACCGAAGAAATGACCCAAATACCCCGCATTCGCCGACCAAAAGATATTCACACCACAGACCAGATCGTTGGCCAAGCGGCCCGTAATGGTTGGACTGTTGGCATAACAGCCGATGACCTTGTGGGCGCTCAATGCAGTACCGTTATTGGCCTGCACCCTAGAAACGAAGAGTGGTTATCTGGGGATCGCATGAACGGTGTCTGGTACGGAACAGCGGAAGATGCTGCGGCCCATCAGCAGGCTATGGATGTCGTGCCTTATGGTCAATTCGAAGCCATGGCAGTAAGTCCGTTAGCCAGTGGCCGCTTAAACCCGCCAGACATTTGTTTGATCTACGCAACACCCGCACAAATGATCATTTTCATTAACGGTTTGCAATGGACGGGCTATGAGAAGTTAAGCTTTTCCTGCGTCGGCGAATCCGCCTGTGCAGACAGTTGGGGCAAAGCCCTGTCCACCGGTGAACCCAGTCTATCCATCCCCTGCTTTGCCGAGCGCCGTTACGGCGGGGTCATGGAGGACGAGCTGCTAATGGCAATCCCGCCTCACTTCTTGCCCAAGGTGATCCAAGGTTTGGAAGCGCTTGCCAGCAATGGTCTGCGCTACCCGATTCCGAGCTATGGCGTAAACAACGATGCTCGAGCCGGTATGGGCGTTAGCTACTAGGCCCAATCTAGGGACTCCTTTCGTGGCATTTTGGCATTTTTAATGTCAACTTATAGTAGACTCGACCGACTATAAGCTTGAACGCCATCCTGAATTGGAGCCATGACCTCGAAACAGAACCAAAATGCAGCGACTAGCTTGGTTGCCGCAGGAACCGTACTCAGCGGAGACATTACCTTCTGTAAAGAACTGGTTATTGCAGGGACTGTGAATGGTTCTGTGATGTGCAGTGGTGAAGATTCTAGCGTCGTAAAAATACTCGAGGGAGGCTCCTTTACCGGAGAGATCAACGCTCCATGTGTGGAAATTGCAGGCAAGGTGGACGCTAACGTCACTGGTACCAACAGCGTCAGCATTGGTTCTTCGGCAGAGGTCAGCGGCGTCATTCGTTTTTACAAGCTGGCGGTCAGTCCCGGCGCTGTTATTACCGGAGAACTGGTGACCATGGCCGACGAAATAGCCGAACCTGCGGTTTCAATGGCGACTCAGGTATAGCGATAAGCAGGTTTAATCGCTTGAACAGCAACAGCAACTTTTAGTTCGAATATAGGAAAGCAGACATGGCGCAAAACGATTCAGGCTACGAATTTTACGTCGGCCCAGCCACACACTTGGAAGGAGCCTCATTGGCTATCGATGGTACCGCACGCATCGACGGAAAAATCGTCGGCAAAGTTGCGGTGAAGCATCTTATCGTGGGCCCAACGGGCTGCGTTGTGGGTGATATCTCCGGCGAAACCGCCGAGATCGAGGGCACCGTAGAAGACAGCCTTCAGCTTTCTGGCAAGCTCACCGTCTGTGCTTCGGGCCGAATTCGCGGCAACATCAAGTACGGCTCCATTGAATGTATGGAAGGTGCCAAGTTGGTCGGCGAAATTTCTACCGACTGGGACGCCAACGTGGCCACCGCGCCAGTAGTCTCGGATCGACTAGAAGCCTTCACCGCCGCTGTCGCCCAAGAGCACGATGCTCCTGAGTCCGAAGACAGTAGCGAAACGCTCTAGACTTTGGCATTTGAAAGAGTCGTCACTTTGAATGATGAACAACCCACCGAGGTTCGCCACCCAGCCCTGGCGAAACCTCGCAGTGTGGTCTTTGCCAATTCCAAGGGTGGCGTGGGCAAAAGCACTCTGGCGCTGATGGCCAGCCTGGGTTTAGCTACCCTGTACCCGGACTCTCGGGTAGAACTCATCGACCTCGACGTGCAAAGAACCAGCAGCGACTCTCTGCGGCGTTTTGAAAACGCTCGCTTCAATGTTCTTGAAAACGACGATTTTTTTCTGAACTCAGGGTCGCCCAACAACGGTAACCTGATCAATCACATGGGCTCGGACTTCCCGTTTAATCGCACTCAAAAATACATCGTTTTCGATAGCCCGGCAGGAAACGAACCGTCTCGCAGCACGTTTTTAAGTCACTGCGATATCGTTTTCGTACCGACATCCGTTGGCGATGCGGATGTAATGGCGACCCTCAAATACCTCGATGAAGTTAGCGAGCTATTTGTGCGACAAAAGAGCAATGTGGAGGGACATCAGCCCCCCATCGTGTTGTTACCCAACATGGTCGATAGTCGAGACGAGTTCAACGAACTGCGCAATCACTTCACGCGCCACTCGGTATACTTCGGGAAACCCCTGTACTACGCGCCGGTTTTTCGCCGAGCATTCCGCAGTGATGAAAATGATGCCAGCGTGGCCAAGCTGCTTCGACAGGCGAAACCCTACATTGACTGGCTCACAGGTCTTATCCGCGAGGCAGACCACCTGCCTCAGCCACCAAAAAATCTTTTTCAGCTTTAGCCTAACACCAGCCAACAGTTGCTAGATCGAGCACCGTCGCAACTGCCGTTTGTATATAGCGGCCTGACGGGCTGCCTTTTTCGCGTACCCCTTGATCGTAGACGAGCGTTTCCAAGTACCGCGAGCATAGCCTCCATGACCACTGTAGTAGGCTAGGTACAGGTTATACGCATCGCTCTTGGATATACCCAGCCGTTTGTTAGAGGTGTGGTTGTACCAGCCGATAAAGTCGAGGGCGTCGCCCATGTTATCGCGCTGCACGAAGCGCCTGCCTGTGCTTTTCTTGTAGTCAGACCAAGCCTCGTCCGTCGCTTGCGCATAGCCAAAGGCCGAGGACGGCCGTGCCAAAGGAACCACGCCCAGCAATTTCTTCCGAGCAGGCTTGGCTTTTGCCCGAAACGTTGATTCCCGATGCACAAAGGCGAAGCCTACATGAGGAGGAAGTCCCCAGCGCTTACGCGCCTTTTTGGCATCCTTAGCCCATCGTTTCTCCTCGACCAATATGCGGCATATATTGTTGGGGTCTGAGGGTGGACCCGACGCACACCCCAGGATCAGTGCTGCCACCAAACTCATGCCAAGTAGTCGTACCATCGTTACTCCGAATTTTCGCTGGATTCAAACAGCGTCAGCAATTCCGCTTCCGTTCTTACCTCAACACCCAAGGTTTGGGCTTTTTCTAACTTGTTACCAGCGCCCGGGCCTGCGACCACCACTGTAGTTTTTGCGGAAACCGAACCCGCCACCTTGGCTCCCAAGGCTATAAGCCTCTGCTTCGCCACGTTTCTGGACAAGGATTCCAGGGTGCCGGTGAGCACCCAAGTTTGTCCTGCCAAGGGCAGTTCTTCTTGGGCCACCACCTCTATAGCTGGCCATGTCACGCCAACCTCTTGCAGTTTGGCGACGAGGGCGCGTTGATCCTCTTGAGCAAAAAACTCAACAATGGACTGAGCCACAACAGGCCCAACATCGGGGACTTGTTCTAAAGTCAAAAGATCGGCCTTCACTAAGGGTTCGACGTCACCAAAGTGGCGGGCAAGGCCCGCTGCCGTGGCTTCACCCACCTCGCGGATTCCCAAGGCATAAATCAACCTCGGCAGTGTTGTTTGTTTAGAGGACTCCAGAGAAGCCAATAGATTTTCCGCAGACTTTTCACCCATTCGCTCTAAAGAAATCAACTGGTCCCGGGATAGCGCAAATAAGTCGGCAGCATTAGAAACAAGGGCACTATCAACCAGTTGATCGATCAACTTGTCTCCCAGACCATCTACATCCAATGCTAGGCGGGACACGAAATGCTTTAGCCCTTCCTTTCGCTGGGCGGGACAAAGATCTCGTGACGCGGTGCACCGAGCCACAACCTCCTCTCCTTCCCGGGCTATCGCACTACCGCAGGAAGGACAGCCACGAGGTAAATCTATCGCCCTTGCATCCTCCGGACGCTGACTCAACACCACCGAAGCAACTTGGGGTATTACATCTCCCGCCCGACGAATCATGACTCGGTCGCCGATATGAAGATCCAGGCGCGCGATTTCATCCATATTGTGCAAGGTGGCATTGGTCACGGTTACCCCGCCTACGAAGGTTGGCTGCAGTCGTGCCACCGGCGTAATGGCACCAGTACGGCCTACCTGAAAATCCACCTGCTCCACAACCGAAGTGGCCTCTTGGGCTGCGAATTTATAGGCAATGGCCCATCGTGGTTTGCGCGTTACCGCCCCCAATGCCTGCTGCTGGTTAAGCGAATTCACCTTAATCACCACACCGTCGATCTCATACCCTAGGGCGTCCCGGCGTTGTTCTAGGCGCTGGATATAATCTAGGCACTCGTCTAAGTCGGCCACAGCCTCAAGGGCAGGGTTTGTTCGCAGTCCCCAAGTTGCAAAGGTATCGAGCACTTCCTGCTGACTCTCGGGCTGCCAATCTCCCTCGCTACCACCAAGGCTATAGCAAAACATGGTCAGCGGTCTTGCCGCCGTGATCTTGCTGTCCAATTGGCGCAGACTGCCAGCAGCACCGTTGCGGGGATTGACCATGGGTTTATCCCCTCGAGCCAATGCACCAGCGTTAAAGCGCTTAAACTGCTCAACCGGGATGTAAATCTCCCCTCGCACCTCCACCCTGGGTGGTACATTTCCCGTTAGTTTCAGTGGTATCGAGCCGATGGTTTTGACATTTGCAGAAATGTTTTCGCCCTCATTACCGTCGCCCCGGGTAGCCGCTAGTGTCAGTTCCCCGTGTTCGTAAATTAAGGCGACGGCAACCCCGTCGATTTTTGGCTCGCAAGTGAAGGTCAGTGGTTCCCCACCCCCATCCACAAGCCGATTGCGACATCGCTGCATCCACTGGGCAAGTTCCTCCCTCGTGGTGGCTTTGTCCAAGGACAGCATTGGACGGGCGTGCTGAACTTTTTCGAACTGGTCTAGCGCCGGCGCGCCGACTCTTTGGGTCGGCGATGATTCAGAATGTAGTTGGGGGTAATCGGCTTCAATGGACAGGAGCTCGTCGAACAGCGCATCGTATTCGGCGTCAGCTATCTCGGGTGCATCCAGCACGTGGTATCGATGCAGATGATGGTTGAGCAGATCGCGAAGCGATGCCACCCGCTCTAGAACCGACTCCGGAATGGCCTCAGTGGTACTCACTGGCTCGCCCTTAATTATTATTCGCGTTGGTCAGTTGTTTTCGCGCAAAGTCCGCAATGCGCTGCTTCATGTGTTCT
This sequence comes from Gammaproteobacteria bacterium, assembly GCA_038151515.1. Taxonomy (GTDB): domain Bacteria; phylum Pseudomonadota; class Gammaproteobacteria; order Pseudomonadales; family Azotimanducaceae; genus UBA4421. The sequence goes on along the minus strand of JAYOVN010000028.1, from coordinate 5,327 downwards.
ACCGTCTGACCAGTCAAAGCACTCATGGTGTCGTCTTTGACATCTCCACCCAAGGTGGCGGCCACCGTGCGCGCAGACAGGATCATTTCGTCCAGCGCTTCAAGAGCATCGCCAGGAACCGGCAGCTGCATGAAAAACGTCAGGCCCGGTGTTTGTAGTGTCTCCAAATCTGACAGGTCAAAGGTGCCCGGCTCCACCGCATTGGCTACGCTGTATAGGCGTTCTGTGGTGCCCTTCTCTTCCCGATGAAAAATACCCATATCACCGAATTTCAGACCCTGGGCCCGCAACGCCCCAATCAGTTCCGCACCGCCAAAGCTGCTGCCACTTTTTGCCATGACGCCCAGAATCAGTAGCTCTTCCAACTTGGGTTCTTTGGGCCGACCGCCTGGGTCTCTGGATTCCTTGGTCGCGACAGATCCCCGATTCGAGCCGGACCGGCTCGATTTCTTCGCGTCTGAGGTTGCCTTGGGTTTTGACTCTGCCCTCGTCTCAGACTCTGTGCTGGGAAAAAGATCCTCGGTAATGGGAGGGGTATCGGGTCGCTTCGCGGATACATAGGGTTCAGAGCCTGCTGCCCGTGCCGGATCTTGACCGGCTTCGATTGCCTGATCTTCTGTACCGCTGACCGAATCACGCTGGGCTTTGGTGTCAGTTTGCAAAGCTTGGCTAATAACCCGAGCCCCTCCATTGGGTAGCTCTGCCGAGGGCATCTCGAGACTACTCTCGGAGTCGCCGCTCTTAGCCTGTATATCCATTCGAATATCATTCATCCTTGACCGGCGGGCCGTCCACAGCCCGTGCCCTACAATTAGAGCAAAAAAGATACTGCCTGCAACGATGATCAGATCTTTGGTATCCAAAACACACCTCGCAAAATTTCGCTTGGCTCCGCCCGCATTCTCGCTGGCGTTACCCCTTGATTCGACGAACGCTTATCGGCTCTAAGAACCTTGTCGCTGAATCTTACTCCCACGGCTTGCCAAACCAAGCTGGGCCGAGCGAGCATTCTCTAATGCCCCGCTAGGCGATAGCCAGTGCCGCAGCGGCGTCCACATCCACCGACACAAGGCGGGAAACACCTGCCTCGTGCATGGTCACACCCATCAGATAATCCGCCATCTCCATGGTGATTTTATTGTGGGTAATCACCAAAAACTGAACGGATTCCGACATTTCCCGGATCAGCGCCGCGAATCGGGTGACGTTCATATCGTCCAGCGGAGCATCCACCTCGTCAAGCAAACAAACAGGACTTGGATTCAGGTGGAAAATCGCGAAAATCAGCGCCACCGCGGTCATCGCTTTTTCTCCACCGGACAACAAATGAATCGACGAATTCTTTTTCCCTGGCGGTCGAGCCATCAACGATACGCCTGTATCGAGCATGTCATCCCCTGTTAGCTCCAAAGTGGCACTGCCCCCTCCAAACACTTTGGGAAACAACTCACCAAGTTTAGTGTTCACGGCTTCAAAGGTTTCTTTAAAGCGAACACGGGTTTCCTTATCGATCTTTTGCATGACCTCGAGCAATGTCTCAAGAGCCTGCTCGAGGTCCGTGGCTTGGGCGTCAAGATAATTCTTACGCTCAGACTCTGCATCAAACTCTTCGATCGCTGCCAGATTAATGGCGCCTAAACGCTGAATGCGCCGGGCCATACGCTCGATTTCTTCAACCCAGGCCGCTTCTGAGGCACCGTCAGGCATCTCTTGCTGCACCGGTTCCAGCTCGTGGCCGGTAGCCGCTAACTGCTCCAGCAGATTGTGCTCCTGAACCGCCATGCCCTGGCGCTGAACACGCTCGTTTTCTAACGCTTCGCGAACTTTGGCAACTCCCTCGGCAACACCACCTCGCTGACTTTCCAACGTCGCGATCCCAGCTTCGACTTCCTCTAGCTGAGAACGGGCTTGCTTGAGTTCTTCTTCCACCTGAACTCGACTGTCGAGTTGGGTCTTTAACTTAGCTTCCAGCTCTGGAATGGGCTGCTCGGTTTCTGCAATACTTTGCTGCACCGTTGTCATTTGTTCGCCAAGCTGGCTCTGCTGGCTAACCAGTCGCTCCCGCGCTGTGACGCTGACCTTAAGCTGAGACTGCAAGGACTCCAGGCGCACGTTAACCGCATGGAATTTATCTCGACTGCTTCTAGCCGCGTCACGGCTTTGTTGCAAGCGCTCGCCCAATGCCTCCCGCTCTTCGGTTAGATTGGCCTTCGTTGCGCTTTGCTCTGCACGCAGTTCCTCGGCCTCGGAGAGCGCACGCTGCGCTTGTTCAAAGCGTGTTTTTTCCTGGGAAATCTGGTCTGCGACTTCGCCGGATTCTTTACGAATTTGCTCCTGTCGGACGGCAGCCTCCTCCAGTTTGACCCGGGTTACTCCATGGTCCGTTCGGCGTGTGCTTAGATTTTGATTTAGCTCATTGGCTTGACGCTGAAGTTCTTCACGTTTGGCCTCCAAGGTCTCTACCTGGGTTCGGGACGCCTGCAATTGATCCTGTACAGTAGTAACCGCCGCATCCGCTTCTTCGATCTGCAAGGCCAATGACTCAAGAGCCTGACCACGCTCGATAATGCCTTGGGTTTGGTCTTCATCGTGCAGCGCCCGCATCCAGTCTGGACCCACCCAGAATCCCTCCCGGGTGATGATGCTTTGACCTGGCGCTAGGTGCCGGCGCTTATCCAAGGCCACCTCGGCGCTCTCGGCTGCAAATACACCAAACAGCAAGGAGCTGCCGGCTAGTGAGTGCGCGCGCAGTAGGGATCGCACGGTGGGCAGCGCCAGCGCCTCATTACGGGCGTCTGCCCCGTCCACGGCTCCAGATTCAACTAATGCCAAATCGCCCTCAGCCAGCTGGCTTAGAGTGCCTGCGAAACCGGACAAATCGTCCACCTGAAGCGCCTGCATAAACCGCCCCAGCACGGACTCCACCGCCCGCTCCCATCCCGGCACCACAGACAGGTTTTCACCTAAACGCTGGGCACTGGTTAGATCATTGTCCCGTATCCACGTTTCGGCCTCGGGCACGTTACTGCTTAGGGCGGCATCTTGAATTGCCTGTAAGTTCGCCGCTTGTCCCCGCAGTTGCTGGGCCTGTCCCCGGACTTGCTCCAGCGCTTGCTCCTGGGCCTGAGTCGCCCTCTTGGCTTCACCCAAGCTTTGACGACATTCGTCAATCCGCTCGCCCAAGGTTCGGCTTTGATTCTCTAGACCATCAATTTCCAGCGCCATTTGCTCGACGAGCTGACCTTCTTGCTTGGGTTGCTCAGCAGCCAGCCGCTCTAGCTCTTGAGCCCGATTACTTAGTCGCTCGATCAACTGCTGTAGATATTCAATCCGCGAGGTCTGAACCTGCACCTCTTGTTCGTTGGCCGAAAACTGCTGGTTGAAAGCATCCCAGCGTTGTTGCCACTCCCGGTTTTTAGCCTCGACATCAGCCAACGCGGCCTGCACCGTCCGATCACCTTCCGCCAAGCTACCAACCTGAGGCTCAAGCTCAGCCACCTCTTGCTGCATTTGGCGGATTTGCTGGTCGTCACTGGAGACCTGATTGTTGGCATCCACGCTGCGCTTTCGCGCGCGCTCCAACTCTTCCTTCAACTGGGTCAGGCGTTGACGGTTAAACTGCAGGCTTTCCTGCAGATGGGTGATTTGTGAGCCAACTTGATAGAAGCGCTCCTGAACCTTATTGACCCGTTCAGACTGTTCGCTAAACGCTTGTCGTTTGCCTTCTATCTGAGCCTCTACCCGTCGCTGCTCGGCGATTGCCCGCTCCAAGTCGATTTCAAGGGCCTGAATCTTTTGTTCCCGCTGGGTCAAGCTTTCCTTCAGCGCCGCATAGCGAAGGGCGTACAGCTGAGCGTTGAGCAATGACTCTTCAGTTTTCAGCGTACGGTAGCGTTCTGCCGCTTGGGCTTGGCGCTGTAGCCGATCCAGTTGTCGTCCCAACTCTTCACGAATGTCGTTGATGCGTTCGAGATTTTCCCGAGTGTGCTTGATCCGATTGTGAGTCTCTCGGCGTCGCTCTTTATATTTGGAAATGCCGGCAGCTTCTTCGAGATATACACGCAGCTCTTCGGGCTTGGCTTCCACCAACTGGGAAATCATGCCCTGTTCAATAATGGAGTAGCTGCGGGGGCCAAAGCCTGTGCCCAAGAAAATGTCTTGGATATCTCGCCGTCGACAGCGACTACCATTAAGCAAGTAATTGGATTGTCCGTCCCGGCTTACTTCTCGGCGTATGGCGATGTCTGCATAGGCCGCGTACTCACCACCGATGCGTCCATCGCTATTGTCAAAAATCAGCTCGATACTGGCGGCATTGTTAGGCTTACGAGTGTTCGACCCGTTAAAAATTACGTCAGTAATATTTTCACCGCGAAGCTGTTTGGCGGAACTTTCGCCCATTACCCACCGCACTGCGTCGATGATATTGGACTTGCCGCAGCCATTGGGACCCACCACCGCGCATCGATTACCCGGCAGCGTTACCGTCGTAGCGTCTACGAATGATTTGAAGCCAGCCAGCTTGATTTGTTTCAATCTCATGAGATCTTTTCGCACGCCCCTCGATAACCTGCTAGCTTAATTCATCCGGCCTATCCGCGTCATATTTTTGTGGGCTTTGTTGTCCCGTTGCTTATCACTATCCGTTGGTGTGACGCTCACCTTTGTCCGGCGTTTAGGATGGCGGGGAAAGCTGGGCCTGCAGACGTACGGGCCTATCGGAATCCGCTGAGGTCAGCGGCTGGGAAAGCCATTGCCAATCCCCCGCCTCACCTTGGGCCAACCCGTTAGCACTCAGGCGCACCAATACTTCAAAATCATCAGCCTGAGACAGCAAACGGGCGCCGCTCATACTGACCAAGTCATCTAGGGTTACGGAAAAAGGCAGGAGCCAACTTGGGCGTCGCACAACTGCGTAGGGCATGCCGCCACCAACAGGCCGGGCCACCACAAAAACAACACCCGTTAGCACTTTGTCATCTCTCAACGGCATAGCCACATCGATTTCAATGCCCGCGGCGCCGCCCTGCTGTGCGTAGGCTGAACGTAAGGCGCCAATGGCATCCACTGTGGCCTGTATACGCTCCGGGCGTTGCTCACTATTCAGCGTGCGATTAAGCATGGTAATGGCCAGCGCCGAGTCCCCGTCACTGATTGCAGCAACTGCCAGCATCTCCAGTACTTGGGGATTATTTGGGTCCACAGCCAAGATGTCCTCGGCCAAGCGCCGACTGCGATCGTCCAACACCCCCTGCTTTTCTAGGTAGCGGGCCTGCAACCAGTAGAATTTGACGGACACATCGCCATCAGCAAACTCGTGGGCCTGC
>JAYOVN010000027.1:24071-25658 GCA_038151515.1 Gammaproteobacteria bacterium | reverse complement strand
CTCTGCCGTAGACGGTGCTATCGATGAGCTCGTAAGGCTGGTTTGGCGCTGTGAGCGTGGCCAAGGCTTCCGCCCGGCTTGGTAAATTGTCTGACACGGTTGAAATACTCCCTTCCTCTTCCCCGTTTCCTGCGTCAATAATAGACAAAGGCATTGACCAGACTTTAGCGAAAGCTCCGGCATAACCCAACTTGACACCGCTGCCGGCGGCAGCCAGCGATGAAAGCTGCTCACATACCAATGGACGAAAACAGAAGAGGCCAACCATGACAACCGAGCTAACCGATACGCTGATTCAATCTCTGCAAACCATTGATACACCCACGGTATGCAATGCCTTGGAACTGTTAATTCCGGCACGACGAGGCTATGGCTTTACCACCAGTCAGCTTGTGTGCACCCGGCCCGAGTTGCCCCCCATGATCGGCTATGCCCGAACGGCCACCATCCGCGCCGCACACCCATCGGATCTTTCTGGTAAGGCGGCAAGGGCATTGTCAGACGCCTACTACGCCTACATAGATCAGGGGCCCAAGCCCAGTATCGCGGTGATTCAAGATTTGGATGGCAACAATGGCTACGGCTGTCTGTGGGGCGAAGTGAATTCCAACATCCACAAAGGCTTCGGCTGTGAGGGTGTAATCACCGATGGCGGGGTGCGGGATGTGCCAGACATTGCCCCCGGCTTTCAAATGCTCGCGGCCAGCGTACTGCCGTCTCATGCTTATGTGCATGTGGTGGACTATGCCCGACCGGTAGATGTGGCCGGCATGCGAGTAATGGACGGCGATATCATTCACGCGGATCAGCATGGCGCCGTGGTCATCCCCGCCGACGTTATCGCCGAAGTCAAGGGAGCGGCGGAGCAGTTGGCGCGTCGTGAAGCGGTCATTATTTCGGCCGCCCAAAGCCCCGGCTTTGATATTGAAAAGCTGCGAAAGGCTCAGGGAGACGCCGCGGAGATACACTGAGCTGCTTCGACTCTGGGACGAAAAGTGCAACCAAAAAAGGCCGTTAGGATGGCGGTGGTTTTTCTCGTAAGCCCGGCGGCGTGGTTCCCAGATCCTCTCTGATACCAGTAACCAGCTCCTCATCGGGCTGGGCCACGATGTATCGGGCGATGTATTGGCCGTGTTCGCTGAGAGTGTTGTACAGGTCCCTTGGCATGCTGGTCCTCATCGGCTCGCGATACCAAGGCGCATGGAATTCTGCGTTTGGCATGGCCCGAACATGATCCGAAAGATTTGGCGTGCCTCCGTGCCAGGCTCGGGTGTCCCGGATCAGTACGCTGCCGGCCGGGGCCGGGAAAACGGTACTGAGCTTCATCCACTCCGGTTCATCCATCAGCTTGGGGATTCTTTGCTGGCTGTGCTGGGTGCCGGGTATCTGCCTTGTCGGTCCATTGATGGCGGTGAAGTCGCAGGTCAAAAAATTGCAGCATACATAGGGGCAGGGTAGGTCTCGGTAGTTCAGTCGGCCTCGTGGGTCATGGAAGGAACCATAGGTTTGGCCGGCGTATTCGATGCGGTCGTTCATATCCGAATGCAGGGGCTGATAACTGCTGGCTCCGGGCAAACAGAAGTCGCC
>JAYOVN010000027.1:0-23971 GCA_038151515.1 Gammaproteobacteria bacterium | reverse complement strand
TCATATCCGAATGCAGGGGCTGATAACTGCTGGCTCCGGGCAAACAGAAGTCGCCGCCAGCCCCGCGCAGTATGTAGTCTCGGCTGCCGAATATCGCCGTGATAATGGGCGTGATCGTTGGCAGATCGGCCAACTTGGCCCAAGCAGGTTCGTGCAGCAGTTGACCGGTAAGACTGGCGGAGCCGAAGGAGTAGCGATGACTGCCTCGGTTACCTTGGCGATTTTTGTCCTTGGCCAATATGTGGCGGATCACACGTTCCGACGCCTCTTTTAGCTCGGCCAGTTGATCGCTATTAAGGGCGTTCTCTATGACAACAAAACCGTCCCGGTAAAAAATCCGCACCGCGTCCTCGACATCAGATGGCTGTAAGCGCTCCAAGCCCTTGATGCCGTTGTGCTGCTGCAAATAGGCCCGCTGCTGGTCAAAGTCATCGGCAGATCCGTTGGCCCACCCCAGCTCGTCCAGTGTCCCTTTATAGGCTTGGGTGTCTTTCAGCAGGGCCGGTTCGCCCGGAAACCCGCTGTTTTTTGATGGGTGATTTTTCGCCACAGTTCCTCCCTATTTTGGCACTGGTCGTGAGAGCATAAGGGCTTGGAGTTATTTGAGGAATGGGGAAATGACCACAGTAAAACCAGACGCCCAGTACCCACTGTACGGCTTAAAAGTGCTGGATTTCTCGCGGGTGCTGGCCGGCCCGTTTGCCGGACGCTTGCTCAGCGACCTTGGTGCAGATGTGGTCAAGATTGAGCCGCCAGATGGCGACGTCACTCGCCTGTGGGGCCGCGTGGTGGCGGACCTACCCGGGTACTATCACCAGCAGAATGCGGGTAAGCGCAATATCTGCATGGATCTGCGTGCTCCCGGCGCGGTGGATCTTGTGAAGTCCTTGGTGGCTGAAGCGGATATCCTCATCGAGAACTACCGCCCAGATGTGATGCCGAGGCTGGGCCTTGGTTATGAGACGCTGCAAGCCGTAAACCCCGGATTAATCATGCTGTCTATATCCGGTTTTGGTCAGGGCGGCCCGGAGTCTCATCGTCCTGCCTACGCCCCCATCATTCACGCCGAAGCAGGATTGATGCAGCGTCAGGCCAATCGGCAAGGCATTCGGGTATCGGATCTGCCGCTGTCTGTAGCCGATACCAACGCCAGCCTGCATGGGCTGGTGGGTCTGCTGTCTGCGGTCATCATGCGCCAGCGCACCGGTAAGGGGCAGCATATCGACATCGCTATGATCGATGCGACCTTTGCCACCGACGATCAGGTGCATTACGCCATGGAGGACTCTGAAGATACTGCGGCTCTGCCCAACGATGTCTGGCCTACCGGTGCTGGGCCTATTTTGCTCTCGGCAGATTTTCGCTTTCTGTGGATGCAGTTGACCAAGCTGATGGGCATCAATGACCCGACAACTAAGGACATGCCGTTGGCAGAAAAAATCAGCACTCGCAGAGCCATTGTTGCTGAATATATGTCGGGGCTAGAGAGCTGGGATCAGGTTGAAAAGGCCATGCATACCATGAACCTAGCCTGGGGCAAGGTTCGGCAGCCCGATAATGTGGTAGAGCAACCTACGTTGGTGGCTCGAGGCGCCATCGTGCAAATGGATGACCGTGCCGGCGGCACCCGTCCGCTCACCCAATCTCCCTATCGTTTTTCCGATGCCAGCAGTGGTGTTCGGGGTCCTGCCCCGCACCGGGGTGAGCACAATGAGGATGTACTAGGAGAATGGCTAGGTCACAGCGCCGAAGCGGTTGCCGCCTTCACTCAACAAGGTGTGCTGCAGCGGGATGAGGGCGCGTTGATCCGCTCGGGAGAGGGCGCGGAGAGCTAACTTAGGCGTCTCCCAGCTCAGTGGTTGGTGGCCGCCATCAGCGGGCCACGACGTAAGTGGTAGGTCAGCTCGCGCCCGTTGGGGAGATTGGAGTTCAGCGAGCGCCACTGCCCGTCTTGTCCAAAGCCTAAGGTAATGTCCATTTTATCGCCTTTCAGAAAGTACTGATTCGGATTCTGGTTGGCATCGGAAGCAGTAACCGGCCCTATGGCGACGTCTACGATCTGGCCGGTCTGACCGTTCAGCAATTGCTGGCGCGTCAGTAGCTTGGGCGACCAATAAGCAAAGGTCATCAAGCAGGCTTGGTCCACTACCATCTCGGTATTGGCATCGGGATCTACGGTCGCTCGCATGGCGTAGCCGTCGTCGGTCAGCATGCCCGTCAAGCGCTGCACTTTATTGTTGGTCTTGGTCTCACTTTCAATAGTGACAAGGCACATGTCCGCGTCATATTGCTCGCGCACTTCGTGATCGTAGGAAAACAGGGTCACGCCCAACAGGCGGTAGCGGAATTTGGCGCGGGCGGTGATGTCAAAACCCGAGGGGCCTTGAGTGGTAACGAATTCGTGGAATCCGACGTCTTTGCCGTCGATGCGCACGTCAAACAGCCAAGTTTGCTCGTTGCTTGTCTGCTCGCTGGCTTGGGCAGTTTCATGAATGCCCAGATTCATGCCGAAGCCAATGCACAGCAGCACAGACCACCAGCCCAACCGTTGTCTCAAAAGTCGGTAACTAGCCTTGGCCGTGTCCAGTACTAGATCGCCGTCGGGCATGTTGATCATCCCCCTGCCGGGCAGCTTGGGGAAAAACCCTGGGGTGCTTTGCTGGTAGCTTTGATAGTCCGGTCGACGAGCCTCGATACCTGTTTCGGTGCGCTGTACGCCGGTAAATCGCATCAGCAGATAGCTCAGCAACACCATGGGCACGAAGGCCAGCAGGGCCAGAATTTCCATGAGACTAAAGGCGCTGACGCAAAAACCCAGCCAGAAGAGCCATTCGCCAAAATAGTTGGGATGCCGTGATAGGGACCATAACCCTGTGCTTAGTACGTGGGTGGGTTGGGCATGTTTCAGGAACGCGGTCAGCTGTAGGTCAGCAGCGATTTGCCAGACCAAGCCAACCGATGCCATGGCAAGACCAAGGTAGGCGAGCCATGACCACTGAGGCACCGTTAGAACGGGTATCAAGGCCAAGGACATGAACCAAGCCATAAGGCTTTGTGGAATGAAAATCAGATACAGGCTAGTCCGCGCAAATGACTCGCCCCGCCCGTCTCGCACCGCGGTATAACGATGATCCTCAGGAGCACCCACTTGGCGAACGCTTAAGTGCGTGGCCAACCGCACCGCCCAGAAGGTCAGTAACGTAAACGCGAATATAGCGCCCAAGGTTTGGCTTGTGGGAATGAGCAGTAACCAAATAAGTCCAGCCAGCAAATGATGCAGAGGCCAGAAAATATCAGCGATGCTGGCGCGGTGAAAACGGGTGGCAAGATACCAAGCCAGTGTACCCTGCAGAGCTAGGGCAACAGCGGCGGTAACTAATGCGGAAATCATGGTGCGGACTCCTCTGGAACAAAACGGTTGTTGATGCTGCGAATTACACGGCCCAAAACGGGCACATGCTGATAGAACCCTTGGCCGGTGTCCCAGAAGTCCTGATGCATGATGACCTGTCCTTGCTGATTGAAGCGCAAGTGGGTAATACCGATGCTGTCGCTGGTAACGGTTTTTCTTACCGGAGTGAACTGAGACTGCATGGACCAAACCAAGTACACATCCGGCCCGGAAACCAAGGTTTGCAGCATTTGCACTTGGACTTGGGTCTCGGCGTCCACGAGGCCTTGAAAATGGGTGACCACGTCGTCTCGATCTCGGGTGTGCATGAGCGAATCGCTGAAGTGCAATGTCGGAGCGTAAAGCTGAGCGGCCCGCTGGGCAGAATCAGCAGCGCCGAGGTTGGATAAGAAAGCGCTGAACTCTTCGATACTCTGGTCGGCTACGTCGTTGGTGCCCTGGAATTCGTTTAGCGCCAAGCGGTATACCTCCGGGTATCCGGGCATAGTTCGCTGGCCAGAAGCACAACCGAGCAGTGCTAGACTAACGATAATTGTCAGTGGCGCGAATTTCATGGCGCCAGATTAGTGATGTCGTCGTGAAGATCGGGTGAATACCCCTTCAATAGCTGCTTCACGACCACTTCACGTTGAATGGTAAAAGATGTCGCCCTCACAGCTCCCTTAGCTGAGATTGATTCTCCTTCTGTGCGAGAGATGCGGCACGAACCCGAGTGCGTACCGCAGACTCTCTGACCAAGGTCGAAGCCTGCTTGCTCTGGGATGACTCATATAGCAGGTAAGTCACAGAGAACAGGTTCATGAATGATCCGCAAAACAGAGGTACCGGTGCGCCCCAGCGCCGACGGGTAGCCGTAGTTGGTGGAGGCATTTCCGGTGTCGCCGCGGCTCACCGTTTGGCGCGGTCCGTGGACGTGACGCTATTCGAAGCCCAGCGTCGTTTGGGCGGACACACGGATTCACATTCGGTCTGGGTGGAGGACAAGGTCTATACCATCGACACCGGTTTCGTCGCTTTCCATCCATCCGGGCACGCCAGTTTTTGCCAGTGGTTGGCGCAAATCGGCGTACCAACCCAGCGCACGGATATGACGTTCAGTGTGCGAGCAGATCACGAAGACCTGGAATACAGCACCATAGGGTGGCGCACCTTTTTCTCCTCCAGTCAGCTTATGTTCTCGCCCACCCACTGGCGTTTGCTCTGGGATTGGCAGCGCTTTCATATGGAGGCGTCCCAAGCAGCAGAACATTTAGGTTCCGTAAGCGCTGGCGACTACTTTCGCGAAAACAATTACAGCCAGCGCTTTGTGCAGCGGCACATGGCACCTTTGTGCGCAGCCCTTTGGGCACAAAGCCAAGCCAGCGCCTTGGACACGCCTCTACAGCATTTGGCCTCCATTGTGCAGAACCAGAAAATTTTCCAACATCCTGCCCAGTCTCTTTGGCAGGTGGTCAGCGGAGGCGCATCCCAGTATTTAGAGGTGTTTGCTCAGCAGTTTCCCGGAGACATTCGGTGCAGTGCACAAGTGCGTCGGGTAAACAGACAGGGCGATGGAGTGACTATCGAGACTGACACCGAGTCTATGCAGTTCGATGCGGTGGTAATGGCCTGTCACAGTGATCAAGCTCTCGACGCATTAACGGCTCCGTCGAAAACAGAACAGGAAGTTCTTGGTGCAGTTCGCTACGTGGACAATCAGGTCATTCTTCATAGCGACGCCACCTATATGCCCAGAGACCCACAGAACTGGTCGAGTTGGAATGCGCGCATCGACGAAGACACCGGTCGCTCGGAGACCACGTATTGGATGAACCGAGTTCAAGGTATCAAAGGACCCCAATTCTTCATCACGCTGAATCCTCTGCAAAAACCCAAGCGTATTTGGACCGAGCGTACCTACCGGCACCCAGTACTGGACGCCCACGCTTATCAGGCTCAACAGCGGCGCGCGGAAATTAGCGGCATCCAACGCACGTTCTACTGTGGTGCGTATTGGGGCATGGGCGGTCATGAAGACGGTTTTCGCAGCGGCGTAGATGCCGCGGATCATGTTCTCGCGCGCTTGCCTGAGCTGGCCAGCGGTAGATCTGTTGCGGTCTCAGCGCCCGGTTATTCGGCGGATCTTGACAGTGCCGATCAACAGCAAGGTGGTTAGGGGCCTAACACGTTGATCAAATTTCTTTCCGGCCCGGGGGGCTACAAGGTCGTCAATGCTCTGATGATGAAGGCAGCATGGCTATGCTGTGTCATCGGAGGGGCGACCTATGGTGCCGCTGCACTTGCCTGCATGTTTGCCCTGAGTATTTGGCGTCGAGAGTTTGCTCAGGATCTTCCGTTCGTGCTGCTGCTGGGATCCATCGGTCTTTGTCTAGATACTCTTTGGATGTACACGGGGATCTTGGACTATGGCGAAGCGGCAATAACGCTTCCCTTGGGTATAACCTTAGCGCCTTCGTGGATCATCATGCTCTGGCTGGCGGTAGGGCTGAGCATTCGACACAGTCTGTATTTTTTGGTGACTCGGCCATTATTTGGCGCGCTTTTGGTGGGATGTGGTTCGCCTCTGTCCTACTTAACAGGAGAACGCTTTGGCGCGGTAGTGATACCTTCCTTGGAGGGGATGGTCATTCTAGCCGTGGTGTGGGTCGCGCTGTTTTTCATTGTTTTTACCAGAGCGAAAACACAGCTAACCTCTGTTTAGGGCTTATGTCATGATCGGTCTCTGCAATGGGGCTAGCCTGTCGGTAGGCCAATATCTTTTAGGAAAGCTGCGTGAAGATTCGACGAACCAAGCTCATAACTAAGCTAGGCCGGGTGGTGGCATTGCAGGTCGTGTTGATCAGCGCTGCAGTCGCTGCGGGGATCTACATAACCAACTCCATTATCGAAGACTTCCTGATTACCGAGGCCTTGGAAAACGAAGCCGCGCACTATTGGCAGCTTCACGAAAACGATCACAACCAGCCTCTGCCGAATACCGCGAACTTGCGCGGTTATTTGGTTAACGACGATGCCGTTAGTTCATCTGAGCAGTTGGATGAGGCTGAGGGTTTGCCGCCCGAGGCGTTGCAACAGTCGCCAGGGTTCATGGGACGAGTCGCCATAGGCGACACCACACCCACTCTTTATGTTAGCCAGCAAACCCCCGGCGAAGGCCCGATCCTCTACCTGATTTTCGCCAGCGAAGACGTATCCCAGCTAGCTTTTTATTTTGGCATTATGCCCCTGTCCTTGGCCTTGCTCATGGTCTATGGCTTTTCTTTTTTAACCTACCGCCTGTCCCACCGCGCCATATCCCCCATCGTCAAGCTCGCAGACTATCTGGAAGATTTTCGGTTTGGCGGCTACAACCAGCCCGCAGTGGACCTGAGTGATCTGCGTGCCCTGGCGAATGCTGAGGTAGACGTGATGATCGATGCCATCGACAGCTTTGCCGAGCGCCTAGATACCTTTATCGAGCGCGAGCGTATCTTTACCCGAGATGCCAGCCATGAGCTGCGTACTCCCATTGCCGTGTTCAAGGGCTCTCTCGATTTGCTGCAGCGTAAAGCGGATCGTTCGGAAGACGACGTCAAAGCCTTTGCTCGCATGCGTCGGACCGTCGACGACATGGAAGGACTGATCGAAACGTTACTGTTGCTGGCTCGGGGCGAGGAAGTGGAGCGCATCGACGAGCTTCGCTGCCTTAATGAGCTAGTGCCCGGATTTGTTGAGCAAGTGTCTGGGCTGGCCGAAGAACGAGGGTTGGAATTGACCGTCGACGATCAAGCTCAACTCTGGGTGAAAGCGCCCGTTCGGGTCATTCAAATCGTGTTAATTAATCTGCTGCGCAACGCCATTAACTACACACAGCAAGGCTCCGTGGTGGTACGAATTACGAAAAACGCCATCAGCGTAATCGACACGGGAATTGGTATGAGTCCCGAAGAGTTGCAGCATGCCTTCGAACCGTTCTATCGCGGCGAACGCAGTCGGGCCACCAGCATGGGGCACGGGTTAGGCTTGTCCATCGTGCGACGTCTAGTGCATCAGTTCGATTGGCCTATTCATGTGCAAAGCAACGTAGGTCAGGGCACCGAAGTCACTATCGAGTTTTTTGACAGTTAACGATACTTAGGGCGCTAGGATCTGGCGAGTTTCCACACGGCTAGGGTCTGATCTCGGGCCGCGCTCAAATCAATCATTGGCGCCGGATAGCCTTCTACACCACCGTACTTCCACGGTTCGAGCACCTGCTTTTTGTCCGCCCCGGCCAGTTCAGGAATCATGCGTCTGACAAAGCTACCGTTGGGGTCAAATCGCTCAGCCTGCCGGATCGGGTTAAAGATTCGAAAGTAGGGCACCGCGTCGGTACCGGTCGAGGCACTCCACTGCCAGCCGCCATTGTTCGCAGCAAAGTCGCCATCTACTAATCGAGCCATGAAATAGGACTCACCCAAGCGCCAGTCCAAAAACAGGTGCTTGGCTAGGAATTGAGCGGTGACCATGCGCAGTCGATTGTGCATCCAGCCTGTGGCGTTGAGCTGGCGCATGCCGGCATCAACGAACGGAAAACCGGTTTCGCCTTGTTGCCAGCGCTCCAATTGTTCCTTGCTTTGATTCCAGGGCAGGGCATCGGTTTCTTTTTTAAAGGCATGGCCCATGGCAAGTAGCGGATGTTCCGCCAATATGTGGTTATAGAACTCTCGCCACACGAGTTCGCTTATCCAAGTATCGGCCCCCGGGTTGCCGCCGAATAGTCGGTGATCGTTGTGTCGATAAGCGGCTTCCAAACATTGATTGGCCGAGATCGTCCCCACTGCAAGATGCGGTGACAGCTGACTGGTGCCGTGTAAATCTGGAAGATCTCTTTCGCTTTCATAGTCCCGGATCTTCTGGGCAGCAAACTCTTTGAGGATTGTAAGTGCGTTGGTTTCGCCACTAGGCCATAGATCTTCGCCAAAAGACTTGGAGACGCCATCAACAACATCTGGCGCTAAGGCCCCGGCAACTGGAGAGCCTTGGGGCTTGGGCCTAGGCAAACAGTGAATGCCACGGTCGATGCAATGGGCGAACCAGCGTTTTTTGAATGGCGTGAATACCGAATAGGGTGTCCCGTCTGGTTTGCGCACGCTTCCCGGTGGCAAACAGGTAAAACCCTGGTGTCGCTCTACCGCGATGCCTGCATCCGCCAACACGCTCGTTACCCGCGTATCCCGCCGCTGCTCGTCAATGGCGACCTCGTCGTTCCAAAACACCTTGGTCGCATTAATCGACTTGGCTGCTGCAAGCACCTTGGCTGGCGCGTCTTTAAAATCGCTGCTCAAGACAATCTGGGTTTCGATGCCCAGTTTCGCTAGGTGCTGGCAGGCAACGTCGATGCTGCGCAGCATGAACGCGATTTTATAGTCGGAGATCCCGTGAATTCGCCATTGTTCAGGCGTTAGCAAAAACAGCCCGGTGACGTTGCCCTGTTGAGAGGCCGCAAACAGGGCGGGATTATCGAGAGTACGAAGGTCGGATCGAAACCAAACCAAATGCTGGGGCATGAAACACGTCCGGTATGTTATGGGATCACCAAGGATATGCCGCGGCTCAAGCGCCACAGCAAGACAGTGTGAAACGGCAAAAGCGTTGGGCTCGGCAGGGCTACGTCAATGCAACGTAACGAGAGTACGCGGGCGGATGTCGATTTTTTGTCAACCAAAGAAAGGCGTTTTTGGCGCCTTTGTTGGATGTCGACCTGTTTCGGACATCCCGGATGTCAGCAGCTTTGCTATTCCGAAGATGCTTTCCGCAAGCAATAGCCCTGGCCTTGCCGGGTTTGCAGCAGTGGCTCTTCGAAGGGCCTGTCGATGATCCGACGCAGGTTATAAATGTGACTGCGCAGGGTGTCGCTGTCTGGTGGCTCATCGCCCCAAAGCTCCCGTTCCAAAGAGGCCCGGGTAACCACCTTGGGTGACTCTCGAATCAGTACATGCAGGATGTTGAACAAAGTCCGAGACAAGGTCAGCGTTTGTTCGTCGCGAACCACTTCCATAGTGTCTAAGTTCAACGTCAGACCGCCAACATGATATTCCTTCTCTAGGTGCTGGCTGCGGCGAATCACCGCTTCTAGGCGCGCCTCCAGTTCAGGCATGTCAAAGGGTTTGATCAGATAATCATCGGCCCCAGATTCAAAGCCCTGTAGCTTATCGCTGAGTTGATCCCGGGCGGTGAGCATGATGATGGGCGTGGTGACGTTGGCATCGTTCCGCAATCGTTGACAGACGGTGAGACCGTCCACACCGGGTAGCATCACATCGAGAACAATGGCCTCGTAGATATTGGTAACGCCCAAGTGCATGGCGGTTAAACCGTCACTGGCGTAGTCGACAATGTAGCCGCTGGCTTCAAGATAGGCGCCGACGGTTTCGGCCAGTTCCTGATGGTCTTCTACCAGAAGTATGGACTTATTCGGTGTTTTCATCGTCCGGTCCCCAAGGTTGATGGTGCTCAAATCGACACCTAAGACAGTGGCATAAACCATCGGTAGACGCCACAGAAATTGACGTTGTTGATTGCCCTGCCACTGGTATGCCCAGCCAGGTGCTAGCCCGCCGAAAGCCGGATCACCATGTCTTGAAGGACAGGCGAAGACAGGTGTAAACCCGTAGCCCCAGAGCGGTTATTCCAGGTGCCGGTAGCAACGGATTCGCCATCGGCATTGTTGATGACTGACTGAGCCGGATCAGGACACACGGAGGGGTTGTCCCGATAACGCAAGGCAGCCGAGAGCAACGGATCTTCATCGCTGCCTAAGGGTGAGTAATCCTCGGCAGCTTGACAGCCGGGCAGGGCAACGCCAATGGAAGTTCCGGTGCTATTAGCTGGCGAAAAACCATCGGGATAGTCACCGAAGCCCAAGGCGTTGACGGTGCGGAATTGGGTAGTGAAATACGTAGTGCCGCAATTGTCTTGGGGGTAGAAGCCGTAAGGCTTGCCGCAGGTCGTGTCGCCGATTTGAATAACCTCAACGCCGACCCCTCGCAATCCGTTGATCAAGGCCTCGGACGCAGAACAGGTGGCGCCGGTGGTGAGAACGAAAACGCGTGGTTGGGGCAGGTTCAACGTGGGCAGCGCGGTGTCCGACGGTTGGGCCTCGATGGTGGTGGTGCGAAATGCCGTCGGTTGCAGGGCTTGCCCCGTAATGGGGTTGGTGTTGGGATTTTTGCTGTTAAATTCCAGAGTGCGAAAAGTCTGACCAGCAACTCCTGAACCGGCGATCATGTAAGCCAGTTGGTTGGCGATATACAGATAGCCGCCGCCGTTGTAGCGCAGGTCCAGCACCAGGTCGGTAATGTTTTGACCTTCCAAGGCGCGCACCGCGTCTACCAGCCTTTGCTCTGCCGGAAGAATGTGTCGATTGAACAAAAGGTAACCTACCTTCCCCGTATCCGTAGAGATAACGCGAGTGATAGGCACCGGGTCTTCGCTGATTTGGGCTGAGGCCATGGTCACGGTGCGAGGATCCGGTGCACCTCTGTCTTGTACCAAGAAGCTGTGTTGCTCGCCGATTTGGCTTGGGAAAAGTCCGTTATTCAGCGTTGCTACGTCTGTCCCATTGATCAAATCTTCCCCGTCCACAGACAGAATTCGTGTGCCTCGGCTAAGTCCTGCAATGGCGGCGGGAGAATTCGCCTCCACTAGGGCGATGACCAACTCCCGGGGCGGACTGGCTCTAATCAAGCGGTAAGAGGCGCCGTAGCCAAAGGTTATGCCCTGTTGGCTCGCTGCTTCGTACTCGGCGGTGTCTCGGGTGTAATGGAAGCGATCCTTTGCGTTGCCGGCTGGCGTGGTTTCTGGTGTGACCAAGGTGTCAAAGTAATCGGCGACACCTCGGGCGGACGGAGTTATGTCCTCCGGGTCACCATAGTTGATTTCGTCGTACCACAAATAGGTTTCGTAGGACCAAGAGCGTAGCCAATAGGCCTCATCTTCGAAGCGACCAAGTATTTCTGGAAAACTGTCTTGGGCTGTACTGATCCGGGGCGCGCCGCAGGAATCTTTATACAGATCCGACGCGGCAAAGTTCAGCACAGTGCCGGGTGTTACCGGGCCGCTAGGGTTAGTGGGTGACATGGGGTTCAGATTCCCCAGGGGCGGGCCGCTGCTAGAACCACCGCCGCATCCGCCCAAAGCAGCGCAGCATGCCAGGGCGGGTATCAGCCAGTGTTTGCCAAGCCATGTAATCATGTGATCTGTCGCGTTGGGAAACCACGAAATTTAGTTTGCCTTGGGGCCTAATGTAGACCCAGTTGGCCGAAATACAAAACCGTAGCTCAGTCAGGGTTTTCGACTCAAAAACATACCGCATCAACGATGTTTTTGTTCACAATAGTGCGATGCCCGAAATACTGAAGTTTGCAAATTATGAAGTGGTCGTCATTCGCTCGAAGCGGCGCAAGAGTGCGGCAATCAAGGTAGATCTCGATGGTGTCTCTGTCAGGGTGCCGGAGAAGCTGCCGCTGTCCGATATTCGTAGCTTGATTGCAGAAAAAAACCATTGGGTGGAAGCCAAGCTTAAAACCGCCGCCGAAAAGCGCCAAGCGGTTGCAGCCGCTGCCAAGCGCAGCGCACAACTGGATCAGGGCAGTCCTGTGCTGTATCAGGGTAGGCAACTGACACTGATACTAAAAGACGCCGAGCAAACTCGAATCTATCAGCAGGCCGAAGAACTCATTGTTGAAGCGCCGGGTGCAATGGCAGGCGAACCCGATCAACTTCGAGCTATCGTTGAGCAGTGGCTATATGCCAGAGCGGTGGAAGAACTGCATCTGTGCGTCAACGTGTACAAACAACGAGTTGGGGCCAGTCCAAGCCGGATCGAGGTAAAAAGTTACAAAGCACGCTGGGGTAGCTGTAAGCCTGATCAGAGCATTCAGCTAAACTGGCGGCTGATTCATGCGCCCATGCACATCATGGACTACGTCGTGGTTCATGAGTTGTGTCACTTGCTGGAAATGAATCACAGCCCCCGGTTTTGGTCCGAGGTTGAGCGTGTGGACGCCCAATACCGGATGAAGCGCCGCTGGCTGCAGGACAATGGCTGGCAGCTGAACTTATAAAGGCAAAAGGCAGGAAACGCCCGCTGCGACAGTTCCACATCAACAACAACAAGGAAGCTAAAATGAGTGAGAAGCCCGACGTCGACGTTGTCGGCATGGTGAATCGTGGCGTGGCGCTGAATACAATCGTAGCTGCGTTTGCAGCAGATCCGCTACTGCGCTGGATCATGCCCAAGGCAGATACGTATCTGACCTTCGCCGCTGCCGCCTTTGACAATTTCGGTGGTGCGGCTTTTGCCGCCGGCAGCGCGTATCAGGCCGCCGACTTTGCCGGTGTCGCACTTTGGATACCGCCGGGTCACGACGATGACGAGGTCGATGCAAATATGGCCAATCTGTTCGCTCAAGCGGTTGCCCCGGAGCGCCTTGAAGAGGTGGGCGCTGTGTTGGCGACGATGCAGTCCTACCATCCCGACACACCGTGTTGGTACCTGCCGCTGATCGGTGTGGACCCACATCATCAGGGACGGGGTTTGGGTGCCGAGTTGATGAAGTATGCGCTGGCCCGTTGCGACGAACAGGGCCTGCCCGCCTATCTGGAGTCCTCTAATCCAGCGAACATCTCGTTGTACGAACGGCACGGATTCGAAGTCATTGGACGCATCCAAGAAGAGAGTTCTCCGCCCGTACACCCCATGCTAAGGCCAGCGCGCTAGCGCGTGGCGGTGGGCATCGCCCTTGGGCCTCGGTGGATCATTGTGAAAACGTGCCGGTTAGCGTCGCTTGAGCCAATACATTGGCTGTGTAGGCTTCCTCAAACTCGCTACGGGTCAACGCATCCAGTCGCGTCATGGTGGGCTGGTCGGCGTTTAGTGCGTACAGCGTGAAGGTATAAGTGTGGGCATTACCGGGGGGTGGGCATGGACCTTCATAGTTGTTGGTTCCGTCGTAGGTTAGACCCTCCACAGCGCTGCTGAAACCGCTGGCGTCCACCAAGGTGCTTGGATCCACATCTTCTGTCAGGGCGCTGATGGACCCATCGATGTTGAACAGGTTCCAGTGCACACAGGCATTGGCATCGGTGCCGCAGGGGGCGGTTTCGTCGTCAACGATCAAGGCGAAACTGCTGACATCTGCCGGTGGGTTGAGCCAACTCAACTGGGGCGAGTAATTGTTGCCGCCAAGACTGGCGCAGGCGTGAATCAGCGGGATGTCAGTGCCGGTGGCAAAGCCGGTCGCCGTCAGCTGAAAATCGTCGGTCTCATCATTTTGCACTTGGACCAACACGCCCAAGGAGCCGCTGGCGGTACCATCCGATGCGTCAATGGAGACTTCGTAGAGATTGTCGCCATCGCTGTCTGACGGGGTCTCAAAATCCGGTGCGGTGCGAAAGCCAAGGGCGCCATCGGAGCTGATCGTGAAGCTCGCCCCATCGGGACCCGAGAGGGTAAGCGTGATGTTGTCGCCGTCAGGGTCTGAGGCAGCAATGGTTGTTACCGCTGTCGTGTTTTCCGGCACCCCAAAGGTTCCGGCCACTGGATCGATCTGAGGAGGGTTGTTTGACTCTGGGCCGAAGTCTGGGTTGCTACTTTCACCGCCGCCGCCACCGCAAGCACTTAGCAGGCAGCACAAGGCCAAGGTCCAATACGTCACAGGCTTCATAGCGCAATCCTCTGCTAACAATAGGTTGACGCTACATGGGACTGAGAATCAGAGCAAATGGCGAGGGTGCTGTTGGTCGCTTGGTGTTCGGGGCGTCTGGCTTCGCAAACTGCTGGAATGTGCCGCCACGATTCCCCCGCTGCCGCTTGGCATTACTGAACGGAAGCGTTCCAAAGTGGCCAACTAAAGGGGTTATCCAGAGAGGCGATCTAGCAGAGCGATCTTAGGGCAGGTTTAAGTGGTTATCGGCGCAGATGAATGAACGACCCGATCTAACGAAGTAGATACCCCGCTAGATCGGTGGTCTCAATGCTAGTCGAATAGTTCGCCGCCACAGGCTGACGCGGTGGTGCCGTATTTCTCGTAGGCCTTGATCACGTTGGCCCCGGTGCGCCAGCGATGAACCTCATCCGGGCCGTCCACCAATCTTTGAGATCGGATACCCGTGTACCAGCGAGCCAGCGGAGTGTCGTGGCTATAGCCCAAGGCGCCGTGAAGCTGCAGCGCGGTATCCACAACCTGATGCACCATGTTGGCTAGAAAAACCTTGGCGATACCGTTCTCGTTGCGCAGATCCATGCCATTTTCCGCCTTATAGGCAATGTGCAGCAGCATCAATCGAGCCTTGTAAATTTCCGATGCACAGTCGGCCATCATCCAGCGTACGCCCTGGCGGTCTGCCAGCCGCTCACCGAAGGTGCTGCGATTTACCACATGTTTTGCCGCAAGATCCAAAGCCCGTTGGGCCATGGCTACGTTGTGCATGCCGTGTCTCAGGCGACCATAGGCCAAGCGGTGCTGGCCCATGTTAAAGCCCTGACCCTGCCCCCCCAGAATGTTGTCCCGGGGCACCCGCAGATTCTCGATCTTGATCTCCGAATGGCTGCCACCCAGCTTCAGTCCAAGGTCTGAGTGAGGCTGCATGGTTTCGATGTTACGCACAATTTCATAGCCGGGATTCGGCAACTCCACAATGAAGGTACTGTACTGTTCATGCCGGGGCGCATCCGGATCGGTCTTGGCCATGACCACGGCGATGTCTGCCACGCTGGCCGACGAGCTAAACCACTTTTCGCCATTGAGCACCCATTCGTCACCCTCGAGAACCGCGGTGGTTTGCATGCCCGTCGCGTCTGCGCCCGCGGCTTTCTCCGTCATGGAATAACAGATGCGTTTTTCGCCATTGAGCAACGGCTTCAAGAATTTTTCTTTTTGGAAGTCTGTTCCGTGCTCCAGCAAGGTCAGCATGGTGGCATCGTCTGGCCCCTGAGTATTCAGAGACAATGCCCCCAGATGACTTTCGCCCAGCTCCATTTGCACTAAGGCATTGGCCAGAGGCCGCAAGCCCATGCCGCCGTGTTCGGTTGGAATAAACGGACACCACAGGCCTTGGCTTCGAGCCTTGCTGCGCAGGGCGGCGAGGGTTTCGTCAAAGTTATCAGCGGTGCAAGTTTCTTCGGCTGGGTGACACTCGTTTTGTACGAAGGCTCGCACTGTGTTGCGGATGGCCTTGGTTTCTTCCGGAATTGTAAAGTCGATCATGTTCCCCCCCAGGAATGTGAATAAAAGTTAGGACCGACCAAATGTAGCACGACGGTATATTCAGCGCTCTGTATTGTGCCGGAGCTTGCTCCGGCTCTTGTTCCCGAGTGGAACAGCAGGTACAAAATGACTAACAAAACCAACTGGAGAGGAAGGATGAGTGACGCCGTAGATTTGGACAGTGATCTGTTCGAGTTAGCCATGTCTGCTGAGGCACAGCCGTTAATGGACGCGGTTCAGCGCCATATCGCTGAAAACGTTGAGCCCATCGTTGAAGAGTTTTACGC
This sequence comes from Gammaproteobacteria bacterium, assembly GCA_038151515.1. Taxonomy (GTDB): domain Bacteria; phylum Pseudomonadota; class Gammaproteobacteria; order Pseudomonadales; family Azotimanducaceae; genus UBA4421. Next base: position 8,042 of record JAYOVN010000027.1, on the reverse strand, counting down.
CCTGAACAACGAAAAGACCGATCGCTGGAGCTGGCACCCGCGCCAGCTGGAGCTGTTGGAGGTGGCTAAAAACAAGGCGAAGGAATCGGGCCTTTGGAATTTCTTCCTACCCGATGCTGACACCGGCGAGGGTCTGACTAATCTGGATTATGCCTACATCGCCGCAGAGCTAGGCAAAGTGCCGCTGGCATCAGAAACCCTGAACTGCAGCGCGCCAGATACCGGCAACATGGAAGTGCTGGAGCGTGTGGGTACCCCTGAGCAGAAGGAACAGTGGCTCAAGCCGTTGTTGAATGGCGAAATTCGCTCCGCTTATGCGATGACCGAGCCGGCACTGCCATCGTCAGACGCAAAAAACATCAGCACCCAAGCAGTGTTGGATGGTGATGATTGGGTCATCAACGGTGAAAAGTACTACATCAGTGGGGCCGGCGATCCGCGCTGCAAGATCATGATTACCATGGTCAAGACCAGCCCGGACGCGGCGCCAAGCCGCCAGCAGTCCCAAATACTGGTCCCAACGGATACCGAGGGTGTCGAAATTTTGGAAGGGATGCAGGTGTTTGGTGAAGACCATGCTCCCAGAGGCCATATGCACATTCGTTTTAACAACGTGCGAGTGCCGAAAGAAAACATTCTTCTAGGCGAAGGGCGCGGCTTCGAGATTTCTCAGGTGCGTCTGGGACCTGGACGTATTCACCACTGCATGCGCTCCATCGGTAAGGCAGAAAAAGCGCTGGAGTTGATGGTGAAACGCTCAGGCACCCGGGTGGCCTTTGGTAAGCCCATCGCCAAGCTAGGCAAGAACATCGAGGTAATCTCTAGAGCGCGCATTGAGATCAATGCCATGCGCTTGGCCGTGTTGCAGGCAGCCAAGGCCATGGATGTACTGGGTAACAAAGAGGCCAGAGTCTACGTCAGCGCGGTAAAAGCCATGGTGCCGGAAAAAGTGTGCGAGATCATCGACGCGGCGATTCAGATGCACGGCGCCACGGGTATCTCCCAGTGGACCCCATTGGCTACCATGTACACAGATATGCGGCATCTGCGATTTGCCGATGGTCCCGACGAGGTGCACCACATGGTGGTGGGGCGTGCCGAGCTGCAAAAGTACGACCTGTGGTAGCAGCGGTGGCCGGTGTCTTGGGTGCCTAACTCAGAAACCTTCGACATCCTTCATGCGCTCACCTCTTGGGTCGTAAAAGGCTCCGAGCTGCACAGTGATGGGGTAGCGCTGCAAGGCCACTTCTACTTCGAAGTGGCCTTGTTTTATCCAGTCAGCAGTAACGCCATCGGAATGTGAGATGTCTGCGACGGCTAAGCTCTTACCGACCCGGTGTCCCCACGCTGCCGATGTGGTCAACCCCACTAAGACCCCGTTTCGAAAAACCGGCTCGTCGTGAAGCATAAACGGCGGATTTGGCGAGTCGATGGCCAAATTCACCAGCCTTCTATTCTGTGCGCCCCGTTGACGATCAATGGCAGCCTTACCCAGATAGGCGCTTTTACTCCGGGACGCGGCAAACCCTAAGCCCGCTTGCAGTGGAGTGATGTGGTCATGGATATCATCGCCCCAGTGCCGGTAGCCTTTTTCCATACGGCAGGCGTTCATGGCGTGAAAGCCCGCGGGTTGCAGATTTAGTGGCTCGCCGGCGGTGACCAAGTGCTGCCATAGCGCCGCTGCTTGATCCGTCGATACGTATAGTTCGTATCCGCGTTCACCCACATAGCTCAGGCGATTGGCGCGAAACTCGATATTCCTAGCGTCCAGAATTGCGGATGTGTAGTAATCGATTCCGCCTACTTGCTCAGGGGCGCGGCAAATGTTGGCTAAAAGCTCACTGGATCGCGGGCCCATAACGCCAATGATGGCGGTGTCATGCGTCTGAGTGATCGTGCACTGGAAGCTGCTGCCGTGCCTGCGCAGCCAAAATAAGTCCCGGCGTTCGCTCGCGCACCCACTGACGACCATGTAGGACTGGCTATCCAGTCGTGTGATGGTGACATCGGCTTCGATGCCCCCAGCATCATTGAGCCATTGGCTGTAGACAATGTTGCCCACGGGGACATCCACATCGTTAGCGCAAATGTGCTGTAGGCAGTTGAGAGCCTCCCGGCCTTCAACGTAAAAAATCGGGTAGCTGGACTGATCGAACAGCGCGACGTCATTTGCCACCGCGTCGCATTCCCGCTGGCAGGCGTTGAACCAATTGGGCTTGCCGTAGGTGTACTGGTAGGCCCTTGCTTCATCCAGCGCGTACCAATTGGGTCGCTCCCAACCCGCCAGTTCGCCCATGACGGCACCATGAGCGAGTGTACTTTCGTGGAGCACACTGAGGCGGCTATTGCGACTGGTGGCGTACTGGCGATGAGGCCAATGCATGTCGTACAGCAGCCCCAGAGTTTCGGTTGTGCGTTCCCGTAAAAAGCTTGGCTCACTCTGAAACGGAAAGGTGCGACGGACATCCACATCCCACAAGTCCATAGGCGGTTGACCGTCTAGCATCCATTGAGCCAACACCTTGCCAGCTCCGCCTGAAGACTGGATGCCGATAGAATTAAAACCACAGGCGACAAATAGGTTATCCACTTCCGGGGTAGGCCCTAACAGGTACCGGTCGTCTACGGTAAAACTTTCGGGGCCGTTGAAAAACAGATTGATTCCGGCATCGGCCAGTTCTGGAAAGCGCCGGATGGCGGTTTCCAGAATGGGTTCAAAGTGATTGAAATCATCGGGCAGGGCATCGAAGCAAAAGTCCTCGGGAATACCGTCCATGCCCCAAGGCTTTGCCCGTAACTCGAAGGCACCCAGCAGCAGCTTGCCTGCATCGAATTTGAAATAAGCCTGTTCATCGGGCACGCGTAAGGTGGGCCGCATTTTATCGAAGGCAGCCAGGGGTTCGGTCACCAAATAAAAGTGCTCGGCTGCGTGCAAAGGCAGGTGGATATCATGCTGGGCGGCAAATTCTCTAGACCACATGCCGCCAGCGAGTACTACTTGCTTGGCCCGCAGCAACTCGCCGTCATGCAAATAAACCCCAATGACTTTGCCGTACTCAATGGCCAGACGTTCCACCAAGGTATCTTCGTAGATCTCGGCGCCGCCCTGACGAGCGCCCTTGGCCAGCGACAGCGTGGTATCAACGGGGTTGGTTTGACCATCTCCGGGCAGGTAAACCCCGCCGCAAAGATCTCCTGTTTCAATCTCCGGCCACTGTTGGTGAACAAAATCCGCATCGATGAGTTCACAGTCGACTCCAAAGGCATTGGCCATGGTGGCTTGACGCTTCAGTTCTTCAAGGCGCTCCGGGTGCAGGGCTAGGGTCATGGAGCCGGTTTGCACATAGCCGGTTTCCTGTCCGGTTTGATGGGCTAGCTCGGCAAACAATTCCACTGAATATTGCGCCAGTCGCGTCATATTTTGTGAGGCGCGTAGTTGAGCGACCAAGCCCGCCGCGTGCCAAGTGGTGCCGGAAGTGAGTTTTTTGCGCTCCAGTAGAACCACATCACTGACCCCAAGCTGAGTCAGGTGGTAGGCAATGGAACAACCGATGATGCCTCCGCCAATGATCACGACATCGGTAGAATTGGGTGGTGTGCGGGTCATTCAGATTCCTCCACTGGCCAAGGGCGCAGGGCTGCTTGCACTGGCCGGCTAAAGCTGGTCAGCCAAGGCTCGCAGGGCTCGATAGGTGGCTGCGTACAGGGTTAGATCAGCCGGCGACGGCTGGGAGGACAGTTTGACGCAAACCAAGTGCTTGTCGCGGTTTACGTAGATGGTCTGGCCGTGAATGCCGATACAGAGCATCTCGCTGGCGCCGGGGTCCGCCCATACCTGATTGCAGTAGTGGCCGCTGGGCAACATGGGGCCGTAGTCGCTGGCAGCAAATAAGCGCTGTAGCTCAGGCGTGCCCCCACGGGTTTGCCTGACCCAGCTTTCCGGCACAATTTGGCTGCCATTGTAATAGCCGTCGTGTCTGAGCATTTCACCAAATCGCGCCAGATCCCGAGCGCAAGCGCTCATGCCCGCGCCCATATAGGGTGCCCCGACGAGATCAATCACCACATTGGCGTCGGCCTGTGGTCCCAAGGGCTGCCAAAGCCGCTGGGTTAAAAAGTCCACAAAGGGTGTGCCAGTGGCCTTGGCGATGAAGCCAGCGCAGAGATTGGTGAGTACCGTGCGGTAGTGGAAGTGCTCGCCCTCTTGCTGCTCTGTTTGACTGCGTCGTTGGCAATACTCCAACAGCGACTTGGGAGACTCCGCGGCTTGTAGATCAGGCCGCCAGCCCACCACGGCGGCTTCATGCCAAAAGTCGTCCAAGGGGCTGTCGTAGTCTTCGGAGTAGGCCACGGCAGCCGTCATGTTCAAGGCGTTGGCGACGGTGGTATCGCGAAAGGCGCTATCGCTCAGTTCGGGCAGGTAATGGCTGACCCGCTGGCTTGGATTTAAGGCGCCATCCTCAACGGCAATGCCCGCAGCCATGCCGACAAATGACTTGGATACGGAATTCAGCAGGTGGGGGGTATTGGCCTGCATGTTGTTGCGATATTCCTCGGTCAGGATAACGCCGTGCTGCAAGACCAAAAAGGCGTCGGTGTACGTGGTATCAAGAAAGTGCTGAAGGGGCTCGGTTCGGCCGCCCCCGACTGGATAGGGTATTTGACTAAGATCCGTAAGCTGGCTTTCCAGCGGACTGGCTTGGCCATCCCCCTTGTAGATACTCGCCGTGGAAAACAGATCCGCCATATGCTGAAAGCTGTGCCGGTTATGGGGTGGCTGGTTCCAATTTGCCGTGGAGTAGTTGTGATCGGTCATGGTTGCCTGCCTTTTATTCTTTGCTATTGCGCCTCTTTTAAAGCATCGCCATCGCGACTCTCAAGTCAAGGGCCACTGTTTTCATTCAAGACGGCAGGGCGCATGATGGTCAGCGGCAAAGCCGTCGACTTTCAGTGTTAGGGGGAATCATGACGTTACGTAACAAGCTATTGTCAGCATTGCTGGTTTTGGCCGTGTTGTTTGTTTTTGTGGCACCCATTGGTCCAGTGCCGGGATTTTTTATTGGGGGTAAGGAAGCACCAGTCCCCGACCAGTGGCCGGATACCGCTAGCGTAAACGAGATTTTGCTTAAGGTGCCGGGGACTCCTGCTCGGGTGGTCGTCATCTGGCTCATTCAAGTAGAAGGCATTATTTATGTCGTGGGCAACGCGGACAGTGGTTGGGTGCAGCGGATCGGCGAGCAGGGACCTGTTTCTATGCGCCTAGAGGGCAATACCTACGCCTTGCAAGCCAATCGAACCACAGAAAATCTGGCGGATATTGTGACGGCCTACAAGGATAAGTATCGGCCTAACTATCCCGACATCGTGGCGGGTCTTCCCTCGTTAGAAGAAGCCAAGGACGGTTTTGCAGTGTTTCGTCTGAGCGCGCCTGCAAGTTAGCGGCTACCTTTTGGCCAGCATCAACAGGGTCATATGAGGCACTGTTAGAGCGGCTAGGGCCACGAAGGTATAGCGTAGGACAGAATCGTCCAGGACGGACGTCTTTAGGGCGGAACTGTCCAACTGGGCTGCCAGCGCCCCTAACGTGCTGGCGGAAGGGGCTGCATCAGCAGGTAGCCAAACGGCGAAGGCACCAACACAGCCAATGACCAGCGCCGACAGCGTGTAAATACCAAAATTGGACGGCGGTGCGATTCGCTTCCGCCACTGGTTCAGATGAAATGGCCCGTGCAGACAGGCGAAGTAGCAGGCAAAGGCCGCCAAGGGGCCGCTCAAGGCGCAAGCCAGTGCGTAGCATAGAAGCAGCAGTCCGCTGGCAATCGTGGTCGGACTATCCTGATCAGATTGAGATTGGCGGCGCATCATCCAAGACAGGCCTGACACTAGGCCAGCGGGAATCGCTAGTAAGCCGGCCATGGCAGTGAAGCCGCTAAGGTCCGCAAGGCCGGTAATGGTCTCAAACAAAGTGGCGACCTGATTCGAAGCGATTAGGCAAGGTAGCCCAACGATGGATATGCCCCAAGCCAGTTTTTGCCCAAGGCTGGCCTCAGGCCAGTCCGAATCACCAAAGTGATAGGCGGAATAGGCAAGAAAACCGACGAGAAACACTTGCGGCAACAATAGCCAGATCAAAATCGTTAGCGCGATCAGGCCGAGATAGGCGCCAATGGCCAAAGCGAGGGCTTGGCCTTGATAGCGATGGGCCATGATATGCAGGTCGAAAGCGCCGTGAGGAAGGCCTGCGACTAATATCAGCAGACACAGCCCGGCGATGAAGCCTGTGTGGGCGGTGCCAAGTATGAATACAAGGGCGCTGACCAACAGACACGCCGTCAGGAAAGCACGAAAAGGCTTAAGCGCCACTAACATGTCGGAATGCCTGTTTGATAAATGTGGTTTTTGGCAGCGCGAGCATGACCTGAAGGTAGTCGCCAATGTGCGCCTTGTCTGTCAGGAACCGGATTAACACATCGCTGGGAACCTGTTGAAACAGTCGTAAAAACGTCGCCCCGGCTCGTTCCGGGTACTGCTCTAAAAAACCGATAAAAACCGCATCGAACCAGCGGCCCAGATCGGACCTTGCGCTGGCGGGCACGCCGCCGACGTCAGATGACAGCGCTTGGGCTTGCCGTCGGGCTTGGTCTTGGGCGTGAGGGTAGCAATATCCTGTTGAGGGCTTTGTTGTGTCTGCGTGCAGGCCCATGGGAATGATGCGCTGGTGTGCGCGGTGTTTGAGACTCGGCGCCCGGCGGGGCATTGGAATCACGCCTTGTTCTGTTCGCGTGATTTGCCAATGATCCAAACCATAGCGCTCTTTTAAATAGTTCTTTAGTTCACAGGTATATGTTGCTTCGTCTAATCGGGTCATGGAGAAATGCGTGGTTTCTACCAGCGCACGCCGGCGGTCAAAGGGTAGGACGTAGTAAAAGTGAATGTCCTTAGATGCCGGAGCAAAGTCCATGAGTGTGACGGTACTTGGGTCAAACACATCATGATCGGTCTGAATTTCCCAACCCATAAAGTGCTGCAGCAGCACGCCCTCTGGGATGGGTGTGGGCCGGGTGTCGATGGCCAATCCAGCGCGCAGATCACCGGCGGTGCCGCTAACGAAAACACCCTGGCTGTCTGCTTCTACCGATTCCGCCCGCTCCCCTAAACTCAGAGTCACCGAGCGCGAAGCACTCAGAATCTGCTGAGCAATACGATAAAACTGCCCGCTGTCCACTCGCACGTAGGGGTTTTTGGCGCTGCTGCACAATTGAGTCTGTCCGCCATGGCTCACCGTCCATTGCTGCCAGCGATGGGTAATGGCGTCATCAAAGTGCGTCGATTCCTGCTGCCAATAGCACCACGTTTTGTCCTGGCGATAGGTGCTTCGTGGCTCAATTACCAATGTTTGAGGCGGGGTCTGTTTTGGGGATAGCTGGGAAGTTTTCTGTGCGGCTGGATGAGAGCATTCTTCCTGGGCAATCGCACAGGCTAGGGACAACCCGGACATGCCTCCGCCGAGAATGACAACATCAAAGTCGGTTGAGCCGGCGTTGGTTTGGGGCATCGGGGTCAGGCGGTAAAACGGCGTTGATCTAGGGCTTGATGCAAATAGTCCGGGTGTTCGACCTTGCCAATAAGCAGGGTGCTAGAGCCATCCCGCAAACGCTGGAGAAAGAGATCGGCGATCAACCGGCATTTGTGTTCTGGGGCAACCACCGTGCGCTGCTGCCAGTAGCCGTCTGGATTGGCGACGATCTTGTCGCCGATGGCCTGATAGAGTCGCGCGGCGACCTTGATGGCATGGCGCACCGAGCGTGGCAGGTAGCCGTAGCCCATGGCGGCGCTGGTGTAGTACTCGTCGGCTATTTTCAACAGGCGAAGGGCGCCTTTGTAGGCGCTGCGTCGGTGGTCTTCATCCCCGGTTAGCAACCCTTGGCAGGTCACCGGGCTCGGCAGTAGGTCAGCGGGCACGTAGATCCGACCGCGCTGGGCGTCTTCCAGTATGTCCCTAGCGATGTTGCTCATTTGCATGGCAACGCCCAAGTCCACGG
>JAYOVN010000026.1:21663-25896 GCA_038151515.1 Gammaproteobacteria bacterium | reverse complement strand
CAAATGACACCTCATATGCATTTTCGGGGCAAGTACATGAGCTATACCGCCGAATATCCTGACGGTTCTTCTGAACTGTTGCTGTCGGTACCTAAGTACGATTTTAACTGGCAATTTAGCTATCGCTTGGACGAACCGCTGTTTTTACCCGCAGGTTCTAAACTCATTGCCGAAGGCGCCATGGATAACTCCGACCGTAATCCGGGCAACCCTGATCCGGCTCGGCCGGTGTTTTTTGGACTGCAAACCATGCACGAAATGTTTTTCGGGTTTACCACCCTGCGTTACCTAGGCGATGCTTCCAAGCCCTGAGAGATAGCGTCGCACTCAGGCTCAACCCCCTATCCTTTCACCATCGCTTTCCTATGAATCACATGCCTCCTCAGGGGGCTGATGTTTCCTGTCGCGTAAAAAACGCTCTGTAGCGACAGATCCGGCAATACACAACCGTTCGTCTGTAAATTGCTACCGCTCAGAAGTAAGCAATGGCCATAAAGCGAGATAGCGAGGATAAACGCGCATCAAATAACAAATGTAACGCAATGTCAGCGTGAATGAGGGCAATCAAAAACGACCAGATGGTTTAGTTAAACCAACGAACATGAGTACCAATGTTGTGAATATAAGTGAACCTATTATTTTTGAATTGATTGCCGGAACGCTACACAAAGATGGTAGCGGGACAACAATCGCGACTTTCTCGGATAGCCCAGACCTGCTTTTGAATGTGCCGGTTCATGCTGGAACCGTCTTTCAGATAAAACAGGGTGATGCGGTTGTGACAAATCTGAAAGTTTCCGAGATAGGCAAAGACCTCCATGTAAGGTTGCCCAACGCAGGGACCGTTGTTTTAGTCAACTATGTGCCGCTGTGCTATGAGGGACAGTGTGCGTTGATCGGCAATCCTGACCCCAAAGTCGCCAAAACCGATGAAAATGACAATGAATTAGCCATAACTAGTAAGGCCCAAGTAAAAAAAGAATCGGTTGCTGTGAAAGACGAGGCAGTGGTCGATACGTCTGTCGTGATGGACACAATATCTCAACAGCGGCTAGGGCGGTATGAAGAGGCGGGTAATAGCTTCTCACACTTCGGGCTTGTACATGTCGATGATGAAGCTGACGACGACGACGACGGCATTGGCTGGTGGCTTGGCTTACCCAGCTTGTTAATCGGTGGCGGCGTTGTGGCAGCAATTACTGAAGACAGCAACAACGGCCCGTCAGGCGGCAGCACGGCACTGGCCAAGATCGAAGCCTACAACAACGGCGATGGGGTAAACCCCACCGCATTAACCGTGGCCGACTATGAAGCTGCACGGATCAGCGGCATTACCGAAGACAATCTGGCGGCGGTCAATGCCGCAATCTTGGCCGAGGACACCGGCGGTGCCGACACCGTCGCAGAAATTCAGGCTTATGTTGATCAGGTAGTGTCTTATGCCGTAACCGTTGCTCTGGGGCCTGTGCTAAACGACAACGTCGAACTAACTGTCCAGTTTTTCCGAGCTGACGGCACCTTGCTGGGTACCAGCAACACCTTTGACCCGGAGACAGGGAGGTTTTGGTTTTATGATGCTAGCGGCTACGAAGGGGTCGTTGTTGCACGTTTGCTCGATAGCGGCGACGGGGTAGATTTCTTTGACGAAGGTTCCAGCGCCGAGCGAGATGTTACTCACAACAATCTGTTGGCTCTGACCACCGTAGAGCCCGAAGATACTCAGATTGAACTGACGATTACACCGTTGAGTCATATAGCTGCTTCTCTGGCAGGGGTCGAATTTATGGACGGCGTACCAACGGGCGCCGAAGACCTTTCGACTGAAGTCGTGGATCAAAGCAACAGTAGGGTTGCGGAGGCATTTGGTATCCCATCGGGCAACGTGGTTGAGGATATCCCTGCATTAATCGTTGATGCCCAAGGCAGCCCTGTCTCACCGGATGCTTATGGTATCGCGTTAGCCCTGCTTTCAGCGGTAGAGCAAGACTCTGATCAAGACCTTGAAGAAATCGTCGACAAGATCAGCCAAGAGATTCAAGACGATGGTGAGTTAAGCGAAGCAACAAGACAGGACTTAGCGCAGGCTTCGCAAACGGTAGATATAGAACGAATTGAGGCAGAGGATCAGTTGAATGTTGAATCAGCAAACGATGAGGCTCTGGCCAAAATCGAGGCGTACAACAACGGCGATGGCAGTTCCCCTGAGTCCCTCACAGTTGATGATTACATCGCTGCAGGAATTACCGGCGTAACCGACGAAGTCCTTGCTGTCTTAAATGCGCGCGTACTTGCGCAGGTTGAGGGCGGAGCAGACACCGTGCCAGAAGTCCAAGCGCTAGTTGACAGCATAATAGATGCCGTTGCAAAAATCGCAGCATTTAGCAGTGGTGATGGAACAACACCGCCACCGCCTTCACCCAAGGACTATGCGAACGCTGGCATTATTGGGGTTAGCGACGACAACCTCGCGGCTGTGAACGCTCAGGTGCTAGCAGCAGACGAATCAGACGTTGATAGCCTGCCGGAAATTCAAGCCAAAATACCGTTGGCAAACGACGCACTGGATGTAATCGAAGCCTACAACAATGGCGATGGCGAAACGCCGGCCGCGCTAACAGTGGCGGATTACGAAGCGGCAGGCATTACCCGCGTCAACGAAGCGCTTCTTGAGCAGTTGAACGCGCGAGTGTTGGCTAGCGACCCGGCCGGGGCAGATACCCCGCAAGAAGTGCAAGCCTTGGTGGATACTCTGTTGGCAGCTCAGTCATTGGCAAAAATTGAAGCCTATAACAACGGCGACGGTACAAACCCGCCAGCCCCGACGGCGGTCGACTATGAAGCAGCGGGAATCACCGGTGTCAGTGAAGACAATTTGGCATTAGTTAATGAGGCAGTGCTGGCTCAGAACGAAGGGGGAGCAGACACCGAGGAAGAGGTTCAGGCTCTAGTAGAGGTGATAATTGAAGCGCAGAGCAAAATCGAGGCCTACAACAACGGCGACGGCTTTTCACCGCAGCCCCTAACTGTAGAAGATTATGCCGCCGCGGGAATTACAGGTGTTACGGCAGCCAATCTCGATTTGGTCAACACCCGAGTGCTAGCACAAGAACCTGCCGGCGCGGATACAAGGGCAGAGGTGCAGGCGCTGGTCGGATTTATTGAAGAAGCGCTTAAAATGATCGAGGATTTCAATAACGGTGACGGTATAGAACCATCGGCCCCTTCGGCTAGCGTGTACGCCCAAGCCGGTATTATTGGGGTTACACCTGACATACTCGACATCGTAAATGCGCGCGTGTTAGCTCAACCGGAAGGAGGTGCCGATTCGCGGGCCGAAGTACAAACATTGGTGTCGCAGATTGTCGACGCAATTGCCAAAATTGAAGCTTTTAACAATGGTGATGGGGACGAGCCAACTGCGCCCACGGTGCAATGCTACGCCGACGCTGGTGTCGAGGGCGTCACAGAGGACAACCTTGCTGCCGTGAACGCGCACATTCTCGCCGAAAATGAGGGTGGGGCAGACTCATTAGCAGAGATTCAGGCCAAGGTGCCTCTCGCTGACGCGGCCTTAGCAACCATCGAAGCGTACAACAATGGCGATGGGGTAGACCCCGCTGCATTAACCGTGGCCGACTACGAAGCTGCGGGGATCACCGGTGTTAGCCAAGACAATCTAGCTGCGGTCAATGCCGCAATCTTGGCCGAGGATACCGGCGGTGCCGATACGTCGCCAGAAATCCAGGTTTTAGTAGACCAAATCATAAGCAACGAAACGTTGTTATTAGCCGAGGTATATAACAACGGGGACGGCACGACCCCACCACCGTTAACCCTTGCCGATTTTGACGGAATAGGAGTTACAGGTGTTAATGCTGGCAATTTGGCTCTGGTCAACGCGAGCATTTTAGCTCAAGACGTAGGTGGCGCAGATACTGTCGAAAAAATTCAGGTTTTAATTGATGCCGTTAATCATGAACTCGCCTTGGCCAAGATCGAAGCCTACAACAACGGCGATGGGGTAGACCCCGCTGCATTAACCGTGGCCGACTACGAAGCTGCGGGGATCACCGGCGTCACCGAAGACAATCTCGCAGCGGTGAATCTCTTCATCTTGGCTGAAGATACGGGAGGTGCCGACAGCGTCGCAGAAATTCAGGCCGATGTGGCAGAAGCCGACGCGGCACTGGCCAAGATCGAAGCCTACAACAACGGCGATGGGGTAGACCCCGC
>JAYOVN010000026.1:0-21563 GCA_038151515.1 Gammaproteobacteria bacterium | reverse complement strand
ACGCGGCACTGGCCAAGATCGAAGCCTACAACAACGGCGATGGGGTAGACCCCGCCGCGTTAACCGTGGCCGACTACGAAGCTGCGGGCATCACCGGCGTTACCGAAGACAACCTGGCGGCGGTCAATGCCGCAATCTTGGCCGAGGATACCGGCGGTGCCGACACCGTCGCAGAAATTCAGGCCGATGTGGCAGAAGCCGACGCGGCACTGGCCAAGATCGAAGCCTACAACAACGGCGATGGGGTAGACCCCGCTGCATTAACCGTGGCCGACTACGAAGCTGCGGGGATCACCGGCGTCACCGAGGACAATCTCGCAGCGGTGAATCTCTTCATCTTGGCTGAAGATACCGGAGGTGCCGACAGCGTCGCAGAAATTCAGGCCAATGTGGCTGAGGCCGACCTGGCTCTTGCGGCACCGCCGCCTGTAATTTCGTCGTTCACCATAAATGATGGTCAACTCATTGACTCGTCATTAATTCCGGCGCTCGCTACGACTGGGTATGCCGGTACGACGGTGAATGTTGAAGATGGGCAGTTAGTTACCGTACTTGTAAACGGGATTTCAAGTACTACCGAAGTCTCGGGTGGCAGCTTCTCCGGCGTTATCGATTTATCCTCGCTAGAAGCTCAAGACGATGGCGTGTATTCAGCAACAGCAAACGTGACGAATTTCTTGGGTGATGCCGCTCCAGAATATTCGGTAAATCTGCTAAAGGACGCGATTGCGCGAATTGACACCCTAGTGATTTCCGACGACGACCTAGTGAATCAATTAGACGATCCGTACCAAACGGTTGCCTTTACAGGCACAACGACGGGTATAGAGTTTGGGCAGATGGTCCCTGTGGCGGTGGGAAACGTGTTGGCAACGGCCTCGGTTCAAGGCGACGGGAGCTTCAGCGGCACAATAGACCTATCTGGGACCGACGATTTTTTCGGCTTAGCGGTTACAGCTAATTCAGAAGACCTGGTAGGGAACACAGCGGTATTTGACAGCACCATCACAATTGATAAAACGGCGGGCATTACCATTGATCCAGAAGCTAGCCTTGTTGGTATTGGTGCCGATGGCATCAGCAGCGCAGCAGAAAACGACAATGTGATCATCTCGGGCACGGTAGAGGGCATTGAAGCGGGCCAAATGGTGACGATTACGATTTCCACCGGAGGCGATAATCGGGTACTTACAGCGGAGGTGCAGGCTGACAATACGTGGACTGCCGAGAGTATCGACATTCAGAGTTTCTTGGCGACAACTGTGCAAATCGACGCAACTGTTACCGATCTGCAGGGCAATACCACTAACGCTGTCAGCACGTTTGTCCACGATAATGTGAACCCATATTTCATGACGCTACCCGACCGCCTTGACCAAACAGCGTTGGCATGGGAATTCAATGCCGCAGCAGAGGACGCAGCCAACAGCGGGCGGTGGAACTCCCAGACTGGCAACGCAGTCTTTGCTGACTTGGATGAGGACCCTGCAACAACAATGATGCTGAACACAGCACCACAAAGCGCACATCCGGGCATCACGCAGTCGTATATCGTCAACGGTGCCATTGCGCTCCAAAACGCTAACACAGGTGCGTTGACGAGCGGGCGCGGCAACCGGGATTCAACCTATGAGATTTGGTTTAAGACCAGCGGACCGGTGACCGGTAACCAGGTGATTTTTGAAACCGGTAATAACAGCCTAGGGCTAGTGTTCTGGATTGACGATACAAACATTTACATTGCAGGAGCAGGCATATCGCGATCCTATGATTATATTACCGCGGGAGTCGACCCGAGCGCCGAGTTTGTTCAGGTTGTTTTCGGATTCGATCAAAACGCGGGTAGTTCGCGAGAGGACATTACGGCTTATGTGAATGGTGTGAGACTTGGAATAACAAACACGTTAAAGAACTCAGGTTTCGCCAATAACGATGCGGGCGGGTTGGGCGGTGTGCACGGCAGCGGGGCCGCAGGCGGTACCAATACAGTCGATCCAACCCCGTTTAGCGGCGAGATAGCAATTTTGCGGGTACTCACGAGCAGACCGACAGTTACAAGCGTTTTGAATTCGTACCTCGATGTCACCACCGCGGCAGCGAACTTCCAGGTGCCCGACAGTACGGTAGCCGGGGCACAGATTTTTGATTTCAACGCCGCAGACAACCGCAATAATGCCAACGATACCGCTGTAAGCTACCGTCTTAGCGGCACAGGTGCTGAAAACTTCGCGCTTGACTCGGACACCGGCATTTTGTCGGTAGCAACCGGCGTTACTTTGGTAGCGGCTGACCAGTTCACACTTACCGTGACGGTGACAGACCTGGCGGGGAACTCGTCGGCACATACCTTCGTTTTGGAAGTCACTGCAGCCGTGCCGCCTATCGTCATTGACCTGGATGGTGACGGTATTGAATACGCCGAGCAGGCCAACCTTCAACTTGATCTGGACGGAGATGGCACATTCGAGCACCTCTCCGCTTGGATCAACCCTGATGACGGCTTACTCGCTTATGACGCGAATGGTAACGGTTTGATCGATTCAGGGGCAGAATTTGTCTTTACCGGTTATCTCCCCGGAGCCACTACGGACTTGGAGGGACTACGGGCATTTGATACCAATGCAGACGGCGCCCTGACCCGCGCCGATGCAAAGTTCGATGCGTTTTACGTTTGGCAGGACCGAAACCAAGACGGTATCGGTTCAGAGGACGAACTCACAACCCTGATCGATCTTGGTGTGGCTGCGGTACATCTGGATACCAACGGCCAAACTCAAGTGGCAGGTAGCGGTGTATACGAGTTTGGCCAGGGCACAATTGTCATGGAAGACGGCACAACTTTGACCTTTGGCGATACATCCTTAAGTTATAAAGATGCAGCGCCGACAGACACAAGTCGCGACCTTGCAGTTATGTTAGACGAATATGGTACGGGCATGGCAGTACTTTAAAGTCTTGGATTCACGACACAAACAAGAACGTTGGCAGGCTAATTTGTTCGGCTAACAAAGGAGGAGGCACATTGGCGACATTAAAGAAAAACACTGTGTATTTTCGGTTCCAAGGCGCTAAACAGTGCTCTTGGTTTTGGCCGGTTTTTTTGGTTCTGGCGTGTATTGGGTGTTCGGACGGCAAGTCGAACGACGATCGCAGTGGTGAGGGTGAATCGGTTGTCGAGCAAGGGCACCCGGCACCGACTGCTCCGTCGAGCGATGAAACGACGAGTGTTGTCAACGACGATAGTCCCATGGGTGACAGCCACTTAGGCGGGGCTTTGGAAGAGCTAAAAAATCAAATGCCTGATGAGGCTAAAACGGCGCTTGAAAATCAAGTGAAAAACCTGAGCTCCGGCGAGGTGGATCAAGCGCTAGACAAACTAAAACAACGATCCGCAGAAGAAACAAAAGCGCTGGGGTCGGATGAGCAATACGACGAGATTAAAGGTCTGATTAATCGGAACTAACGATATTCAAACTCTGAATGTTGCTGCGCAAAGGCCTGGAACAAAAAGACTGGGAAAATTATCACTAAGAAATTAGTGGTATATGTTGGGTTTTCATAGTGGAAATGCGCGGAAAACCTATAGCGATAAGGGACCGCTTATCGATTTATCTGAACATCGAACGCCCATGAAGTTTCGCAAGAGGAGCTGTCGTAAGCCTCATAGGACAGATAAGTTATTTTACTTTTCCTAAAGGCGCCGCAGATGCCTGATAAATCATGTAACCAAAAGCTCGCACGTCTTTTTATAAGGATCGTGTAAAAGGCTTTTTCGCACAGGCTCTGGTACCGAGCTCTGTCCCCGGTTTGGTTCAGTCAGGTCACTACAAGGTCTGTTGGTGTTTGCTGCAGTGCAAAAAATTTCGGCTTACTTCACATCTATCCATTGACTGGGACGCCTTAACAAATTTGCGGTCGGGATAGGACTTGAGCATGTACAGCTCGTTCAAGTGATCAACTGCGTAAAGATAAGGCAGGGTTCTAATGAAAATCTCGAGATTTAAAGGTCCGGGTGGCGGAAACGGAATCGTTCAGCAAGTGTCCGGCGTTCTCCACATGGCCGGCGACCACATGAATCACCCGGCCTTCGCGTTCAACAACGCCTTTAAACTTCAGCAGTTGGCCCTGTAGCAACACGGCGCGAAACCGCTCCATGACCGTAGCCCAAATCACCATGTTGGTGTTGCCGGTTTCGTCTTCCAGCGTTAGAAATACCACGCCGCTGGCGGTACCCGGACGTTGTCTGCCCGTGACCACGCCGGCAATACGAATCATTTGTCCGGTGCGGCAATACTCCAAATCAGTAGCTCGCTTGAATCCTTTGAGTTCTGGGTGCTCCCGCAACAATGTCATGGGGTGAGGCCCAAGCGTCAGGCCGGTATAACGGTAATCGTTAAACATGTCTTCGGTCACCGAAGGGGCGTTCAACAGGGCGGCATCCTGTGGTTTTGACCTAGCCACCGCACCGTACGAGTTGGTTTGCTGTTCCAAGGGCAGTGGGGCAGCAATTCCAGTGACATCCCAATGGGCTTGATGGCGGTGCCCGGCCAGCCGAGAAAGAGCGCCAGAGCGTGCCAAAAAGCCTAGCTGTTGATCGTTTAAATTGGCTCTCCGAGCCAGTTCTTGAGCGTTGCTAAAGGGCTGTCGCAGTCGTGCTTGAGTAATGCGTTCTGCGGCCTCAGCGTTTAGTCCCTTGATCATCCTCAGTCCTAAGCGCACTGCAGGCCCGTCACCTGCGCGTGTGGGTGGCTCCAAGGTATGATCCCAAGCACTAATACATACATCCAAGGGCCGCACTTCTACGCCGTGGCGCTGGGCGTCCTGTACCAGTTGAGACGGGGAATAGAAGCCCATAGGCAACGCATTAAGTAATCCGCAGTAGAATGCACTGGCACGATGGCATTTCAGCCAAGCCGAGATGTATACCAGCAAGGCAAAGCTGGCGGCATGGGACTCTGGGAAACCGTATTCACCAAACCCCTTCATTTGATTGAAAATCCGTTCGGCAAACTCTTGGCTGTGGCCGCGTTCGCGCATGCCATTAACCAGCTTTGCTTCAAAGTGATCTAAGCCGCCACGTTTTTTCCACGCCGCCATAGCACGCCGAAGCTGGTCTGCCTCGCCGGCGCTGAATCCTGCCGCAACCATCGCCAGCTCGATAACTTGTTCTTGAAAAATAGGAATCCCTAGTGTGCGCTCCAATACCCGCCGCACGCCGGGACTAGCATAGCTAACAGGTTCTAACCCCTGCCGGCGCCGCAGATAGGGGTGCACCATGTCGCCTTGAATGGGCCCAGGTCGCACAATGGCCACCTCAATTACCAAGTCGTAAAAATTATGGGGCTTGAGTCTTGGCAACATGGCCATCTGTGCACGTGATTCCACCTGAAACACCCCCACGCTGTCACCACGCTGGAGCATGGCGTAAGTATCTGGATCTTCTGCTGGAATATCCTGAATGGTCAGAGGTGGGGCCTCAGGGCTGTTGAACTGGGCCAACGCTAAGGCTTTGCGAATCGCCGTCAACATGCCTAGGGCGAGCACATCAATTTTCAACAGGCCTAAAGTTTCTAAGTCTTCTTTATCCCACTGAATCACGGTGCGATCCGGCATGCTGGCATTTTCAACGGGCACCAACTGTGCCAAGGGGCCAGCAGAAATCACGAAACCGCCCACATGCTGGGACAGGTGCCGGGGAAACCCCAAAATAGCCTCAAAGAAGTGCAAAAACTGCTGTGTTTGAGGGCTTTGGGGGTCTAAGCCAATGCCGCGCAGTCGTTCGTCCAAGACGTCCTTTTTATCCCACCAAGCTAAGGACTTCGAGAGTAAATCCAGAACCCCCAAATCAAGACCAACGGCCTTGCCCACATCTCGAATCGCGCTGCGGGGGCGGTAGGTAATCAACGTGGCGGCTAGAGCCGCACGGTCGCGCCCATAGCGTTTGTAAATGTATTGAATCACCTCTTCACGACGTTCGTGTTCAAAGTCCACATCGATATCCGGGGGTTCTTGGCGCTCCATGGAAACAAAGCGCTCGAATAGCAGGTGCATGCGTGCGGGATCGACTTCGGTAATGAACAGGCAGTAGCACACGGCGGAATTGGCTGCAGAACCCCGACCTTGGCACAAAATATGTTGGCTACGGGCAAATTGCACAATGTCTTGTACGGTTAAAAAATAGTGTTCGTAGCGCAACTGGGCAATCAGATCGAGCTCTTTTTCAATCAGTGTCACCGTGTCTTCGGGAATGCCGTTGGGCCAGCGCTCTCGAGCGCCATCATAGGTCAGCTGACGCAGATAGGCGCTTGGCGTCAGGTGAGGGGGTACCAGATCCTTGGGGTACTGATATCGAAGCTCATCCATGCTGAATTCGCATTGATCCGCAATAACCATGGTTTGCCTGAGCATTTCTTCAGGGTAGAGCTGTTGCAAGATATCAATGGGCCGCAAGGTGCGTTCGGCATTACAAAAACCTTGATAGCCAAGTTCCTGAATGTTGGTTTTTAGGCGGATGGCAGTTACCACGTCTTGCAGCGGTTGACGCTGGGGGATATGCGTATGTACGTCGTTTACCGCCACGATGGGCAGATTTAAGCTGGTTGAGAGCGTAAGGGCGTTAGCGGTTTTGCTTAGATCTTGGCCGTCGTGAAAGAGGCCGAGGCCAATCCAGAGGCGGGGCAACAAGGTTTTGAGCCCGCTGCCAATGACCTTAAGTTGTTCAATTGGCTGGCCTTCACAGACCCAAATTGCTAGGCAATCGCTTAAGCCTACCTGCAAATCCGCACCCTCTAGATAATAAGAGCCTTTTTCTGATCTTCTTCGTAACTTACTGATAAGGCTTGATATTTGACCATAGGACTGGCGGTTTTTAGCCAGCAAAATCAGGCGGGAAGGGGGCATAGCCTCGTTGTCTAAAGTCAGATCCTGCAAAATAAATTCTGCGCCGCAAATCAGCTTGATCCCACAGGCCTTGGCTGTTTTGTGGGCCTTGACCAGGCCGGAATAACTGCATTCATCTGTAATAGCGATGGCTTGATAGCCCATCTCACTGGCTTGTTGGACCAGTTCTTCTGGGTGAGAAGCACCCCGCAAAAAGCTGTAGTTACTGATGCAATGAAGTTCTGCGTAGGGAATGGGCAGGATATGGCGGCCGGGGCTGCCAAAATGCTGACCAAGATACTTACCAAGATATAGGGGCACTTGATCGCGTATTTGGGTGGAGACCGCAGATGTTGAGTATCGTCGATGAGGGTTGTCTGGACTCATATCAGGCAAAGTACCCGTGTAGATACCAAGTGTCAGACTGATCCGGCCCAGATCCCGCTTGGCCGGTTTGATACACCCAACACAAGGCCCCCTGAACGTGCCGCGCGACGTAATAGTCTCGATAATGCCAACCACGCCTTGTATTAGCAGGAGACGCCAAGGCCGGTGGCTGAGTCAAACGCTCGGGCCCCTGTAGCAAGTGCAGATGCCGCGCTGGTACCTTCTGGGGTTTTTGAAACAGCCATAGGGGCCGCTGTCCGCTCAGCAGTGCCGCACTGCGTGTGCTGGTAGCGACAGGGTCCGCTTCAGGTGAGGAGAGAGCTTGTTGAGAGAGTCCGGCATGGGTCTGCCAAGCCCGTTCCGGGCTATGTTGAGGCCTGGACTGTAAGTTGAAGCAAGCGTTTATGCCTAAACGGCTGGTCAGTTCGTCCACTAGCTCACTGACCGCTAGCGTTGCGCTTGCCGTGTTGCCAAACAGGTCTCGATTGTCATTTAACCAAGGTTGGGCCTGAGTCACTTCGAGCTTGATGGAGAGTACTTCCGCCGGCAATTCGATGCTTTCAAGCCTAAGAGCACTGAACTTTAAGATATCATGATGGCGCTGACGCCCCTGGCCAAAACGTATCGACAGTTCCGTTGCCTGACCTTTGAACGGCGCAAAATGCCAGCACAAAGCCGTGCAGCCTTGCTGGTGGGCGATCAGCCAGTGTTCCAGTTGCTTAGCCAAATACGGCATAGGACCGTGCAACAGAACGCCCTTGCTGTTGATGGGCTTGAGCAAATGCTGCTGACGACAAAAGTGGCTCGTGGGGCGGATATTTCGTCGAGGATCCGGCAGTTCACCCTGTAAGCGCCCAATGTATTGGGTCAAGCACTGTCCCAGTCGTTTTCCTAGCCCTGAGCGGGGTAACTGGAGGAGTTGTCCTAGGGTATGGATACCCATATTGCTCAAGCGTTCTAAGTTACGCTGACTAAACCCTTGGTCCAGCAGTTCAAGGACATACAAAGGTACGTCGAATAGTCGTTTTTTTTGCCCTCGAGCTAGGGCAATGGCTGCCTTAGGAGTGGCTGCGCATCGCGCTATGGCCATATACCCCATGTCTTTACACAGGGTTAGAGCATCATTACTAATGACACCATCATCACCCCAAAGCATACGGCTGGCTCGAATTTCCAACACGATACAGTCCGGTGGCTCTAGGCTGACCATGCTGCTGTAGCGATACAAGGCCTGGGCCAGATCCGCAAGGTGTGCTTGTTCCTGCCGGGTGTCGCGCTCGAAATAAGCCAGTTCAGAACTGATGCTGTAGGCCGTTGCCAAGGTACAGCCGGGCAAAATACCAGCAGCTTCCGCTGCCGGATTAATGTGGCTAACACGCTGTTCATCTATGACCACTTGGGGCTGTGAATCGGGTAGCCCCTGCAGGTGAAATACATCTAAGGCCAAGGCTGGGAAGTACAGGGCCAGCCATTGAGTACCGCCTTGCAGGGTAGTTCTTGCCGAAGAGCTCCTGTCGCCGGATTGGACGGCTTTGGTTGTATGGACTGGGTCTGATGACATGATGAAACGGATGCTTTATCTCTGTTAACTATTCAGGTGTGTAGGGTTCCCTTGCTTTAGGGCTAATGCAGGCCACCTAAGGGTTTAGTAGGCAAGGCGTCGTGTTCTGATTGACCACGTTCGTAGGCGAAATCGGCGAATAGCTGGGCGTCAGTAATAGCCGAGCTAACATCGACGGGTAATGCCGCCTGTTCCGTTTCTTGTTTCGTTTTTGGTTTTATCTCTTGTTCTGTTGCGCGCTGCCTTACACGCCCTTGCGCGCGTTCTTGGGCCTGTTCATGCTCCAGCTTTTGCCAAAGCGCCAATTGTTTATGCAGTGACTCCATTGCTTGATAGCGGGTAACGTTGAGAGAAAGCCGAATATTTTGCATAGGCCAGCCACCCTTACGTTTGACGATGTCTACGGCAAGTTCATCGACGCTGTCTACTGGCCTCAGAGCCAGTCGTAATTCCGCCAAGCTGGAGCGCGCAACGGCATCGATGGGGCGAAAAAATATCGCCAGCGTGTGGCCACTGCGTGCGGCTAACTGAACTCGCCGAGTTTCCTTGATGTTGAGCTTGCGCTCTTCTGGCCATGCCAGCACTGCGGCACAGCCTCCAGATAAACAGCAACGCTCCATGCTCCATAAAGTCTCTTCATGGGTTTGAGTCTGTACTAGCAGCAAATTACGGGGATTGACGCCAAAAGCATCTAAGGCAGCGGCATAGGGTATGAAGGGTGGATTGATCCATACCACATAGCTTGTTTGAGTCAGGGTTTCTAAAACCGGCAAAAGTAACCGCAATTCGCCGATACCCGCATGGGGCAACAGCAAGTCCACTAAACCTTGTTGAGGCCAACCGCCACCTTGAAGCTGGCTATCCAACTCTGGGTGCCCGCTTGGTAGCGTGGGGCTGTTGTGGCTAATGCCTGATCGATTCAGCAGGTCCTTACCTCGCCAGAGCAGCGGGTGGTTCAACAAATTTGAGCTCGACTGGGTTGGCATAGCAGTGATGGATTAATCTCGAATACTGTTTATTTATACAGTATTCATGCCTTAACTGTCTATGCCGTCACTGTTTATGTCCCAATTCTCGATGGATGAGCGGTAAATCCCTGTCTTCGTACCCGTGGCACTGGTTATTTTCCGGAGCCTTGTTCAGACTGGGATTTCCAGACCCGCGATACGTTCAGGATCACCCCGATAATTTGCCAACACTCTGAAAGTGAGGCGCTAACAGAGGCAGGGTCGGTTTGATCACAGCTAGGAATTAAAAATGGATTTTGATTACGACTTGTTTGTTCTGGGGGCCGGATCCGGGGGCGTGCGTGCGAGCCGCATGTCCGCCAGCTATGGGGCAAAAGTCGCTGTGGCTGAGTCCATGTTTCTTGGTGGTACCTGTGTCAATGTAGGCTGCGTACCAAAAAAGCTCTTTGTATACGGTTCGCACTTCCACGAAGATTTCCAAGACGCTAAAAACTACGGCTGGGATGTTCCCCCCAGCACTTTTGACTGGCCAACACTTAGAGATAATAAAACCAAAGAAATCAGTCGATTGAATGGAATTTATAATAATTTACTTGATGATGCGGGGGTGACTCTTTACAACCACCACGCACGCTTGCTAGACCCTCATACCATTCAGGTTGGCGATGAAACCGTTACCGCTCGCTACATTCTTGTGGCCACAGGGGGCTGGCCAGTCATGCCCGATATCCCCGGTATTGAACACGCCATCAGTTCCAACGAAGCGTTCTATCTGCCGGAATTTCCCGAGACCGTAACCGTTGTGGGCGGTGGTTATATTGCGGTGGAATTCGCTGGGATCTTTGCCGGCCTTGGTGCTAAAACCACGTTGATCTACCGCGGCGAGATGTTTTTGCGGGGCTTCGATGATTCCATTCGCCGTTTCGTCAAAGATGAAATCGAAAAGAAAGGTGTGGAACTGCTCTTTGAGACCGAGGTAACGGCCATACACAAGCAGGCTGACGGTTCGTTACAGCTGGATCTGACCTCCGGCACGACCATGGCCGCGGACACACTGTTGTGCGCTACCGGCCGCAGCCCAAAAACCCAAGGCATTGGGTTGGAGGAGGCCGGGGTGGCCCTAGGCGATAACGGCCAGATTCTCATCAACGATGACTACCAGACCAATGTGGACAACATTTACGCCATCGGCGATGTAACCGACAAAATCCAGTTAACGCCGGTGGCCATTGAAGAGGCCATGTGTTTGTCCAGCAACCTGTTTACCGACGCCCCAACGCGCCGGATGGATTATCAGAACATCGCCACCGCGGTTTTTTGCCAGCCCAATATTGGCACCGTGGGCCTGACCGAAGCCGAAGCTGCAGCAGACTACGCCGGCGATCTAGACATTTACGAGTCTCAATTCAAACCCATGAAGCACACCATTTCCGGTCGGGATGAGCGTACGTTGTTGAAAATGATTGTGCGCCGAAGCACGGATCGAGTGCTGGGTATACACATGGTAGGCCCGGATTCCGGTGAAATAGTGCAGGGACTGGCCGTCGCCATGGTGGCTGGTGCTACCAAGGCCCAATTTGATGCCACCGTGGGTATTCATCCCACGGCGGCAGAGGAATTTGTGACGCTACGAAGCGTTAGCCGTCAGGCATAAAACAGGAACCCTAATATGAATACACCCACGTTCAACTGCTCCCTAGGGAGCATCCTGCTCCTTTCAAGTCTTATTCTGGGCAGCGGTATGGCCCAAGCCAAAAATGTGGTGTTCTTTCTTGGCGATGGCATGGGTATCAGTACGGTCACCGCGGCAAGAATTTTTGCAGGCCAAGCCCAAGGGGCCACCGGCGAAGAGCATGACCTAGCCTTCGATCGCTTTCCTCATGTGGCCTTAATCAAAACCTACAACACCGATGCCCAGGTACCGGACAGCGCGGGTACCATTACCGCGATCACAACCGGACAGAAAACTCGTATCGGCGTGTTGGGTGTAAATGCATCCGTGGCTAGGGATGATTGTGCCGCAGCCTTGGATAATACGTTACCAACACTGGCCGAGCTGGCTGAGCAGGCCGGTATGGCCACTGGCGTCGTTTCGACGGCTCGCATTACCCACGCCACGCCGGCAGGCACCTATGCCCACAGCCCGAACCGCAACTGGGAAAGTAGCACCAGCACCCCGGACGAGGCCGAAGCCGCTGGCTGCAGGGATATCGCAAGACAATTGGTGGAAATGCCCCAGGGCGATGGTCTTGATGTAATTCTCGGTGGCGGCCGGCGGGAGTTTTTACCAAGTGACGCCTCAGATCCGGAATATCCCCACCTGCAAGGTATGCGGGACGATGGCCGAAACCTCGTCGACCAGTGGCTGGCAGGCGCCCCAAACCGACAATTTGCCTGGCATGGAGACACCCTGGCCAAGTGGGGCGAAGGGGCAAAGCCCATCGAAGGACAGTTAATGGGTCTGTTCGAGCCTTCCCATATGAAATTCGATGCAGACCGATCACGGGATCCGGGCAAAGAACCGTCACTAAGGGATATGACGGCCCTTGCGGTAAAACAGTTATCGGCAAACGACAAAGGTTATTTTTTGTTAGTGGAAGCAGGGCGCATCGACCATGCCCATCACCTAACCAACGCCTATCGGGCCTTGGGCGATACCGTAGCGCTGTCTCAGGCGGTGCAATGGGTGGTCGACAATGTGGACCTTGAAGAAACCCTGATCATCGTAACTGCGGATCACAGCCATACCATGACCATGAGCGGCTATCCCCGGCGGGGTAACCCAATCTTGGGTACTGTGGAAATGACTGAGGGCGAGCCCATATTAGACCTGACCGGCAAACCCTATACGACGCTTAGCTACGCCAATGGCCCGGGTTACCGCAAACAGCCCCAAGACCTCAGCGACGTTGATACCCAAGATCCAGATTATCAGCAGCTTGGCATGGTGCCCTTGGCTGCCGAGACCCATGCCGGAGAGGATGTGGCGGCCTTCGCCATTGGCGTAAACGCCCAAGCCGTAGGCGGCGTGATGGAGCAAAACCGGCTCTTTGATGTGATGTACAACGCCTTATTTGGCCAATAACTCCGGAGAAACTATGTCCGCGATCACCGACCTTTTTGCCTTACTGGACAGTGTGCTAGGAGGGGCTGCTTATTTCCCCATTGCGCTGCTTGGCATTGGCTTATTGTTTACGATTTATCTGGGTTTTCCCCAAATACGTTTTTTCAAACACGCTTGGTCGGTGCTGTTTGGGCGTCATACCGACAACAGCGATCCCGGCGACACCTCACATTTTCAGGCTTTGTCCACGGCCTTATCCGGCACTGTTGGCACCGGCAATATCGGCGGTGTGGCCTTCGCGATATTTTTAGGCGGACCGGCAGCGCTGTTTTGGATGTGGGCGACAGCACTTCTGGGCATGACAACAAAGTTTGTCGAAGTGTCCATCAGTCACAAATACCGAAAGCAGGACGACAAGGGCTTTATGGCCGGTGGCCCGATGTATTACATGGAATACGGTCTCGGAATGAAGTGGCTCGCGGTCTTCTTTGCCATTGCCACGGTGGTTAGTTCATTCGGCTCAGGCAACATGCCCCAGGCGAATAACATGGCATCCGGCATCGAAACCTCCTTTGGGGTGGCCTCGTGGATATCAGGCGCTGTGTTCGCCGGACTGATGGGTTTCGTCATCATTGGCGGGGTTAAACGAATTGCGGCGGTTTCTGCGACATTGGTCCCCACTATGGGTGTGCTCTACGCAGTGGGAGCCTTTGCCGTGATTTTTTCAAATATCGACAACGTACTGCCAGCCTTGTCGTCGGTTTTCGCCTATGCCTTTACCGGGTCCGCTGCCGCAGGCGGTTTTCTCGGAGCGTCATTTGCCTACGCCTTTAATCGTGGCGTGAATCGCGGCCTGTATTCAAACGAGGCAGGACAGGGCTCCGCTCCCATCGCCCATGCCGCAGCGAAGACCAAGGAGCCTGTTGCCGAGGGTATGGTGGCGATTTTAGAGCCCTTTATCGACACTTTGATCATCTGCACCCTGACGGGCTTGGTGATTTTGTCTTCTGGTGTTTGGCAGGAAAAATACCCCACACCCTTTAGCCAGACAGACACAGAAATCGTCGCAGGCCATTACAGTGATCAGGATCCGGTGCACGTGGCCCAGCTGTCAGCACATTTGGACTTGGTCGCACCGCCGAATGATCCTGTGCGTGCCTTCAGCGGCACCATTCAGGTTGTTGCCGGCACACCGGATCTGTCCAATGTCACCGTGCTGCATAATCGCTCGGTAGCAGAACAGGTTCAAATAACCAAAGACGGGCAGCCCTACAGTGGCTTCGTGGCCATCGAAGAAGGCAGTCTGGTTGATACCAGTTTGCAGATGGATGGCTTATCCCTGCTGCATTCCGTACCGTTAACAGCAAAGGCCTTTGAACAAAGCTTTTTGGGTGAGTCCGGCGGGCTGCTGGTCACCATCGGGCTGACGCTTTTCGCCTTTTCCACCGCCATTGCGTGGTCATACTATGGAGACCGTGCGGTCACTTACTTGCTGGGAACGTCATGGGTTCTACCCTATCGGTGTCTCTACGTGTTGGGCTTCTTTGCTGCCACCGTTGTCGATACCTCATTAATCTGGCTGATCTCAGCGGTGACCGTAGCGCTTATGACGTTGCCAAATTTGGTGGGCATGTTCTTGATGCGGGTCGAGGTAAAGCAAATGACCCAAGAGTATTGGGCCAAGCTCAAAGCCTCAGAACAGGGCTGACGTCATCCCCGGCGAGCCTGACTTGAAAGAGCAGTTGAACAACTAGTGAGGGCTACAGGCCAAGCACATGGCGTAAACATGCCTCGGGTCGTTAAACACGTTAAGCCGACTCAGATCTTCACTCAGGGCTTTGAACCAATGACTACGCCAAGGCAGCGGTTCGGCAAAACCTAGTGCGAACCCATCGCGCAATTGAGCTCTGACGGGTTCTAGGGCCGTTGCCCGCATCAGTTCCATCATCAACACACTTTGAGGGTCTAGGGGCGGCAACAAATCTTGAGTAGACCACTCGGTTAATCCGGCCAAATCCGCCGCGTGCTTCAGGGCGTCGTCGAGGCCGCCAATTTCATCCGCAAGGCCGATCTCTTTCGCCGCCATACCGCTCCAAATACGTCCTTGCGCGATGGTTTCAACATCGGTGAGCGGTAGTTGTCGTCCCCTAGTCACTAAGGCTAAGAATTCTCGATAGCCGTGTTCAACCGAGAGTTGCAGAATGTTTTGGGCCTGAGGGCTGAATTCGCCAACGACACTAAATCCCTGAGCCAACGGTGCACTGGACACCCCGTCAGCGTTGACGCCAATGGCATCCAGACTGTCGGCAAAATTAGGCACTAGGCCGAAAATACCAATGGACCCGGTGATTGTGGTGGGCTCAGCGAAAATTGCGTCAGCAGTGGCGGAAATCCAGTAGCCGCCAGACGCCGCGACACTGCCAAAGGAGGCCACCACAGGTCTGCCGGTGAACTGAAACGCCTCGAGCTCTTCACGAATACGTTCCGAGGCAAAAGCGCTGCCCCCGGGCGAGTCAACCCTGAGAACCAAGGCTTTGATGCCGGCATCGTCTCGAGCCATGCGAATTTGCTCTACCAAGTCGTCAGCCACCGCTGCATCGCTGCTGGGGAGGCCGGACTCAACAATCGGTCCTTGGGCCGTCAATACGCCGACAATGGCTTCTTGAGGGGCAGTAACCGGCGCAATGTCGCCTTCTCGGAGCATCAGATAGGACTGGTAATCAACACCGTTGAGCATTTGGTCCTGCCAACCCACCTGTTCACCAACATAGTCGCGGAAGGCCGACGCTGTCATCAATCCGTCTACCAAGTTTTGATCCAAGCTAGCTTGGGCACCATTGCCTTGCGCAGCCGCGAGCAAAACGTCGTAGTCGTTGGCAAAGGCTAGAACATCCGTTTGAGGCAGCGCTCGGTTGCTGGCAATGGTCTGGGTAATGCTCTGCCATAGCCCGTCCACCAAGCGTTGAGAATCTTGTCTAGCCAATGGTGACATGTTGGTGCGCGAAAACGGCTCGATGGCAGACTTGTACTCCCCCACTCGGAATATATGCATTTTTACCTTCAGTTTTTCCAACATCTCGGCGAAATACAGGCGATCACCGCCCAGCCCAGTGAGCATCACTGCACCCATGGGGTGTAGAAAAACCTTATCCGCATAGCTGGTGGTCAAATACTGGAATTGACCGCTGTATTCGGTATAGGCCAACACCTCTTTGCCTTGATCTCGAAAGCCTTGGAGGGCCTGACCGATGCGCGTGGCTTGAGCAGAAGAAATGCCAGCGACCTGATCAAAATTCAGGACGATCAGGCGAATCCGCGTGTCATCCGCGGCCAGATCAATGGCGTCAATCAATTCACCAATGTCAATTAGACCTTCGTCAGCTGAACGAAACAGCAAATCCCGCCAATCGGCAGGTGGGGTTACTTGCTCCACCAAGACGCCCATGGGTGAGATAAAGAGGGCGCTGCCATCGGTGATCTCCGCACGTTCAGGGCTGCTGAACAATGCGCTAGCAACTACGACAAGGAGAATTAAAAAACCTGCGTTGACCACGAAATTACGAAACGACGTAATGCGTTGCCCCCATCGCGCAAAGAAGCCCTGTTTAGGCGTGTGTTCCGACATGCAAATCTCCAGCAATAAGTGAAAGAGCTTACCGCTACGGCAGACACAAACCCAAGCGACATTGTCGATATTGCCAGACGTTAATTAAGACAAACCCTAGGTTGTGGCGTGGTCGATATAGACGGCCCAGCGCAACTCGTGGCGTGGGGATCGCGAGGCACCCGAATCCAGCCCGAACCTCCTGTTTCTAAAGAACAATCACGCTACTATGGGGAATGGCAGTAATTGATCCGAAAAATCAGGTGACTTGGTCACACCGAGAATTGAGCACTTTGTACCCAAACCCGGTTCTCAGGAAAAAGCCGTTGCCTGCTAGTAACAATCTTGTGCCGATCTCTGGCGTTGCTGTAGACAGTCGTTTAGTGAAGCCCGGCGACCTCTTTATCGCCTTGGCTGGCGACCCCGGAGAGCGGTTTAAAGCCAGCGCTCGCAGCGATACTGACGGCCACGACTATCTGGCACATGCTCTGGAGAATGGAGCAGCGGGCGCTTTGGTTTCCCATCTTCAAGATGTGGACATACCGCAATATCAAGTCGCCGACACCTATGACGGCCTTTGGCAACTGGGCAGGGCGGCCCGAGACCGGCTGGCTGGCCCAGTCATTGCCGTTACCGGCAGCAGTGGCAAAACTACCGCTAAGAGTTTCTTGGCTGAAGCATTGCAGGCCTACGCGCCGCCGGGCAGTTTCAACAATCACATTGGTGTGCCGCTGTCATTGGCGAATGCTTGGCTGCAGGCCCCGGCGTGGGTTTTCGAAATTGGCACCAGCAATCCGGGGGAAATCGGACCACTGACGGCCATGGTGCAACCGGACCTATCGATATTGCTTAACGTGCAAAACGCCCATATTGAGAACTTTGCTTCCCGTCAGGCCTTGGTTGAGGAAAAAAGCCAAATCTTTTCCACCTTGCCCGAGAACGGTTTGCGAGTTGTACACGACGAACTGGCCGTTGACGGCTACCAATTTGGTAGTGGTGTGGACAGCCACGCGCGAATAAATGATCTGCAGGGGGATCGTCTGTCATTGTCTCTTTTCGGCGAACCGTTGGTTGCCAAGGTTCCCGGCGGCGGCGCTCACCGGGCCCTGACGCTCAGCGCCTGTCTACTCGCTATGAAACTTTTAGATTTTGAATTGGCTTCGGGGCTGGCATTGAGCGGGGATTCCGTGCCCAGCGGGCGAGGAAATTCTCATATCGTCTCGGGTATCGAAGTGGTGGACGACAGCTACAACGCCAACCCAAGCAGCATGCAAGCGGCCATCGCCGCCTTTTTGTCTCAGTCTGGCGCAAGATCACAATCCGCTGAGGGTGGGCAAAGCAGGAACTTCGCTGTACTTGGCGATATGCGAGAACTGGGGGATCAAGGCGCTGCGGCTCATGAGAAACTCTTAGACGGTCTTGCCCATGAACCGGCCCTGCATGGTATTGTCCTTGTGGGAGAACAAATGAACCAGGCCGCGGATCGGCTGGTAAGCACGGCTCTAGGCCAAGCGCTAAGTCAACGAATTTGCGGCCGATTCCAAGAAGCAAACGCCGAGTTGGAGGCTTTGTTGGAGCACACACTCCGCCCCGGTGACCGTGTGTTGATCAAGGGTTCTAACCGCATTTTTTGGGCCAGCGCCTTTGTCAGCAAGCTGCTGGCCAAACTGGCGTAACCAACGCGCTAAACAAACGGATGTAACGAACTACTACTATGCAAGAAATCACCAACGACCAGCAGCATTTGATCGTTGACCGGTTAGGGCGCAGATTTCGTAATTTACGCCTGAGTCTAACCGCCGCATGCAACTACGCGTGTACCTACTGCGTACCCGACGGCAAGCGCTTACAGGCAGCGGCCTACGAGCTTAGCGGCGAGGAAATCGTTCGGGCCACTCGGCTCCTGATTGCAACCGCAGGCATCGATAAGGTACGCATTACCGGCGGTGAACCACTGCTGTCTCCCAAGTTTCCAGCGACTTTGCAAGGCATTATGGATTTGGGCCTGTCGGATGTGTCACTGACCACCAACGGTCAGTTGTTACCGCGCTACGCCCAGAGCATTATCGATTCTAGGATGAAACGCATAAACGTCAGTTTAGACACCCTAGACCGAGAGCATTTCAGAGACATCGCCCGATCCGGTGATCTGAATACGGTGTTACATGGCATTGAACTGATGCAGGCTGGGGGGCTTAAAGTCAAAATCAACATGGTGCCCATGCATCATGTCAACGATGACCAGATTCTACCGTTGTTGGACTATGCCCTGGAGCGGGGTATTGAACTGCGTTTTATTGAGTTGATGAACATGGGCCATCTACAGGCCAGTCCAGCGTATCAGCGCGAATTCTTTTCCATGGAGAGTATTCTGGAGCGCATCGCGTCTCGCTATAGCTTCAGCCGCACCGATGCGCCCTTTGATTCCACGGCGGTACGCTATGAAATCCCACAAAAGGGCACCTTTGGCATCATTGCCAATGAAAGCGAACCCTTTTGTCGAAACTGCACGCGCCTGCGATTGTCCTCTAATGGCGCTCTGTACGGTTGTCTCTCCAATGCGCGTTCATCGGATATTCGCTCGTTACTGGCATTACCAGATGAACAGGCCCAAGCAGAACTGCATCAGGTACTTTTGGGTGCACTGGCAGATAAGCAAAGCGAGAACTTTCAGGGCGAGGTAACGGTGATGAAGTTTATTGGCGGTTAGTGGCCTCAAGCTCTGCTGACACGGGGTTAACAAAAGTCACCGTTGTCGTCACCACGAAGCCTCTTAAACTGAAGTACTCTTGCGTCCTCGGCGGTCGGTCGGACTGCTGATTTCATAGACCCTCGAGGCCCCATGTCCTACATAGACGACTTATTCGAAACTCTCACTCAGCTTCAACAAGGCAAGCGGCTGCCACCGGTGCATTCATGGCAGCCTGCTCATACCGGAGTTATCGACATTCGAATTGACAGAGAGGGGGCGTGGTATCACGAAGGTACTCGCATCGAACGACAACCCTTGGTGGATCTGTTCGCGACCATCCTGCGGCGGGAAGACGACGACTACTTTCTGGTCACCCCGGGCGAAAAAATGCAGATTCAAGTCGCCGAAGTGCCTTTCATAGCCGTAGATCTGGACGTTCGAGGCCAGGGCGCGGCCAAGCAGATGCTGTTCAGTACCAACGTCGGGGATTACGTGATTGCCAGTGGCAATCACCCGATAACCATGAGGGATGGGCGACCGTTTCTCCATGTACGCGATGGTCTTGAGGCGAGAATACAGCGCAGCGTTTTTTACCGATTGGTAGAGGAAGGGGAACTGAAAGGTAACAACCTGCTGGTTCACAGCGATGGCGAGGTGTTCAATCTGGGATCTGTGATTTAGATCCAAAAAAAAGGCCACCGTTCCAACAGTGGGAAGGCAGCCTTCTTGAACGGCATTCGCGCCTTACATGTTCGGGTAGTTTGGGCCTCCAGCACCCTCGGGGACCACCCAGGTGATGTTTTGCGAAGGATCCTTAATGTCACAGGTCTTGCAGTGCACGCAGTTTTGCGCGTTGATCTGAAAGCGAGGACCGTCGGTTTCTTCAACAATTTCATACACCCCGGCCGGACAATAGCGTTGAGCCGGCTCAGCGTACTTGGGCAGGTTATCCCTAACCGGCACATCGGCATCTTTCAGGGTCAGATGACAAGGCTGATCTTCCTCGTGGTTGGTGTTGGATAAAAACACTGAGGACAACTTATCGAAGGACAAGACGCCATCGGGTTTGGGGTAGTCGATAGGCTTGCTAGCCGCTGCTGGCTTCAGGGTCGCATAATCCGGGGTCGGATCCGACAGGGTCCAAGGTTGGTTGCCGGCAAAATACTGATCGGCAAACGCGTAGCCCGAACCGCCCAAAACGCCGAGTTTGTGTAGGGCAGGGCCTACATTTCGCGAGCGGTTAAGCTCGTCAAACAACCAAGAGTTTTCAAACCGGGTCTGGAACGTTGTGGCCTCGGTTTGGGCGTGGCCCTCGCTGAGTTCATCAAAGGCGGCCTCTGCCGCCAACATTCCCGACTTCATGGCAGTATGACTGCCTTTAATCTTGAGCACGTTTAGGAAACCCGCGTCGTCTCCAGCGATTAATGCGCCGGGTACCGTGAGCTTCGGCAGCGCCTGTAAACCGCCTTTAGAAATGGCCCGAGCACCGTAGGAAACCCGCTCGCCACCCTCTAGGACGTCAGCGATCAGCGGATGATGTTTCCAGCGCTGCATTTCATCGAAGGGCGAAAGGTGCGGATTTTTGTAACTCAAATCCACAATCAAACCCAAGGACACCTGGTTGTCCGGCAGGTGATAGAGAAACGAACCCCCAGTCGCGCCACCAGGCATGTGATTAAGAGGCCAGCCGATACTGTGCATAACCTTGCCCGGCTTGTGCTTAGCCGGATCAATAGTCCACAGTTCTTTGATGCCAATGGCGTAGTGCTGGGTGCCGCTGTCGGCGTTTAGCTCGAACTTGTTGATCAGTTGCTTGCCCAGATGACCCCGGCAGCCCTCGGAGAAAATCGTGTACTTACCCAATAACTCGTAGCCCGGGGTGTAACTGCCTTTTTGGTCACCTTCCTTGCTGATGCCCATATCTCCTGTGGCCACACCCCGCACCGCGCCATTCTCATCGTAGAGAATTTCCGAGGCAGCAAAGCCAGGGAATATGTTCACCCCCATATTCTCTGCCTGCTCACCCAGCCAGCGGCATAAATTCGCTAGGCTAATGGCATGGTTGCCTTCGTTGTGAGCATCGCTCGGCACAAAGAAGCTGGGCACTTTGATGCGGTTGGTGTCGTTGACCATGTAATAAATCAGGTCTTCGGTAACCGGGTTATCCAACGGCGCACCGCGTTCCTGCCAGTCTGGAAACAGTTCATTCAACGCCGTTGGCTCAAAAATCGCACCAGATAAAATATGCGCGCCAATTTCCGAGCCTTTCTCCACTAGGCAAACGGACAGCTCTTGACCGCTTTTTTCTCCTAGCTGCATTAGGCGGCAGGCGGCCGCAAGGCCGGCTGGCCCACCGCCAACAATCACAACGTCAAATTCCATGGATTCGCGTTCTACTTGTTGCTCCA
>JAYOVN010000025.1:0-26407 GCA_038151515.1 Gammaproteobacteria bacterium | reverse complement strand
GCACCAACCAAGCATTGCTCACCGATGCTAATGACGATTTCACCGCCGCCAGACAATGTGCCCTGTGTGCTGGAACTGCCGCCTAAGTCCGTTCCGGCGCCGATGATCACGCCTTGAGAAATTCGACCCTCGACCATATTGGGTCCCAAGGCCGCAGCATTGAAATTCACAAATCCCTCGTGCATGACCGTGGTGCCTTCTCCAAGGTATGCCCCTAAACGAATTCTGCTTGCGTCAGCAATCCGCACTCCGGGAGGTACAACGTAGTTCACCATTTTGGGGAATTTATCGACGGAAAAAACCTCGAGGTTTAACCCCTGTGCCCGGGCGTTGAGCAAGGCTTGAGGCAACTCGCTTACTTCTATGGGACCGGCGGATGTCCAAGCCAGATTTGGTAGGTGAGCGAAGATACCGTTTAGGTTCAGCGTGTTCGGGAGGGCCAGTCGATGGGACAGGAGGTGTAATTTGAGGTAGGCGTCTTCGGTGCCAGCGATGTCGCTATCGGACAGTAACTTCACGGCAATCAATTCCTGTCCACAGTCTTCGTTCAGAGTCGCCAGCAGAGACGTTGGCAAAAGATCAGCATTGGATGCGTGCAGCTTAGCCGCGGATTCTTCTGTGAGCAGTGTAACGCCCTCGGCAAAATCGACGATGGCGGCTTCAATATCTGTGGAAGGCTGCATGATGGGGTTGGGATACAGGCAGTCCAGAACCAAACCGGCGCCATTGGTGTTGCGGATACCGACTGCAAAGGCAAAAGTAGCTGTCATTGAAAACCTCAAAGAAGTGGATAAACCCGGGCCAGTCGTGGAACGAAAGCTGGATTCCGGTGGGCAGAAGTCTACAGGGGACGTTGCGCGGATTCGAGTAGGAGTCCGCGCAACAGCGTGTCAGAGTGATTATAGACCAGTAGCGAAGTCCGCCAGGCGCTGGGCGGCAACGAGGCAGTTTTCCTTGTCTGCAACCCAAGCCACCCGAACGTGGTTTTCACCAGGATTGCCCCGATCTCCCTGGCGACCGAGATAGGTGCCGGGCATTACAGTGACGTGCTGTTCTTTCAGCAACCGTTGGCTGAAGGTCAAGTCGTCAATGGGCGTTTGCAGCCAGTGGTAAAAGCCACCCTCGGGCTGGCGTAGATCGTAGTGAGGGCGAAGGATTTTACTTACCGCTGCAAATTTTTCGCGGTACAGATCGCGGTTGGCAATCACGTGGTCCTCATCCCGCCAAGCTAAGGCGCTGGCGTACTGATGATGAGCCGACATGGCGCAGCCGTGATAGGTGCGATAACTCAAGTACTGAGCGATCAATTGCTCGTCGCCGGCGACAAAACCGCTGCGCAAACCGGGCAAGTTCGAACGCTTGGAAAGGCTGTGGAAGCTCAGGCAACGTTCGAAAGGGCGGCTTCCCATCTCTTCGGCTACAGCCAGCAAGCTGACCGGGACGTTGTTATCGTCGTAATAAAGTTCGCTATAGCATTCATCGCTGATAATGACGAAGTCGTGTTTGTGGGCGAGATTCACCAACTCCGCCATTTCCGAGGCCGACATAATCTGCCCGGTGGGATTACCTGGCGAACAGATGTAAACCATTTCAATGGCACGCCACTGATCAACTGTGACAGCAGAAAAGTCAGATCGATAGCCTTGGTCCTGAGGATTTGGGATGTACAGGGGCGTCGCTCCGGCCAAAAAAGCAGCGCCTTCGTAGATTTGGTAGAAAGGGTTGGGCATACCTACCAAGGATCCCGGCCGACCGCTAAGCAGGGCTTGGGCCACGGCGAAGAGCGCTTCCCGAGTGCCGTATACCGGCAAGATCTGATTCATTGGATCCCCATGGACGCCAAACCGACCCGCTAGCCACTGACTGATGGCCAATCGCAAATCGTCGCTGCCCTTGGTCGCTGGATACATGCCGAGTTGAACCGTGAGGGCTTCAGCGTTAGCAAGGGCATCCACCACAAAGGCGGGTGGTGGATGTTTCGGTTCGCCCAAGGACAATGGGATGTGGGCCAAGCTGCCCGTGTGCTGACAGTCTTGATGCAGGTCTCTGAGCCGTTCGAAGGGGTAGGGCTGCAGATTATTTAACTTATGATTTAACTTATTACTTAACAACGGTCGATAATCCTAGATTGTTGTGCTGCCATGCCGATTGGCCTTCGCGTGGGTTGATTGGGCGGTTACGGGTCATGCGGCCTGATCCAAGCGCTGGCGTATGGCATTTTCAATTTCGTAGCATGTTTCTGGGCTAGCCAGTCCTTCGCCGTCTTTGGCCGTCACAGAGAAGATATCTTCTACCCGTTCACCAAGAGTGGTGATGCGAGCTGAAGAGATTTCTAGACCCAGTTCCACCAGTACTAGGGCGAGGTTAGCCAGCAGGCCAGGGCGGTCCGATGCGGTAATTTTCAGCGTCGCCGTGTCTGTATCCTGCTGGGGTGTCATGCTGACGCTGGCGGGTATGGCCAACTCTTTGAGCTGGCGTGAAATACGTTGGCTCTGGCCATCCGTTGAAGGGTTGGGGTTGGCTAACGTCTCCTTGACCCTGCCCACAATTTGCTCTCGAAGCGCCGGTTCTGAAACCTCCGCGCCTTCATCGTCCAGTACCGTGAACATATCAAAGTAGCGCCCACTGGGTGCTTTGTTCACGTAGGCATCCACCACGGTGAGTCCGAGTTGATTCAGTGTGATCACCATGGCGGCAAAAGTTTTTGGTCGATCTTGGTCTAAGACGTAGATCTTGGTCGCTCCCTCATCGGCGACCGTTGTTCTAAGTGGCGACAACCCAACGAATGCTCCGGCACTGTCGTCATGGCTTAACAGTGCTTTGCTGAGGGAGAAAATTTCGGTAGTGGTGTGGCGCAAGAAAAAGTCCTCACCTAAGTCTTGCCAGATCTGCTTGAGCTTTTCGTCATCAAAGTCGGGCTCAGAAACTTCCAGATGTTCCAGTGCGCTTTCCTGATACGCACTAATTGTCTCAAAGCGATCTAGGGGCTCATCCTGGGCTAGCAAGAAGCGTTTTGTCTCAGCATAGAGGTGGCGCATCAGGCTGGCTCGCCAGCCGTTCCATAGCGTGGGGTTAGTGGCATTGATGTCCGCCACAGTCAAAGCATAGAGATAGTCCAGCCGCATTTGGGATTTTACTTGGGCAGCAAACTCCGCCACCACTTCAGGATCGTATATGTCTCGGTTTTGAGCGACTGAGGACATGTATAGGTGGCGTTCCACTAGCCAGCAGACCAGCGAGGTATCTGCCTCATTAAGCCCATGCTGAGTGCAAAAGGCTCGCGCATCCTGGGCGCCCAATTCCGAATGATCCCCTCCGCGCCCCTTGCCGATGTCGTGAAACAAGCCAGCGATGTACAGAAGTTCGCCCTTGGGAATACTCTTAACGCAGCGATGGGCGATGGGGAATTCTTCTAGGGCGGCTTCGTGGCGAAAGCGGCGCATATTCCGAATCACCATCATGGTGTGGGCATCAACAGTATATATGTGGAAAAGATCGTGCTGCATTTGACCCACAATGTTGCCGAAGGCCGGCAAATAACGTCCAAGCACTCCGTAACGACGCATGCGAGTCAGCTGGGTTACCACCGTGTAGGGGGCCTTTAAAATGCGTAAAAACAGGCGGCAGTTTTCAGGGTCTTGCCGAAAGTCATCGTCAATCAAGTGAACGGCTTGTCGCAGGGCCCGAATAGAGGTCACCCGAACCCGGATGTTCTCTTCTCGCTGAGCCATCAGTAGAAACATTTCCAGCATGGAAGACGGCTGTTTTAGGAAAATCTCCGGATCGATGGCATCTATTCGCCGATTTACAAGATGAAACCTTTCGTTCAATGGCTCAAGCGTCGGCTTCTTCTTGGCAATGATCTCTTCTTGGAAGAACTGCAGGATGATGTCGTTGACCTCAGACAACGCCATAACGTGGCGATAATAGTGCTGCATGAACAGCTCAACGCCGGACTTGGTCTCGGTGTCCATGAAGCCAAGTCGCTGGGCAAGCTCACGTTGGCGAGCAAAATGCAGCTGATCTTCTTTTCGCTTGGCAAGGGCGTGCAGGCCATAGCGCACCCACCACAAAAAACGGCGGCCATCTTTGAGCCAACGTGCCTCAGTGTCTGTAAGGACCTCTAACGCCACGAGACGGTCAATGTCCGTGGTGCCAAATTGGCGTTTACAAATCCAGAGGGTGGTGTGGATGTCGCGCATTCCGCCTGGGGACGTTTTGACGTTGGGTTCGAGGTTGTAGTCGACATTGTCGTAATGACGATGCCTGGCTACCTGTTCATCCCGTTTGGCAATGAAGAAGTCGGCTATCGGCCATATTTTCCGTTGGGCCAGTGCTTTGTCTAGGGGCGCAACAAGACTGTCATCGCCGGTTAAAAAACGACGTTCGAACAACGCCGTAGCCACGGTGATGTCCCCTCGGCATTCTTTGACGCAACTCTTCACGTCGCGA
This sequence comes from Gammaproteobacteria bacterium, assembly GCA_038151515.1. Lineage (GTDB taxonomy): Bacteria > Pseudomonadota > Gammaproteobacteria > Pseudomonadales > Azotimanducaceae > UBA4421. The sequence goes on along the minus strand of JAYOVN010000025.1, from coordinate 21,955 downwards.
ACGCTGTGGCCAACCTCGACGTTGAGGTCAAAGACGTCTCGCAAGAATGCCTCAATAGCAGTGCGATGCTTATCCGGCTTGTCCGCGAGTACCAAGATGTCGATGTCAGATCCGGGGTGAAGTTCTGAGCGGCCATATCCACCTACCGCGTAGAGAGCGCAACCGGTGGTGTTAGGGAAGTGGTGCTGCCAGATGTCCTTCAGCAGCAGGTCGAATGTGTGTGTGAGGCCGGCAACGAGGTCTTCGACAGGTTCGTCGTTCCAGTATCTCGTCTCAAGTGCACTCACTGCATGGGCGAGGGTCTCGCGTCGTTGGATTACCGATGCACCCAAACTCATCGGTCAACGCCCGGGAAGGTGGATACGTTCGATGCGTCAAACCGTGCCTTGGAGCCCAAGTCGAATGCGTTAGCCAAAGTTTTCCTCGTCTCGTAGGGTGAAAATCTCGAAGCCGTCTGCGGTGACCATCAACGTGTGCTCCCACTGGGCTGAGAGCTTGTGATCTTTTGTAACCGCTGTCCATTGATCAGGCAGGATCTTTATCTGGCGCTTACCCGCGTTGATCATGGGTTCAATGGTGAAGGACATGCCTTCCTCTAGAACCACCCCGGTGCCGGGTCGCCCGTAGTGAAGCACTTGAGGATCATCGTGGAAGACCTTGGCGATGCCGTGCCCACAAAATTCGCGCACGACGCTGAAGTGATTGCTTTCGGCATAACGCTGAATGGCGTAGCCGATGTCGCCGAGCCGGGCACCGGGTCGCACTTGCTCGATACCTTTATACATACATTCTTGGGTGATTTTGCTCAGGCGTTTGGCCAGTACCGATGGCTCGCCGGCGAAGAACATCTTGCTGGTGTCGCCATGATAGCCATCCTTAATCACCGTAATGTCGATGTTAATGGCATCGCCATTTTTGAGCTTCTTCGCGGGACTAGGGATGCCATGGCAGACCACGTGATTTACGCTGGTGCAGATGGATTTGGGAAAGGGCATCTGACCGCCGCCGCCGCCGTAATTTAGGGGGGCAGGGATACACCCGAGCTCGTCCACAATGAAAGTGTGACAGATCTGATTCAGCTCGTCGGTAGTAACACCCACCTGCACATGCTGGCCAATCATTTCCAGTACCGAGGCCGCTGCACGACCCGCAGCGCGCATTCCCAATAAGTCTGTTTCATCATTAATACGCGCTGTCATCATAAAATCCGTTTATCTGCGAAAGTCGTTTGTGGTATAAAACGCGCCGCGCGTTTCGCGGTGTAACCGAGATTCGGCGTTTTAACCAAGTTTGGGTTGTCTCAGCGACCGCAAGCTGAAGAGCGAAATTGTTCTCCAGCGAGGTGAAATTCATCAAGCGGCGCAGTATAGACAAATCGAGACCGATAAAAAATTGCCTGCTTCGACACAGGTTCCCGGGTGCTGAAGGGTTTCATATGAAACCGTGATGTTGGAACTTGGGAAGCAGAGCAAATCGTTAACCCGGAGATAAAAAAATGACTGTAAGTATGCGAGACATGCTGGCCGCCGGCGTGCACTTTGGCCACCAGACCCGATTCTGGAACCCCAAGATGGCCCCATTCATCTTTGGTGCCAGAAACAAGATTCATATCATCAATCTTGAAAAGACCCTACCGGCCTTTAATGAAGCGCTAATCGAAATGCGCAACATGGCATCCAAGGGCAAGAAGATCATGTTCGTGGGCACGAAGCGAGCAGCGGCGAAAGTGGTCGCCGAACAGGCGGCCCGGGTAGGAATGCCCTACGTAGATCAGCGGTGGTTGGGTGGCATGCTCACCAACTACAAGACCATTCGGCAGTCCATCAAGCGTCTTATCGATTTAGAGACCGAGAGCCAAGACGGCACGTTCGACTTGCTCTCTAAGAAAGAAGCGCTGCTGCGCACGCGAATGATGAACAAGCTGCAAAGTAGTCTTGGCGGAATTAAGGAAATGGGCGGCCTGCCTGATGCCCTGTTTGTCGTCGACGTACAACACGAGCACATTGCTATCACCGAAGCGAACAAGTTGGGTATTCCAGTGTTTGGTGTGGTCGATACCAACAGCGATCCAGCTGGCGTGGATTTTGTGATTCCCGGTAATGATGACGCCATTCGCGCTATCCGGCTGTATGTCTCGGCAGTGGCAGACGCTGTAGCCGAAGGCAAGGCCAATGTTGCCACGGACGTGAGCCCAGACGAGTTTGTCGAGGTTCAGGAAACGGCAGCGCCGACGGCGGAAATTTCTGAAGGTGTGGCAGCGAGCTTGAACGAAGCGCTGGCCGCTGAAGACGAAGCAAAAGCAGCGCAAGCAGAGGGCGTGGCAGCCGCACCTGCGGCGGACGCTGAAGCTGACGCCGGCTCAGCTGCGGAAAAGGAGTAAGACATGGCAATTTCAGCAGCAATGGTGAAAGAACTGCGCGAGCGAACAGGCTTGGGCATGATGGATTGCAAAAAGGCGTTGGCAGAAGCTGATGGCGATATGGACAAAGCCATCGAAGATTTGCGGAAGAAGAGTTCTCTCAAGGCCGCGAAGAAAGCGGGCCGTACAGCAGCCAATGGCTTGTTGGGAGTCAAGATTGCTGACGATGGCACCCGAATGGCCATGGTCGAGGTCAACATCGAAACGGACTTCGCGGCAAAAAACGAAAAATTCGTGGCCTTCGTGAGCAAGGTTGCTCAAACGCTGTTTGATGAAGGCGATATAGCCGCCGTCACCGAATCGCTAAATGCGGAGCGTGAAACCTTGGTTCAGGAAATCGGCGAGAACATGACGATTCGTCGTGGTCAAGTCGTGGAATCAGCCGAAGGCGGCCTGAGCTATTACATGCACGGCGACCAGCGCCGGGGCGCCATTGTTCAGTTGGCTAGCAAGTCAGATGAACTAGGCCGGGATTTGGCTATGCACGTTGTTGCGATCAATCCAATGGTTGTGAAAAGTGATGATGTGTCCGCTGACGTATTGGAAAAAGAGCGAGAGATCTACATGTCCCAAGCTCAAGACAGCGGCAAGCCTGAAGAGATCATCGTCAAGATGGTAGAAGGGCGGGTCAAAAAATATTTGGCAGAAGTCAGCTTGCTTGACCAGCCCTTCGTCAAGGATGGGAACACCAAGGTCGGCGCGCTGGTGAAGCAGGCCAACACCGAAGTGCTGCAGTTCCTTCGCTACGAAGTAGGGGAAGGTATTGAAGTGGCGGAAGAAGATTTCGCCGCCGAAGTTGCAGCTCAACTAGCGGGTAACGAGTAGCATCACTTGCCTCGATTGCTCCTAAAACTCAGTGGCGAGGCCTTGGGCGGCGAATCCGGCCAAGGCATCGACCCGGTGGTATTGGGGCATTTTTGCCGACAAATAAAGCAGGCCGTGACTGCGGGTATTGAACTCGGGGTGGTTCTCGGCGGAGGCAACCTATTCCGAGGTGCCGAACTCTCACAAGCGGGCATGGATCGAGTGGTTGGTGACCGCATGGGTATGCTCGCTACGATCATGAACGCTTTAGCCTTGGGTGATTTTCTCACTAGCGAAGGCATAGCCAATCAAGTTTATGCTGCCACCGGCATCCCGGGCGTGGCACCGGCCTATGAGCGTGATCAGGCTCTAGAGAAGATGAAGCAGGGACAGGTGGTAGTGCTCAGCGGTGGCACCGGCAACCCGTTGTTCACCACAGATACGGCTGCTTGCCTGCGTGGTATCGAGCTGAAAGTCGACGCTGTGCTGAAGGCGACCAATGTTGATGGGGTTTACAGTGCCGACCCCAAGGTAGATTCTCAAGCTCAGCGCTACAGCACGATCAGTTTTGATGACGTACTAGCCGAGCAGTTGGGTGTGATGGACCTAACGGCCATGGTGCTATGTCGTGATCACCAAATGCCGGTTGTGGTATTCGATGTCAGCGCAGACGGCGCCCTAGTGGCGATTAGTCAGGGAGCTGATATCGGCACCCGCATCCTTAATTAAGCCCCGGGGTGCTCGGCCCCCACAGATTCTAAGCAAATAAAACACCTCTCATCTGCCCAAAGTGTCAGGACTATCGACAGGACTTTCACTGGAACTGGGCAGACGGACTGCCTATGATCGGCAGCCAGAGAGGGCACAACAAGGGAATGTCGTGATTGACGAAATTTTAGAAGACGCAGACGAGCGGATGGGTAAGACCCTAGACGCTCTAGCCAATACCTTCGGTAAAATCCGAACGGGGCGAGCCAATCCGGCGCTATTGGATGGGATTACCGTAGATTACTATGGCGTGGCCACGCCACTGAACCAGGTTGCGTCTGTGTCTGTTGAAGATGCTAGAACGTTGCTGCTGGCACCCTGGGAGCGCCCCTTGGTTGTTGAAATAGAAAAAGCCATTTTGCGTAGCGAGTTGGGCATAACGCCGGTTAACAATGGGGAGGTGGTGCGTATTCCCTTGCCGCCTTTGACAGAAGAAAATCGGCGTGACTTAGCCAAGCAGGCTAAGGCCGAGGCTGAGAATAGCCGCATCTCCATACGCAATATTCGGCGTGATGCCATTGCCGATATTCGTGAACTGGTAAAAGAGAAAGAAGCCTCCGAAGATGAGGCCCGGCGGGGTGAAGATCGAGTCCAAGAGCACACGGATCGCCGGACCGCTCAGGTAGACAGCGCACTTGCAGCCAAAGAATCCGAGTTGATGGAAATATAGGGCCTTTTCCTAGGACTCGTGTCGTTTACGAACTCGTTGGTTTACCCCTATGTTGATCAGTATCTCTATCACGACGGATTGATGCATGGATTTACCCGGAAAGTCTAAGGTCCAATCTGCCGCTGCGGCCGAGGGCATTGTTAACCCCGACGCGGTCGGGCGCCGCATAGATGATTCAGGCGACCTAGTGCCCGAGCATGTGGCCATTATCATGGATGGCAATCACCGTTGGGCCAGCCACCGCAGGCTACCTGGTGCTGCAGGTCATCGAGCCGGTGCGAAGCGATTGCGACCGGTGGCAGAGGCCTGTGCGGAGATGGGGGTGAAGAGTCTAACGGTGTTCGCCTTTAGTACGGAAAACTGGCATCGGCCCACCGCTGAAGTTGGATTGCTAATGGACCTCATGCGTCACGTGATGCAAACGGAAATAGACTACCTGCATCGCCAGGGGGTAAATCTTCGGGTCATCGGTGAGCGCGAACAGTTTGCCCAGGATATTCAGCGGATGATGCGTGAGTGCGAGGCTAAGACCGCAAACAACACCCGGTTGAATCTTTCCGTCGCGGTCAATTTCGGTGGCCGATGGGATATTGTCAACGCGGCGAAAAAAATAGCCCAGCAGGTTGCGAGCGGCGAATTAGAGCCTGAAAAAGTGGATGAGACCCTCTTTGCCAGTGCCATGAGCCTAGGCAGGCTGCCGGAACCGGATCTTCTAATTCGAACCGGTGGAGACTACCGAATCAGCAATTTTCTGCTCTGGGATCTGGCCTACACCGAGCTTTATTTTACCGAGACTCATTGGCCTGACTTCGGCGAAGAAGAACTCCGCGCGGCGGTGGAAATCTACGCTCAACGAACCCGCCGCTTTGGTCGGCGCTAACAGCATGTTACGTAATCGAGTATATACAGCACTTGGGTTGGCGGCGCTGACTTTGCTAACAATCTTTGCCGCGCCGCTATGGCTTTTTGGTGTGGTTTTCGCTGCGGCGGCCTCTGTCGGTGCCTACGAATGGGCAGCGTTTTCTGGCCTTTTGTCAAAGAAACATCGACTGCTCTATGTGGCAGGAGCGATTGTTCTTGGCGTATTGCTGCTGTCTTTGCCGTCGCTGTGGCAAGACTTTGTTCTAGCTCTATGTTTAATCTGGGTCGCTGGGTTCTTTACGATACTTTGGCATCCCAAATTCTCGAACATTTATCGAAACCGCTGGTTCGTCGGCGGCCTTGGCTGGGTATTAATGGCTGGTGCCTGGGTGTGCTTGATGAGCCTCGGGCAATTGGAAAATGGCAAACTCTGGTTGCTTTGGATGTTTGTATTAACCACGGCCACAGATGTCGGGGCTTTCTTTGTTGGACGCGCCTACGGTGTTAACGCTCTGGCCCCAAAGCTCAGCCCGGGCAAAACTCGGGAAGGGGCGCTGGGTGGTATCGCTTTGGCGTTGGCTATTTGTGTGAGTGCCTTGGTTTTGACAGACGCGCTGTCACTTTATGAAGCCATAGGGCTAACCCTCACCATGAGCGTGATTTCGATATTCGGCGATTTGTTTGAGAGTTTGTTGAAACGCGTATCTGGGGTAAAAGATTCTGGCGATATTTTGCCGGGCCATGGTGGCGTGCTGGACCGTATTGATTCGATTATTGCCGTTTTGCCCTTTTTAGTTTGGAGTCTGGCTTGATGGATTGGCTGCAGTATCCTCTGGCATTTTTGCTGTTGTTGGGCGTGATCGTGGTCTTTCACGAGTTCGGCCACTTTATTGTGGCCCGACGTTCTGGGGTTCACGTGGTTCGCTTCTCCGTCGGGTTCGGCCGCCCGCTTTTGCGCTGGGTGGACCGGCGGGGGACAGAATTTGTGCTGGCGCTGATTCCCTTCGGCGGATACGTGCAAATGTACGACGACAGAGATCCGCTGATTAATGCAGAAGCAGCCGAGGGCACGATTCCTAGCGAAGCCAAGGGCTATACTCATTTGTCGCCCCTATGGCGTATCGCGATTTCCCTAGCCGGGCCCGCTGCGAATTTCGTGCTGGCCATAGTCATCTATGCCGCGCTCTTTATGGCGGGGTCACTTCAGTTCACGCCAACCTTTGATGCGCCAAACCCCGACACGGCTTTGGCCAACACACCCATAGCGAACCCCTTTGAAGTGTTAGCGGTGGATGACCAAGAAGTGCGCAATTATCAAGACATTGCCATGGGGCTGGGTGATCGGCTAGGTGAGAGCGGCAAGATTCAGCTAGATGTGGTGGACCTGAGTAACGCAGAGAAAAAGACCCTGTCTGTGGCCATTACCGACTGGCACCGTGGTGTCGCGGAACCGGACTTGTTCGGTTCATTGGGATTGCAGCCCGCCCGTTTGAGCATCGTAGGGCAGGTGGTGCCCGACTCTGCAGCCGCAGCAGCGGGATTGCAGGAGGGTGACTGGATTGTTGCCGTTGACGGTGAACCCATCAGCCGCTGGTCCCAGTGGGTTGAGTACATCTTGGCGTCACCGAATCGGCCCCTGCAGTTTGAAGTGCTTCGTCAGGGCCGGAGCTTTTTTGTGACAGCGGTGCCGGAACCTTTCGTACAGAGCAACGGCGAGGAGGTCGGTCGACTCGGCATTGCCCCAGTGCGTGCCAAGGTCAGTTATGGGCTGTTTGAGTCACTGCAGCTTGGGGCGATAAAAACCTGGGATATGACCGTCATGACCCTGAGCATGATGAAGAAGATGATTTTTGGCAGCGTCTCCGCTGAAAATCTGGTGGGCCCCGTGGGTATCGTTAAAATTGCTGGCGACTCTGTTCGCGTTGGGTGGCAGTTCTTTCTGAATATCATGGCGCTCATGAGCGTTTCGCTGGGAGTACTCAATTTGCTGCCGATACCAATGCTGGACGGTGGCCACGTGGTTTTCACCAGTATCGAGATATTACGAGGAAAGCCGCTACCCGAGCGGATGCAAATGGCGGTGATGCAGGTAGGCATTGTCATGCTAGGGGCGGTAATGATTTTTGTAACCTACAACGATTTGACTCGACTGTTGTAGGTGGCAGGTTTAACCTTGCGTCCCTTACTCTGGGGGTAGGGCTCGCATTACGCGGTTTGCCTGTCAGCGGTTTGATAAACCAGCGGTCTTATTAACATTGTGGAACTGAACATGCGGGTTCATTGGACAACGGTCCTAGTCAAAATCTTGGGATGGGGCTTGGTTGCTACTGCGTTAGTGCTAGCGGTAAGCGTCAGAGCGGCCACTCAGCCGCTGCAATCCTACAACTTGGATCAATCGACAGAGTTCGTCGTGGCTGACGTTCGCCTTCAGGGTTTGCAGCGAGTTTCCGCCGGTACCGTGTTCAACATCATCCCCGTCGGCGTAGGCGACCGTATCGACAATGTGGCAGTCAGAAGCATTACCCGCTCTTTGTTTGCCTCTGGATACTTTAATGACATTCGAGTCGCTCGGGAGGGTTCTGTTCTCATCGTCACGCTAGCCGAGCGCCCGGCAATTGAATCCATTGAACTGGATGGCAACAAGGCCATCGAATCCGAGGCACTACTAGAAGGCTTGGCCGATCAGGGGTTGCAGGAGGGGGAGATCTTCAAGCAAGCAACCCTAGAGCGTATGGGCTTGGAGTTGGAGCGACAGTACGTGGCCCAAGGGCGCTATGGTGCTTCGATTGACACCGAGATCGAGGAGCTACCGCGCAATCGAGTCAACATCAAAATCAATGTGGAAGAGGGTTCGAGTTCAGGCATTAGACACATCAACTTTGTGGGTAATGATGCCTTTACGGAGGCAGAGTTGCTCAACACGCTTGAGTTGAAGCACCCCACCATTCTTTCCTTTTATCGAAATGACGATAAGTACGCCCGAGAGAAGCTCTCTGGAGACCTCGAGACCATTGAGGCCTACTACAAAGACCAAGGTTATGCAGATTTCGAAATAACCTCGACTCAAGTCAGCATCACGCCTGATCGCGAGCAGGTCTACATCACTATTGGTTTGGAAGAGGGCAAGGTTTACCAAGTAAACGAGGTTAACTTAGTCGGTGAACTGGGTGATGTTCGAGCCCAAGATCTTGAACGCCTAATACTGGTGGCGCCGGGGCAGACCTTCTCTCAAGCACGCATTACGGCCACAGAAGAACAACTCACCAGTGCTCTGGGTAATGGCGGATTCACCTTTGCCACGGCCAGCGGTGTGCCGAAACTCAACGATGACGACACCGTCGACGTTGAGTTTTTCGTTGATGCGGGCAAACGGGCCTATGTCAGACGAATCAGTTTCAGCGGGAATACCCTGACACAGGATGAAGTGCTGCGACGTGAGGTTCGGCAGATGGAGGGCGGCTGGGCGTCAACGGCCCAAATAGACCTATCGAAAGTTCGGTTGGAGCGGCTGGGCTTCTTCAAGGGCGTGGAAGTCGAAACGCCAGAAGTACCGGGCACTGACGATCAAATCGACGTGGAGTTTACCGTAGAAGAGCAGCCATCCGGAGCCATCTCGGGCACGTTAGCTTACTCTCAGGGCTATGGCTTGATCTTGGGTGCGAACTACCAACAGTCTAATTTGCAAGGCAGCGGCAACTCGCTTTCGGTGGGGTTGAGCTACTCCGAGTATCAAAAGTCGGTGAACTTTAGTTTCTTCGATCCCTATTTCACTCTGGATGGCATCAGTCGAGGCTATAACGTCTTCTTTCAGCGCTTGGACTACGATGCCCGTAACATTGCGCGCTACAGTACAGACTCCGCCGGCGCCGGCGTGAACTTTGGTTTCCCCATCGGTGAAACCCAACGGATCAATTTCGGTATGAACGTTGAGCAGACCGAGCTACAGCAGGGATTTGCCTCGGCTCAAGAAATTGAGGAGTTCATAGATCGCAATGGTTCAGAGTCCCTTAACTTCAAGGGCAATCTATCTTGGGTTCGTTCGACCCTGAACCGTGGGGTTTTCGCCGATCGGGGCTCGCAGCAATCCTTGGGCTTCGTGCTGTCGGTGCCCGGCAGTGATCTTGAGTTTTATAAGATCACCTACAGCGGTGAACGTTACTTTCCGCTAACGGATGTCTTTACCCTCAAGTTAAGAACCGAACTGGGTTATGGGAATAGCTACGGCGATACAGCATCGCTACCGTTCTATGAGCACTTCTATGCTGGGGGCTTTGGTTCCATTAGGGGCTTTGAAACATCAACGCTTGGCCCGCGAAGCACACCGCCGTTGGATCAAAACGGTAACCCCATTATTTTTAATACCCGCGGCAATAACGGGCTTTATGGTGAGCCATTTGGTGGCAACTTGTTGTTGGAATTCTCCGCGGAAGTCATCTTCCCGCTGCCCTTTGTTGAAGACAATCGGCAGTTCCGCCCGGCGTTCTTCGTAGACGCTGGTAATGTCTTCAATACGAAATGCCCAAATGTCAGCGTAAACTGCTTCGATTTCGACATGGATGAAATGCGGTACTCTGCCGGCTTTGGACTGAGCTGGCTCAGTGGCTTCGGGCCCCTGACCTTTGCTATCGCGAAACCGTTCAACACCAAGATATTTGATGAAGAAGAAACCTTCCAATTTGAACTTGGTAAGACTTTCTAGGGGCATTGTGGGTTACAATGCGCGTTCTTTCGAGGATGAGTTAAATTTCAGGAGACTTTAATGTTCAACAAGCAAGTCAGCACCTTGTTGGTGGCACTTATTTTGGCAGCACCTTTTGCCAGCGCGGAGATGAAAATCGTCGTTTTGGATCCCGTTCGGGCGATTCTGGAAAGCGATGAGGCAAAAGTGTTAGCCGACGCAGCCAATGCAGAGATGCAGCCTGAGCAGGATGAACTGCGAGCGGCGGCAGAAGAAATGCAGGCGCTTCAGGCAAAACTGCAGAAAGATGGCGAGGTGATGAGTGAATCCGAGCGCCGTAAAGCGATTAACGATTTAGAGAGCATGCAGGCGGATATTCAGTTCGGCAGCCAGAAGCTGCAAAAGCAGGTTCAGGATAAGCGACAGGAAATCCTGCAGGCTATGGCTCCCAAGTACGAGAAAGTGCTGGGTGATCTGATCCAGATCGACCAAATCGATTTGATTCTGTCGCCGAATCAAGTTCAGTACGCCAATGCCAAGCACGACATCTCTCGTCGGGTGACCGAAAAGCTCAACGAGCAAGCTGAGTAAAATCACTGGTTCCTCTGGCTCGAGTCTGGGTAGCTTTCTAATGGAACGTGCCAAGACTTGAACAGGCCCAGTGAATCCAAGGCGCGCGCGTATCGTGATGAAAGGCAAACCTCGCTCTTTGGCTGATATTGCCGCACACATTGGGGCCGACATCGTCGGTCCTTTTGCTTCTTCCCCCGGTAATGCCGCTCAGGTTCAAATTACCGCGCTTGGTAGCATTGGTTCAGCGGAGGTTGGCGCGCTAAGCCATCTGTCCAGTGCCAGCTATCGAAAATTCCTTGCTTCCACAAAAGCCTCTGCGGTGATCCTAACCGCAGAAGATGCGGCTCTCTGTCCATGCCCTGGTTTGGTGGTGGCAAAACCTTATTTGGCCTTCGCCCGGGCTTCTCAGCTCTTCGATCATAAGACCGACCGGTTTGAACCATCCATTCACCCCAGCGCCACTGTGGACGCCACAGCAAGCATCGCAGAGGGGGTATTCATCGGTCCAAACGTGGTAGTGGAAGCCAATGCGGTGATCGGTGCCGGAGCCATCGTTCAAGCCAATAGCTGTGTCGGTGAAGGGTCCGTGGTTGGGGAACAAACCACCTTGTGGCCAAATGTCACCCTATATCCTCAAGTGGTTCTTGGCGATCGGTGTACGGTGCATTCTGGAGTAGTACTGGGGGCGTCGGGCTTCGGCTACACACCGGACGAGAAGGGCCATTTACAGACCATCGCCCAGTTAGGCGGGGTGCGAATTGGTAACGATGTTTCCATCGGCGCCGGGACCACCATCGACTGTGGTGCCATCGATGACACGATCATTGAGGATGGGGTCAAAATCGATAACTTGGTGCAAATCGGACACAACTGTAAGGTCGGTGCACACTCACTGATTTGCGGCTGCGTTGGTTTGGCTGGTAGTACAGAAATTGGGCGCCACTGTGTGCTGGCTGGTGGCAGCGGTGTTGGGGGCAAACACCCAGTGAAAATTTGCGATCAAGTGGTCATCAGCGCCAAAACTACGGTTACTCAGTCCATCGATAAACCCGGTATTTATTCCGGATCCATATTGGCTACCGAACACGGCACTTGGCTACGAAACGCAGTGAAATTCAGCGCATTGGGCGAGCTGTTCAAGCGCGTAAAAAAATTAGAAGACGAGAACAAGAATGAGTGATGTAAAGACCATTACCGAGATATTCGACTATTTGCCCCACCGCTATCCTTTCTTGCTCATCGATCGGGTGACGGCCCTAAGCCCCGGGGAGCGGGTAGAGGGTTATAAGAACGTGACCGCCAACGAGGAGTTGTTCAACGGGCACTTTCCCGGCCAACCCATATTGCCCGGCGTGTTAATTCTGGAAGCCATGGCTCAGCTGTCTGGCGTGCTAGCTTTCGAAACTAAGGGCACGCGTCCGGCCGATGGCACCAACTATCTGTTCGGTGGTGTGGAAAAAGCACGGTTTCGGCGGCAGGTGATCCCCGGGGATCGTTTAGACATCGTCAGCAAGATCTCGGCTGATCGAAAAATCATGATGAAGTTTGAGTGTGAGGCCTACGTGGACGGCGAACTGGCCTGTTCGGCCATGTTAACGGTAGTGGAGCAGTCCTCATGATTCACCCAACGGCCATCGTCGACCCCAGCGCCTCCTTAGGAACCGGTGTCGAGATCGGCCCTTACTGTGTTGTGGGGGCGGATGTGGTGCTTGGCGACAACGTTGAACTCAAGTCCCACGTAGTGGTTAAGGGGCCCAGTGTTATCGGTGCTGGGGTCTGCATTTATCAGTTCGCCACGGTAGGCGAGGATACGCCGGCCTTTGCCTATGCTGGAGAAGATTCCATCTTGGAGATTGGTGAAGGCACGACGATACGCGAGGGCGTAACCATTCATCGGGGCATGGCCAAGGGCGGTATTAGTAAGACCGTGGTCGGGGCCAATTGCCTGCTCATGGCCTATGTGCATATCGGTCACGATTGCATTGTTGGGAACAACGTGGTGATGGCTAACAATGCCTCGGTTGCAGGTCATGTGGAGGTGGGTGATTACGCCAATTTTGGCGGTTACTCGGGCGTTCCGCAGTTTCGGAAAATAGGCGCCTGTGCCCATATTGCTGGAATGAGTTTGGTCACCAAGGATGTGCCGGCTTTTATGACCGTTGCAGGCAATCCTGCATGGGCGGTTGGGCTAAACGTTGAGGGCATTAAGCGCCGCAACATTGAAACCCCAGCTCGTGCGGCTTTGAAGCAAGCTCATCGCTTAGTTTATCGAAGCGGTCTAAAAGTAGACGCGGCGCTGGGAGAAATAGCCGAGCTGCGCAGCCAGTTTTCAGAGGTAGAAACGTTCGCCGCGTCTATTGAAGCGTCAGACGTCGGCATCATTCGCGGCAGCGAGCGTGGCCGAGCAAAGTAGTGGGTTGATCACGCTGGGCCTGCTGGCAGGCGAAGCATCCGGTGACATTTTAGGTGCTGGGCTGATGACGGCCCTCAAAACACAGTACGACGGAACTATTCGGTTTATCGGCGTGGGTGGCCCGCGTATGCAGGCTCAGGGCCTAGAGTGTATGGCGGATTTTGACGCGCTGTCGGTCAACGGCTTTAAAGAACCCCTATTGCGGCTGCCCGCCCTCATTAGACTGTATCGATCCCTAGCCAAACGCTTTGTCGACGAAGGCGTGGATGCCTTTGTAGGCATCGACTTCAATGTGTTTAATTTTCTCTTGGAAGGGCGCCTGAAACGCGCAGGCATCGCCACTGCACACTATGTCAGCCCGTCGGTTTATGCTTGGCGTCGGGGACGCACGAAAAAAGTGGCGCGCTGTGCCGACAAGGTCTTTTGTTTGTTTCCCTTTGAGCCCGCCTTCTATGAAAACCACGATGTGGATGCGCGCTTTGTTGGTCACCCGCTGGCTCAAGAAATAACCCCAGATGCCGGCTCGAAAAACGCCCAAGCTGAGGCCCTCAATCAATTGGGGTTGGATGCTCAGGCAGTGACCCTGGCCTTACTCCCAGGTAGCCGCAGCAGCGAGGTGGCCCTTATGTTGCGGCCCATGTTGGAAGCAGCGGCTAAGTTGGGCCTAGGGCTGCAGGGCCGGGGTCAACGGCTTCAAATTCTGATTCCTTGTTTGAATCAAGCCCGGCTGAATCAAATTCAGGGGATTAGAGCCAGCATGCCGGAGTTGGATATACACCATGTCGTAGGCGATGCGCGCCAATGCCTAGTGGCCTGTGATGTAGCCTTAGTAAAATCCGGAACAAGTACGTTAGAAGCCATGCTGGTTGGTCGGCCCATGGTCGTTACCTACCGTTTGAATACGGTGTCCTATTGGATTGCTCGCCTGCTCGTCTCCACGCCCTACATCGCAATTCCCAACATTCTTGCGGGTCGTATGCTGGTGCCCGAGTTGGTGCAGGACGCCGCAACCCCCGAGGCCATGTGCCAAGGGTTGATGGTCCAGTTAGCGGCGCATTCAGAAGACTCGGCAGTACCAAATCCCTATGCTGAAATTCACGCAGTGCTGAGGGAAGGCCAGTCTGGTCATGGCGCTAACGTCGGTGCAGCTATTGGCGTAATGGACTTGCTCTCGGAGCATAAGCGCCTGAGCTAGACTGACGAAGATTCAGGGCTGGCAGAGATTTCTGCGCCTGCGAGGTTTTTTCTCTTCATAGGTCAGGGTAATGTGGCGGTGCCGAAGCAGTGATTGATAGAACGGGCCGTTAATGCAAAATACCGCCGAAATCTCAAAGAAGAGCAAGTCCATACGATATGTGGCTGGGGTAGACGAAGTCGGCATCGGTCCCTTGGCAGGTCCTGTGCTGGCCTGTGCGGTGATTCTCGATCCGGCTCAGCCCATCGAAGGTCTTGCAGACTCCAAATCCATCAGCGAAAAACGCCGACAAGCGCTGGCGGAAGAAATCCAGCAACGCGCTCTGAGCGTTAGCATCGGTCGTGCCAGTGTGGAAGAAATCGACCAGTTGAATGTCCTTCAGGCCAGTCATTTGGCCATGCGGCGCGCCTTGGCCGGACTCAGTCTAGAACCGGATCATGTCTTGGTGGATGGCAACAAGGTTCCGGAAATGGATTATTCAGCCGAGGCCATTGTGCAGGGCGATAAGACCGTTGATTCGATTTCGGCTGCCTCCATTGTTGCCAAGGTAACCCGGGACGAAGAATTAGTCGCTTTGGCTCAGGATTATCCGGGCTACGGATTCGAATCGCACAAAGGTTATCCCACGGCACAACATCGGCGGGCTCTGCGCACCATGGGGCCCTGTCCCGCCCACCGGCGCAGTTACGCCCCGGTGCAGGCGGCCTTGGCCAGAACCGTATCTCGAGACGAACCATGAGCGAAGCGGTGCCCGTGGCAAGCCTAGCGAGTCAACAAACAATTCAGAGCCTGTCGCCGGTCGACGAGCCTGTGCATTTTGTTCACCTACATGCCCACAGTGAGTTCTCCCTAGCGGAGGGGCTGTTAAAGGTAAAAAGTACGGTCGCCGAGGCGGTGAAGCGACAGATTCCAGCCTTTGCCCTGACGGATCGCAACAATCTCTTTGCCCTCGTGAAGTTCTACGAGAACAGTTTGTCTAAAGGCGTGAAACCGATTCTTGGGGCAGAGCTATGGATTACGCCGCAAGATGCGGGGGCTGCGGCGCGTATCGTCGCCTTGGCCAAAGACGTTCAAGGTTATAAAAACTTGCTGGCTTTAATCTCAAACAGCTATACCGAATCCTCCCGGCGAGGCGAGGTTTCCGAGCAGCAGCTGTTTGACCGCTCGAATGGTCTCATCGTGCTTTCTGGCGGGGTCGGCGGTCATTTGTGGCAGGATGTGATCAACACCGATACGGAAGCAGCGCTGGCCACAGCACACCGCTGGTCGGATGTTTTTGGCGATCGTTATTTCTTGGAGTTGACGCGCACCGGGCGCAGCGGTGAAGAGGGATTTATCGCTTGGGCTATCAGTACTGCGCAACAGCTCGACATCGGTGTGGTTGCAACCAACGACGTATGTTTTTTGGATGCAGAGGATTTTGAGGCCCATGAAACCCGAGTGTGTATTTTCGAGGGTCGAGCCTTGGACGATTCGCGTCGCCCCCGCACCCACAGTGCGCAGCAGTATTTACGTAGCGCCGAGGAGATGGCGGCGTTATTCGCGGACATTCCCCAGGCCATAGCCAACAGCCTAGAAATCGCCAAACGCTGCAATGTCCAGGTGTCTCTCGGAACCTACTACCTACCGGATTATCCGATTCCGGATCAAAAGACCCCTGAGGACTATCTCAAAGAAGTGTCCATGCAGGGTCTGGAGCAGCGCCTGAGCTTGAACCGGATTCACGCCTTTGGTGGAAGTTTTGACAGCCCAGAAAGCTATCAGGAGCGGCTGGATTTTGAACTGAACGTCATCAATCAGATGGGATTCGCCGGCTATTTTTTGATCGTGATGGAGTTTATTGCTTGGGCCAAGGCTAATGACATACCGGTGGGTCCCGGGCGTGGTTCTGGCGGAGGCTCCCTCGTGGCCTATGCCCTTGGTATTACAGACCTTGACCCGTTGGAATACGACCTGCTGTTTGAGCGATTTCTCAACCCTGAACGAGTTTCCATGCCGGACTTCGACGTGGATTTTTGTATGGAGGGTCGCGACCGGGTGATCGCTCATGTCAGCGAACTCTATGGGGCAGAGGCGGTGAGTCAGATCATTACTTTTGGCACCATGGCCGCAAAAGCCGTAGTGCGGGATGTTGCCCGAGTTCAGGGCAAGCCCTATGGATTGGCGGACAAGCTCTCAAAGTTGATTCCATTCGAGGTCGGTATGACGTTGGCCAAGGCCATGGACGACAGCGAGGACCTGCGTAACTTTGTTCGTGAAAACGACGAAGTGTCCGAGATCATGGACATGGCGTACAAACTCGAGGGGATTGTCCGCAATGTGGGACGTCACGCTGGCGGGGTAGTTATCGCACCCTCAGCGCTCACGGATTTCGTGCCCCTTTATACGGAAGAAGCAGGTTCTGGCCTCGTTTCCCAGTACGATAAGGATGACGTCGAACGAGCGGGTTTGGTTAAGTTTGATTTCTTAGGTCTGAAAACCCTAACCATCATCGATTGGGCAGTGAAGAGTATTAACGCTCAACGGGAGCCCACTGAGTCGCCTCTGCGGATTGAAGAACTGCCCCTAGGAGATAAGCCGACCTTTGAGCTAATGCGTCGGGCTGAGACCACGGGGATTTTCCAGTTGGAAAGCCGCGGCATGAAGGATCTGATTCGGCGCCTTCTGCCTGATAATATCAACGATATCATAGCGTTAGTGGCATTATTTCGACCGGGTCCACTGCAGTCCGGAGCAGTTGACGATTACATCAACCGCAAGCACGGCAAAGAGCCGGTGAGCTTCCCGCACCCATCTCTAGATACGGTCTTAGAGGGCACTTATGGCGTGGTGCTGTATCAAGAGCAGGTCATGCAAATCGCTCAAGTACTGGCTGGCTTTAGTCTTGGTCAGGCGGACCTGCTCAGACGAGCCATGGGCAAGAAGAAAGCAGAAGAAATGGCCAAGGTGCGCGAGCAGTTCTTGGACGGCACCGCTCAGAATGATGTATCGGCTCAGTTGGCGAACGAGATCTTTGATCTGATGGAGAAATTCGCCGGTTACGCCTTTAACAAGTCTCACTCCGCCACCTATGCGCTGCTGAGTTTTCAAACAGCTTGGCTAAAGACCCATTATCCAGCGGAGTTTATGGCCGCCAACCTGTCGGCGGATATGCAGAATATAGACCGGGTGGTGGTTTTAATCGACGAGGTTCGGCGTATGAAGCTGAACCTGCTACCGCCTTCGGTGAACAAGAGCGAGTTTCGATTCTGCGCCCAAGACGGCGCAGTGATCTACGGTCTCGGCGCTGTGCGAGGCGTGGGTGAGGGGCCCGTGGAGGCAATTGTAGAGGCTCGGGCCTCAGGCGATTTCAAAGACTTGGCGGATTTTTGCCAGCGTTTGGACAGTAAGAGGGTCAACAAGCGCGTGTTGGAAGCCCTAATCAGTGCCGGTGCCATGGATGTGTTTGCCTTGGAGGATGAGGGCTTGAATCAGGTGCGCGCTCGGCTGAAAGCCCAGATGCCTATGGCGATCCAAGGTGCCGAGCAAGTCGCCCGAGACGCGGAAGTAGGTATCACCGACCTCTTCGGTGGTATTGCCGAGCCCAAGGCCGATGACGGCGGGGCACCGCTGGCCGTGCCGCCTCTGACGTCCATGCAGCGGCTTCAAGGCGAGAAAGAGACCCTGGGCTTGTTTTTAACCGGGCACCCCATTGACGGCTTCGAGGCGGAGATACGCCAGTTTTGTCGAACCCCCATTAAGGACCTACGAACTGGAAAGCAAAGCCAGTGGGTTGCAGGCATGGTGGTCAGTCAGCGAGTGATGAAAACAAAGCGCGGCACCTCCATGGGGTTTTTGGTGCTGGATGATCGTACCGCGCGCTTGGAGGTCTCTCTCTTCAGTGAGGCCTTTGAACAGTACGGAGGCAAGGTCAGCAAGGATGAGCTTCTGGTCGTCGAGGGCGAGGTGCAACACGACGAATACAGTGGGGGCACGGCCCTTCGAGCCAGCCGTGTACTGACCATTGATGAGGCCCGGCAGCGCTTTGCCCGGGGTTTGCAGTTGGACTTCTCTCGCTGTGGTCTGCCAGAGAACTTCGCTGGCCAGTTGAAAGAACTGATCTGTGGTCATCTGTCATCCGAATTTGGGGGTGTGGCCAATTGCCCTATTGAGGTGCTGTACCCTCAATCTGGAGCCGTCGCTAAAATCGTTTTAGGTAACGATTGGCGGGTACAAATCAGCGAGGAGTTGCTGCAGGCGCTAAACCGACGTTTTGATACGGCAAATATTTTTATTAATTATCAATAAAAACAATAAGATATAAATTTAATATCATTTAAGTTCAATAAACCAAAATCAACCAGCGATTCCGCCGATACATGTCTTCAGAACCCAACCATACCCCCGAGAAGGCACTGGAAAAATGCTTAACAGCCGCCACAGACCACGCCATACATCAGGTCGCGGTGGAGGGTGCAAAAGGCGCCAAGCCGGCACTTCGATTGGTAATTGCCTTGAGTGGCGGTGCCGACTCCACGGCTCTGTTGCGCGGGGTGAGCCAGTACCTGGGTAAGCAGTTTGACATCCTCGCCTTACACGCCGATCACGGACTGCATCCAGAGTCCGGCCAGTGGGCCGAGCACTGTCGCCAGCTCTGTAAGCGCTTGGGGGTGCCCATTGAGATTGAGTCTGTGACCGTGTCAGATGAAGGGAACTTAGAAGCCGCCGCGCGGGATGCTCGTTATGGTTTCTTTGCTCGTCATCTGACCCGCAACGACTTGTTGTTGTTCGGTCATCACCAGCAAGATCAGGCGGAAACTCTGTTGCTGCGAATTTTCCAGGGTAGAGGCTTGGTTGGTATGCGCTACTTCGGCAGCCTGGGCCAAGGTCACTTCATACGGCCGTTTTTGCAGCTGCCCAAGGATCAACTGACTCAATACCTCCTAGCAGCGGGTGAGGCATGGATAGAGGACCCCAGCAACAAACAGACGAACTTTGACCGAAACTATTTGCGCCAAGAGGTGCTGCCAAGGCTAACCCAGCGATGGCCCAATGCGGCTCGCGCCTTGGCGCGAGTATCCACAGATGCCGGGGCACAAGTGGCACTTTTGCAACGGGACGCTGCCGCGCTACCGAATCGGGTGTCTTTTGACCGAGTGCCCCAAAGCCAAATTGAAGCCAGGGTGTGGCTGCGAGCCTTTTTGGCCAGCCGAGGCCATCATCAGGTAACCGATGGTGCCCTCGACGAGTATTTTCGCCAGCAAAAGGAGAGTGGTCGTGCTTCCATGGCCTTGGTTTCGAAGGTTTCTGAAGCGGCAGGAAGTCTTTACGCTTGGCGCGGTGAGTTGTTCTACGAACGAGCTGACGAGGCGTCCGAACTGCCTTGGCCGGAAGCCAATGCTCCGCTGCCATGGCGTTTGAGTTGGCGGCAACAGGTTCTGGAGGTAGATGCCGGTCAAGCGCAATCCATGGATGCCCTAGGCTACAGGGGTCCACTGCGCCTTCTTCGCCGTGACCAGCTGATCGCAACCGATGACGGGCTGGCCAAACGGTTGAAAAAGCTCTTTCAGCAGGGCCAAATTCCCCCTTGGCGACGAGCGGGCTACCCGCTGGTCTGCGATGCGCAAGGTCTGGTGTGTATGCCCGGGATTTGGCAACGCGAGACATCGGTCTTGGGAGGAGATTTGTCGGGATACTGCCGGATCCGATGGCTCTCTGGGGAGACAAGCTAGAGCTTCGGGCCGAGGTCATCTTAAATCGCAGATACTGGGCCGAATTCGGGTCTCGGCGATTGAGCTTACAGGGGCGAGCTGCTAGATTATCCGTCCATCTTGCCCAGCCCATTGAGGCGTTATTTTAACGTCAATAAAACGGCTCAGTGGCAACACAATGTAGTGGTCACGCTAGTGCCGAGCGGCTAAAGATGGGGTTCAATGACGCGATATATTTTTGTTACCGGTGGTGTGGTTTCTTCCCTAGGCAAGGGCATTCTCACTGCGTCCCTAGCAGCTCAACTCGAGTCTCGAAAACTCAAGGTGAACGTCTTAAAAATGGATCCATACATTAATGTGGATCCCGGAACCATGAGTCCTATCCAACATGGTGAGGTGTTCGTTACCGCCGATGGAGCGGAGACAGATTTAGACCTAGGGCATTACGAGCGTTTTTCCAACGCGCGTATGAGCCGAAAAAATAATTTCACCACCGGCAGCGTTTACGCAGAAGTCTTACGGCGTGAGCGCAAGGGCGAGTACCTAGGTGGCACGGTTCAGGTAATTCCCCATGTCACCGACGAGATCAAGCGGCGCACGCGCTTGGCAGCAGACGATGTGGACGTACTGATCGTCGAAGTGGGCGGCACCGTAGGAGACATTGAATCTCAGCCGTTTTTGGAAGCCATTCGCCAGATGCGCATGGAAGAAGGCCGTACCCGCTCCTTGCTCATCCACCTGACCTTGGTGCCTTACTTGCGCAAGGCGGGTGAGATTAAAACGAAGCCCACCCAGCACTCGGTTAAGGAGCTACGCTCCATTGGTCTTCAGCCAGATATTCTTGTG
Source organism: Gammaproteobacteria bacterium (assembly GCA_038151515.1). GTDB lineage: Bacteria > Pseudomonadota > Gammaproteobacteria > Pseudomonadales > Azotimanducaceae > UBA4421. Next base: position 1,038 of record JAYOVN010000025.1, on the reverse strand, counting down.
TGTCGCTCAGAAGCACCCATACCCGCTTCCCAGCGAGGCAAAATCGCGCTGTTCACCAACGTTGATGAGCGGGGCGTAGTCGGTATGCGAGACATCGATACCATCTACCAAGGGCCCCTAGAGCTACATGAGCAGGGCTTAGACGACTTTGTGGTGGAGCAGCTGCAGTTGGACTGCCCACCGGCAGATCTCAGCGATTGGCGCCGAGTGGTGGAGGCTCAGTTGGCGCCCAAGCACGAGTTGAAGATAGCCTTTGTCGGTAAATATCTTGAGCTGCTCGACGCCTACAAGTCGCTGATCGAAGCCATCACCCACGCGGGTATTCAAACCGAAACAAAGATCCACATTGATTACATCGACGCGGAAGAATTGGAAAAGAGCGGCACCGAACGACTAGCCGGCGCCGCAGCCATCTTAGTGCCTGGCGGATTCGGCGGACGGGGCTTCGAGGGCAAGATTTTAGCGGCAGGATATGCGCGCGAGCACAAAGTACCGTACTTGGGCATTTGCTACGGATTGCATGCGGCGGTCATCGACTTTGCCCGTCACCGAGCCGGTCTGGAAGGCGCGAATACAACAGAAGTCTTAGACCAGCCCTCGCACCCGGTAATTGGTTTGATCACCGAGTGGACGGATCAATCCGGCCAAATCGAACAGCGCACAGAAGAGGGAGATCTTGGCGGCACCATGCGCCTAGGCGAACAGGCCTGCGTCCTTAATCAGGGCAGCTTAGCGCACCGGGTTTATGGTGAGAATGTGGTCTACGAGCGCCACCGGCATCGTTACGAGGTGAATAACAATTATGTTGACCAACTCACCTCAAGCGGGCTGGTCATCGGCGGCCGATCAGAGGACGGTGAACTGGTCGAGATGGTGGAGATTGAGGACCACCCTTGGTTCCTAGCCTGCCAATTCCATCCCGAATTTACCTCTTCACCTCGGCGTGGTCATCCGCTGTTTACCGGGTTTATTAATGCCGGTCTAACCCAGGCTGGCATCGTTACAGAGACCGCCTCTGAGGCGGAAAAGACTTGAACA
>JAYOVN010000024.1:0-27169 GCA_038151515.1 Gammaproteobacteria bacterium | reverse complement strand
GGATACCATTCATCTCCAGCGTTTTGCTAATAGGCCTAAGCCTCTACGTGCAGCTAAAGCTTGAAGATACCGAGGCCTTTAAAGAGTTGGCGGGATCTGCAGAACCCAGCGAAGCAAAACCTCGTTCACCGGTGATACAGGCGCTGAAAACCTATCCACGAGAGATCGTTTTGGCTGCCGGCGCGTTTTTGGGGGTTCAGGTGACATTTTACATCTGCATCGCCTTCATCATTTCTTACGGCACAGACCCAGATGGTTTAAACATTGCCCGATCGGATATGCTTACCGCAGTGCTGGTCAGCACGCTCTTTGCCATTCCCGCAAACTTCTTTTTCGGCGCTTGGTCGGACCGTCATGGTCGGCGGGGCATATACAAGTTTGGCGCCATTTGTACCGCGCTCTGGGGGTTCGTCATGTTTGCCATGATCGACACCGGAGACTGGTTCATGATTACGGCAGGTTTGGCCATTGGCCATATCTGTATTTCGATGATGTACGGGCCTCAGGCAGCGTTGCTGGCTGAGCTGTTCAGCACCGAGGTTCGATATTCTGGCGCTTCGCTGGGGTATCAACTTGGGGCCATTGTTGGGGGCGGATTCGCGCCCATGATTGCGACCAGCCTGCTGGTGGTATTTGGTAGCTCCATGTGGATCGCAGCCTATATTGCCGTGGCCAACATCCTGACGTGGCTCTCCATTAACGCGCTGAAAGAGAGCGGTAATACCGACTTGGACAGCGTGGCCTAACAACACGTGAGAAGGATCCCGCAGCCAGCGTTGCGGGATCCTAAGCGTGGTTTTTGCAAAGAGTCTGGGTAGATTTTGATTTACCGATAAACCAAAAACCCCTGACTGATCGCTTCTTGCCCCTCGGCGTTCATGACCCGAAAACTTAGGCAGTCGTCTTCTGCTTCGCCCACTTTCAGCTGAATATCACTGGGCATGAGCACCATGGCCGCAAAGCGACCGCCCAAGCGCTTAACCCGTGTGGGATCCCCATCTAAATACTCATTGACTAGGGTGCTAATGGCTAAGGCTAAGGTAGCTGTGCCGTGCAGGATGATGTCTGGCAGGCCTGCTTCCAAAGCCACCTGTTTGTCCGTATGTATGGGGTTAAAGATATGTGCACATTCGGTATAGGTGTGTGCCAGATTGCCGTTCACGGCTATGGTGTGATTTTGAACTGCGTGAAAGTGCCGACCCGCCATGGGCCATGCTGGAACCTGTTTCGCTACGGATGTTTCCGCGTCGGCGGCAACACCGCGATAAATACTGGTTTGGTAGGTCCGGCATACCAACTGGTCATGGCGATCCAGCGTGTCCAGTTGCATAACAAAGGCCGCCCCGGGGCGAATTGCCCGAGCGTCGATGACCGTGGTCTGGGTGCGTAAGGTTTCGCCAGCAACAATGGGTCGATACAGGTGCAGGTCGTGTGAGGCATGCACGCCCTTGGCGGCTTCCGCATCTGTGAGGCCGGTCATCTGAGCGAGCTGTCTAGTGGCCAATATTGCCGGCCACTCCAGACAGACCGGGAACACCGGATGAGCCACCGTTGGACCAGTGGTGTCTAGATACTGAGGGTTCATGTCCCCGAGGCTGGCCGCGTAGGCCATGAGCCAGCGTCGGTCGGTCTGGTGTTCGATGAAGTCGGTTTGTGCACCGATGGCTTCTGAGCTCAATGGCATACGAGTTTTCCGGTTCGTTCTCTGTGCAGCAGTGTAACCCCTTGTTGGGGGCTGTTCATGACTTTGCCCGAGCACAAAAGAGCCTGCTATGGTTGGGTATCGGCTTAATGGGAAGGAAGAATCACGCTATGCAGGTAAAGCAAATGGCCGCGCCCTTAGGCGCTATCGTTGAGGGCCTAGATGTGCGCACGGTAGACGCATCCACGGCATTGAAACTCAATGAGCTTTTCTGCCAGCACCACGTGCTGGTTTTCCCCAATCAGCAGCTGACACCTGACGAACAGGTAGCCTTTGCCGAGCACTGGGGTGAACTGGTGCCATTCCCCTATGGCAGTCTGCCAGGACAGCCCAACATCATTGAGCTGCGAAACAAGGGTAAAAAAAAGGATGTGAACCAGCATTGGCATTCGGATATGACCTACGATCCAGCGCCGCCCAAACTCACCATGCTCTATGCCTTAGAGGCACCGGCTCTTGGGGGTGAAACGGCGTTTGCAAACCAGATTCAAGCCTATGAGGATTTAAGCGACGGCATGAAAAACCTCGTGAACACCTTGGTGGCGAAACACTCGGCCAAGGACCTAGCCCGGCTTTATGGCCAAGATCCGGATCAAGCGTCGGAAGCCGAACATCCGGTTGTGCGCACCCACGATGAAAGCGGAGCCAAGGCGTTATACGTATGCCGGGCATTTACTCGACAGTTTCGTCATTGGTCCCGCCAAGAGAGCAAGGTGCTGCTGGAGTATCTTTATGAGCACAGCATTCGTCCGGAGTATCAGGCAAGGCACCAATGGCAGCCCGGAGATCTGGTCATGTGGGACAACCGCTGCTTGCTGCACTATGCCGTCCACGATCATGGCGACGATCCTCGACTGATTCACCGGCTACAGGTTCGCGGTCAGGCGCCGCAGTAATGCTCGACTATCCAGAGCTGCTTGGGCAGTACAACGAAAAAAATACAGCCAATGAGGTCGATTACGCCAAGGTATGGCTCGAGCAAGCATCGCGCAACGAAGACCTATTCGAGCTGGCTGTGATCGGCGGATTAATGGCTGATCGCATGGCCTGGGTATTTGTCGCCGGTTATCAGAGTGCCCTGCGTCATACCTTTGCCGGCATACCGTTAGATGGCCTTGGGGCATTTGCTGTTTCCGAAGATCGAAAGGGAGAACCACCGCTACCCGGTGTGCACTCCTACTACCATGATGGACAGCTGCGCGTAAGCGGCTACAAGACATGGGTTGCGTGTAGCCAATCCCTAGCCTATCTAATCATCAAGGCCGATCGCGGTGAAAAGGCGCGTTACTACTGTTTGCCGCGTCATACGACGGGTCTGTCGCTGCAGAACAAGTACGGTAGCTTTCTGTCAGAAATGAGCCAAGGAGTCGCCCAACTGGACAGCGTTGTCGTGCCAAAGGCGCTAGACCACCGCGCCGTAGGTTTGTTTGGTATCCGCGAAACCCTATACATCTATATGGCTTTTTGTGCCTGGGCAGGCAGGCAAGGAGCGTCGCTGGTCGATTGCCAAGGACTGATTAACCGTTTGGCTGCCTTAGTGGTTCAGCCCCCGGTGGATGCCGAGGGACTGAAAGAACTTAAGGCCGTCGATGCCGGTGTCCAAGCGCTACGAACCGCCCTAGTAATCGAGGGCGGTGACCAGTGGCAAGCAGACCAGCGCCTGATTGCCATGTATTCGCCGGGCATCCAAAAACGTCAGATTTGAATCCATCTGGCTAGGAAACGACCGAGCCGCCATCACAGGTAATGACGTCACCAACCGTGAATCCACAGGCCCGGGAGCTTAAAAATATCGCCAGTCCGGCTATGTCCTCTGGGGTGCCAACTCGGCCGCGGGGATTTCCTTTGCCCAGGGCATCCCAGTCGGTGTTTTCCGTATCACCGCCGCCACCAACACCGGCACTGAGCATGTAGGTTGGGAAGGGCCCCGGGGCGATACCGTTAACGATGATGTTGCGTTTAATTAAATGGGCAGCCAGTACCCGGGTTAAGTGGTGGACCGCAGCCTTCGAGGGACCGTACGAAAAGTTGTCGAAGATTGGGGTTTTAATGCCGTCGATGGAGCCGACGTTAATAACGTGGCTAGGCGTTTCGTGGGATCCGGACTGCTCTAGATAGGGCAGCAGTTTTTGAGTTAGAAAAAATACGCCTTTGACGTTGGTATCCATCACCTTGTCCCAGCCAACTTCGGGAAACTCCTCCAAGGGTGCACCCCAAGCCACACCTGCATTGTTGACCAGCACGTCCAAGCGCGACTCTTTTTCGCCAAAGGCGCTGACAAAGGCCTCGATGCCCTGCAAGGTGGCCATGTCCGCAGGAATCGATACGCATTCACCCCCGTAGGTTTGCGACAGACGTTCTGCTGTTGCATCACAGACGTCGGCTTTTCGCGAGGTGATATAAACCTTTGCTCCGTTTGCCAGATAGCCGGCGGCAATCATTTCACCAATGCCGCGGGAACCGCCGGTAACGACGACAATTTTGTCTTTAACGGAAAAAAGGTTCTGCATAAGGAATCTCCTTGGGATTTTGGCTGGTTGGCCGTTGGGTTTAAGAGGTCTCGCAAACAGAGCTGATCATGTCATCTCGGCTTGCGCCGCGTTGAATGCGTGCAGCTGCGTTTTTTGTTCGGCCTCTGAGCATGTAGCGAAACACCGTGTTGCGGATTTTTTTGTCCTGTAAAAACGTGCCGGGTTTTTCTACTAGGTTCACCGTGCGCATGATGCCGCGATGCACGTGCAGTTGATATTTGGCCGCTGCTACCAAGGCATCGCCAAAGGCTAGTTTGAACCAAGCGGACAAGGATGCTGCACGGTCTAGGGTTTTTCCTTGCCTAACCGCAGCCGCCTTTTTGATGCCGTTTTTGTCTTCGGTAAGACTGGCATTGAAAATGGGCCGAATCTCTTCTTCTGTCTTGGCACGAAAGCTGAGCGCCCGCTGCCAAGGGTCTGCTTCGTTGGCCAGCACTTCGCTCAGCAGGTGGGCATGTAAGGTGCCGGTACTACAACCGCGTCCATAAAGCGGATTGGTTCTGGCAGCAGCATCGCCAACGGCAAAGTAGTTGAGCAACTTGGTGTCGGTGTCTTCGGGTATGTAGTCACGCCACACGGCATGAATTTCACCGATCCCAAAGGGTGCCGTGGTGGCGGTGGCCTGCTCTGGGCTGATCCAAGGCACAAGGCCCGGAATGTTCATGCAAATCTGATCGAATTTATCACCGTCTTTGACCGCCTCTCGCAGTTCCGATTCTTCGTTGGGCAGACAAACGATGATGGCGAAGTGGCCGTTATCGCCGGGGAATACACCGTATTTTAAGTAGCCTAAGTCGCCAGCGGAGGGGTTCTCGCTGTCCCGAGGAGGTTCGCTGACGCCGTCGCGGAGTGCGTAGTGTCGGGTGTAGTAGACGATTTCAGCATCGTCCCGCTGCTCGGTGACTTGAGCGCCCTTGTTTTTCAGCCACTGGTAAAACTTGTCGGCGCGGCCAGACGCGTTAACGATAATGTCTGCCTGATGGATGCTCTTAGCGTTTTGATTTTGCCGATCGGTAAGCTCAAGGCCAGTTACCGTCAGTGTTTTTTCTCCGGACTTGCTTTGGCCCTGCTCCACGATGACGTCGGTTATGAAGGTTTGGCTGCGAATGGCCAGATTGGGCTCGCGCTCTACATAGCGGCGCAGCACGGTTTCGATGGTGGCCCGACGACACAACAGCATCCACAGCTTTTCATCCCCGGGCTCAGGTTGGTATTGATGCTGCAGGTGGTTGGGCACCATGTCTTCGAAGGTCATCTTACGCGCCCCAGCGTCTAGCAGCTCCGCCAGTAGATCTGGATATTTTTCTCCAAGCACACTGCACATCAGCCCGAGGAAGGCATGGGGGTGGCGGAACTGGGCTGCCCCTCGTCGCTGCCAAGCAAAAAACGCTTCCTCGGCATTACCCTCGGGTGGCGGCACATCCCGCTCAAAAAGGGTTACGTCGAAACCTTTGCGGGCCAGCGATAGGCCAGTAAACAGGCCGCAGATACCGGCGCCAACGACGGCGATGGATTGTTTCATGATGCTGCTCGTAAAAACTGGGGGCCAAAGGTATCAAAGCTCGATGCCCGAAGGGAATAAGGACGCAAAGGCATAAGGACTGGAGAAACTAATGGTTGGTGGGAGCAGGCTTTGAGCTCGCCAAACCAATTGGAAAGAGTCTGATGTTGAATGGTCGCAAATGAGCTCTTGGCTCGCCTGGATTTCTGCTATAAATGGTGGTCTTGCAGTAACCAAAAGAGGAGAGGGTGATGTTAGAGGCTGTTCAACTGGGCAAAAGTGGTCTTCGAGTTTCCCAGCTGTGTTTGGGCACCATGAATTTCGGCATCCCCGGACGGGGGCATCAGGGAGACTGGACCCTGACCCTTGATGAGGCACGCCCTATCGTGAAGGCTGCTATTGATCACGGTCTATTTTATTTTGATTGCGCAGACATTTATGGCTTGGGTGCGTCAGAGGAAGTAGTGGGCGCATTGTTAAAAGAGTTGCTGCCACGGGATGAATACGTGTTGGCAACTAAGATTGCGATGCCCATGGGACGGGGCGCTAACCAAGGTGGTCTGTCGCGCAAACACGTACGTGAGGGGATTGATGCCTGTTTGCAGAGAACCGGTCATGACTACATCGACCACCTAGTGATTCACCGGCACCCCCATGGCATTCCTACGGCAGCGCAGACGCCTATTGAAGAAACGCTGGAAGCCTTGGACGACGCGGTCAAGGCAGGCAAGGTGCTCTATTTAGGTGGGTCTTCAATGTTTGCTTGGCAATTTGCGGAACTGCAGTTAACGGCCAAAATGAATAACTGGACCCAATTTGTGTCCATGCAAAATCATCATAATTTGGTCTATCGAGAAGAAGAACGGGAGATGAATCCCTACTGTGCCAGTACCGGTGTCGCTCTAACGCCGTGGTCACCATTGGCTCGGGGCATCTTGGCCGGTTCTTATCAGGGCGGTTTTAGCGGTGGTAGCACCAACCGATCCCAAGGTAAGGACCGTATGCGCACCGAGAGCCTTTACCACGGTGAACATGTGTTTCCCATTGCCGAACGAGTGATCGAGGTCGCCAGCAAGTACGAGTGCTCGCCAGCTCAGATCGCGGTGGCGTGGTTGCTAGGTAAGCCTGAGGTAACGGCGCCCATCGTCGGGGTTTCTAAAGTAAGCCAGTTGGATGATTTGGTTGCGGCAGCGGCCATTACGTTAGAAGCCGAGGATGTCACTTATCTAGAAGAACTGTATACGCCGGTGGAAAATCTGTTGTCCATCGGAAGCAGCTAAGGAGCCATTGCCCAAGGCAAGGGGAAGACTGATGAATATTGATCCGATAAACGCGACGTTAGGGGCCACCATTACCGGCGTGGATCTAAATACACTCACCGATGACCAGTGGCGGTCTGTGGAAGAGGCTTGGTATCAGTATGCTGTTTTGGTTTTCCCAGGCCAGCATATTGAGGAGAAGGCCCAGGTTGCCCTGGGCGAGCGCATTGGTAATCTCGAGAGACTGGTCAGCGATCACAAAGCAGTTCCGATAAGCAATCGCCGGGCCGATGGCAAGGCGGTAGATGAGGAAAGTGATCACTTTCAAATTCTCAAGGGTAATGAAGGCTGGCATACGGATAGCACCTACATGCCTGTGTCCGCTCGTGCTTCGATTTTGTCAGCCCAAGTAGTGCCCGCCGAAGGGGGTGAAACCGAGTGGGCGGATATGCGGGCTGCTTTTGATGCCTTAGATGAGAGCACCCAAGGGCGCATCCGGGACCTGGCAGCTTATCATTCGCTGTTTTACTCCCAAGCCAAAGTGGGGCACAAACCGCAGAAGGGAACTTCCTATGGCTTAGACGACCAGAAGATTCCTCTACGACCCTTGGTAAAGATTCATCCGGTGACGGGGTGTCCGGCTCTTTTCATCGGTAGGCACGCCCACGGCATTCCCGGCCTCAGTGAAGATGAATCCGAATCTCTGCTCGAAGAACTAACGGCCTTTGCCTGCCAGCCACCGCGAGTGTTCGCTCACAGGTGGCAAAGCGGGGACGTTGTGATGTGGGATAACCGCTGCGTGCTGCACCGGGCCAGACCCTATGACTATGCCCAGCCACGAATCATGCGGCATGTACGGGTCGCTGGAGACCCAAGTTCTGAAGCGGGTATTAACCCGAGTTAGCATCCGCCATCAGCGCCGAGTACCAAGACACCGCATAGGGTACGCAAAAGGTCAGCAGCACTTTGGACCATTGGAGGGACGTCATCTGGCCTGCGACCAAGGTGTCGCCATAATTAATGGCGGCTAAAAGACAGCCAACTATTAGGCTGACCTTCAGAGCGCGACGATGGATCTCAGGCCGAAAGAGGCGGGATGCCATCAGAGCACCCAGATTGCCGGGCTGTGCCGATCACGTGTCATCGGACTTGGTTTGTTAGCTCAGCGCTACTAAGGCGAATAAGCCGCCTACAGATCCGGCAATGCTCGCTTTCTGAAAGTGATTTTTGGACAACTGCCCCAAGGTTTCGGCGGGATCAGAACCGCCAAGGGTCTGGCGCAAAATGCCTGTCTCGATCACCGTGGCAAAAACTACAAAGCCAAAAACCGAACTGACAAGAGCTACTCGGCCGATGCTGTCAAAGGGAATGGCCAACAACAGAATTGCCAGTAGTCCCCAGTGGAATACCCAGCCGCCAAAGCTCATCCAGTGGAATTGGCGTTGATTGTTTGAGGCCATATCGAAGTTAAATCGAAAGAGCGAAAAAATCGCTTTCGGCTGAACCCGAGGCGCAATGGCTCCCGATGCTTTAGCGCCGGTGTAATGACCCCACTCGTGGAACAACGCGCCAAGAATGTAACCCACAAAGATCGCGTCAATAACGCTGACCGCTTGGGCAAACCAAATGCCCGACACCAAATACCAAGTGTCTGCGGCAGCCCAAACTGAGATAGCCGCCATGGCCAGCCCGAGATCTCTGGACAGCATTGAAAACAACGTGGGTTCGGGTTTAGTGGATTGCTCAGACACAGTAGTCGCCTCTTGTTCGGTTTTTGGGCTGTTCTTCTACTAACTGCCCATAAAGTATGTAACGGATGGTAGCCCAAGATTCTGGCCTTTAACACGGGCTGCAAACTATGGGTAGGCGTCTTTGCCCGGCCACGGATGGCGTTAGGCTTACGTGAGCACTAGGTGGACGTCGCCGATGCCTAAACTGAAATGCCCAGTAAAGTGTCCTGGTGCAAAGGGGGTTTTGCCGTAGGCACCGGTAATGACGCGTTGGCCCGGTTCAAGGGCATGACCATAGTCCGCTAACCGCTGGGCGAGAATAGCCAAAGAATCGTAGTGGGGATCCATATGACCGGCACTGGCGACAGCCTCAATTGTTTCTAATTCGCCGGACGTCTGTTCTCCTAGGGTAACTTCTAGATCTGCCAGATCACCGGTCATCTGGTCGGCGGTAATGGCGTTGCCATAGACGATGCCCCAATTCGATAGGTTGTCAGCGATTCGCAAGCCAGCAGCGGAACCCGGTGGCAGGCGCTTTTGATTGATCTCGAAGCCCGGTGCAATCCCAGACATGGCCTCTTTAGCGGAGGCAGGGGTTGCCCCAGCGCCTAGCGTTTGCCCGACAACGAAACACAGTTCATTTTCCACACCGCCTGTGTACAAACGATCTCGGGGTATCTGGGCGCCGCTTTGATAAACACGACTCTTCAACACAAAGCCGGAAGGGCGCACACCAACACCCAGAGCGTCTCGAGACTCGCCAGAAGTCATACCGATTTTCCAGCCTCCAAGTTCTTCGCCTTCATTCAGCCAGCGGTCTAACAGTTGAAACTGTAAGGCTTGGCCCTCGTCGGCATCGATGGGTGGTTGCTCGAAGAGCGCTGTGGAGTCGCTGTCTGGTTGCTGCTGCAGTTGCCAAAGGGTGTCGAGAAGAATTGTCATGGGAGCCTGTTGATCCAGTGTTTAAAGCATTTGTTAAAAGCGAAGTCGAAGACCTACGCAATGAGCAATCAGTGCCGTGGGAGCAAGCACATCCTACGCATCGTCGATTGGGTCAGCCGGCGCCTAGATTGGTCTTGGCGTCAGCCAAGGTCAAGAAGTTGCGGTGGCTGTCCATTTTGTCTGTGGCGCCGGTTGAGGTATGTTAGCGAAGTCATTTTAAAGGGGAATATCCATGGCCTACGCATCATCTGATCGTGCCTATTACGACGCCGACAGCCACATCATGGAACTGCCGGACTTTTTGAAAGCCTACGCGGATCCAGATCTGCGAGACGACATTCCCGAAGTCAGTTACTCGGCGTCGGTAGTGACCGATGACGAAGTAAACCAGATCATGAGTCAAGGCGGCCGGCATTCGGAAGAACACGTAGCTGCGCAGTTGGCTATGGGCGATGCGCTCATTGAGAATTCCAAAGAAATTCAGGCCCTCGGCGCATTCAACGGTCCGGATCGTTCTGCTGCCATGGACTTGTTGGGTTTCAAAAAACAACTGGTCTTCGCCACCCATTCGGTTGCGTTTCCTTTCCATCCCAGCAGTAAAAAAGATCCTGTTCTGCGTTACGGTGCTACTCGTGCTCACAACCGCCATATGCTGGATTTTTGCTCGGCAGATAGCCGCCTGATGGGGGTCGGCATTGTGCCACTGGATGATCCCGCGCGAGCCATTGAAGAAGTGGAATGGGCGATCAAAGAGGGGCTGCAAGCAATTTGGATTCCTCATCGAGCACCCATTGACCGTTCACCGGGTCATGTGGAACTGGAAGGGTTTTGGGCGCGCTTGGCAGAAGCTCAGGTACCCTTTGTCCTGCACGTAGGTGGTGCCCCCCTGCAGGTTTCGAATGCTTGGGGCAATAACGGCCGGGCGCCAGTGAAAGATTGGCTGGGTGGTGGTGAGAACGTCCGCACCAAGGACGCGGCAGTTTTGCATCAAACCCCGGAAATGTTCTTGAGTATGTTGTTGTTGGATGGCGTCTTTGATCGTCATCCGGGGTTGCGCGGTGCAGCCGTTGAGCTTGGCGCAGGTTGGGTACCAGAAATGTGCCGCCGTCTGGATTGGGTGACGCGTATCTACGGCCGTTCAGATGAATCCGTGCGTTTTGATCGCACGCCGTCCCAACAGTTGATCGAGCAGATGGCTTTTACACCGTTTTCCCATGAAGACGTTGCCTACCTCATGAACGACTCACACCCAGATCTGTATTTGTTCTCCAGCGATTACCCGCACCTAGAAGGTACGAAGGATCCGATTGGACGATTTGAGCGCTTCCTGGAAAGTTCAGAGCCGTCCATTCGTGATGCGTTTTACAGCGAGAACTTTTTACGCCTGTGGCCAAACGCACGGGTTTAGTCCGTGCCTCTCCATGACGAAAGCCACGGCATCAAGGCAGGCTGTGCCAGTAAAAACACTGGTGGCAGCCCTGCTTGGTATCGCGGTCCTTGCCCTTTGCATGACGTATTTGTTGCGCTGTCCTTGCGAGCGCATACCCGGATCAGTGCTGTCCGGGGAAGTGGTGCAGGTGCCAGTGAAAGACTGGTCCTTGGCTAATCAGGAGCGTCTCTGCCAAGTACAGGTTGATGGTCTCGTACCCTGGTCGATAAATCTCAACTGCATGGCCGACGCCCAAGGGGAGCTCTTTCTTAGTTGCTCGCGCTGCGACGGCAAGTACTGGTCCGCCGTGGCGGTTAAGGACCCCCAAGCGAGGCTGCGGATAGGCCAACAGGTGTACCCGGTGAGCCTGACCCGGGTCACCGATTCAGCCCGGTTAGATCATGCCTGGCGTACCCGAGCGGCGAAAACTGGCATGGGCGTGGATCAGCCACGCCCAGATCACTGGTGGTCTTTCGCGGTGACCAGTCGGCAGCTTTACAAGGGCTAACTGGGTTCGTGGAACATGGACGTTCGGCCCCCATCCACAACTAAGTCGTGACAGGTCACAAAACGACCGGCATCGCTGGCTAGGTACAGGGCAGCTTCGGCGATGTCGTGGGCAACTCCGGTTTTTTGTAGGGGCACGGAACGAGCAAGGCTTTGCTCAAGTTTGTTCATTTTTCGCTGGTTCTCTTCATCGCTGAGGGTGTTCGCACGCTCGGACCCACCCCAAAAAATCGGTGTCGCGATGGCTCCGGGGGAAATGGAGTTCACCCGAATGTTGTGTTCCCCCAACTCGATACCCACCATTTTTGTGTAGTGGGTGAGGGCCGCTTTCAAGGCCGAATACAACAGGTCGCCCTGCCGGTAACGCAGTCCGGCAATACTGGAGTTGTTGATAATGCAGCCACCGCCGCTGGCTTTCATGGGTTCTACTGCGTACTTCGTGCCCAACATAGCACTGGCCAGCAAAAGTCTTACCCCGTAATCGATGTGGTCTTGGGTTAATTTTTCCAGCGGCGCACCCACCGGTCCACCAGCGTTGTTAAACAGGACATCCAGTTGACCGTGAGTTTGGGCCGTATGCTCAATGGACTCGCGGATAGCCTCCTCTTGGGTGATATCAGCTTCTCGATAACTGGCGTTGCTGCCTAACTTCTCGGCTAGGGCTTGGCCCTTCTCCACTGAGCGGCCGGTGATGACTACCGTGGCACCCTCACTAACGAACAGTTGCGCTGTGGCGGCACCAATGCCACTGGTGCCGCCTGTGATCAGTGCTACCTTTCCCTTGAGTCGTTCTGACATGCTTTTTCCTCTGTTACAGCAAGTGTTTCTACAACCATGCGATCCAGCGGCAGAATACCGAAAGTGGAGGCTGCCACAAGGTTGCCTCTTGGGGCCTGATTGTGCCTTGCGCTGGCGGCGGCCTCTGTGCACCCTAGGGCTCGGTCGGGAATCTAGATAAACCGAGGCAGGCCAAACGGGAGGCAAATGAAAGAAGAGGTGGCGAGCGCAAAGCGGCCAGTGAGTATTTGGACGAAGTGTACCTACGGTTTTGGTGCCGCAGCCTATGGCATTAAAAATAATGGTTTCGACTACTTCTTTTTGATTTTTTACAGTCAAGTGATGGGCGTTAGCGCTTATTTGGTTAGCCTTGCGCTACTCATTGCGCTGACCTTTGATGCCATCAGCGACCCGTTGATCGGCTATGTATCAGACAACACTCGTTCACGTTGGGGCCGGCGGCACCCGTACATGTATGCGGCAGCCTTGCCTGTGGCCATTGGTTACTTTTTTGTTTGGAACCCGCCAGCCAACTTGACCGGGGACGAGCTGTTTCCTTTTATTGTTGGTATCTCCATTGTGGTTAGAACTCTGATCACCCTCTACGAAATTCCAAGTTCGGCCTTAGTAGCGGAGATCACCGATGACTACGATGAGCGCACCAGCATGCTCACCTATCGGAGTTTTTTCGGCTGGACTGGCGGCACCTTGATGGCGACGGCTACGACACTGTTGCTGCTGGTGCCTACCCCTGAGATCAGTAATGGCATGTTCAATGTTGAGGGCTTCAATCAAATGGGCCTGCTTGGAGGGTCGTTGATTTTCGTAGTCGTAGTCGGCTCAGCACTAGGTACTCACGGCTTTATTCCGAATTTGAAAGAACCGCCGCCCCGACGAGAGCTGTCGGTAAAACGCATATACCTCGAGATTTTTGAGACCCTGGCGACCAAGTCTTTTCTGGCGCTGTTTTTGGCGGCCATGTGTGGCGCCATCGGTTCGGGTGTGGCGGCAACCCTCAGCTACTACGTCTATACATTCATATTCGAGTTTTCATCACAACAAATTGGCTACATATCCATCAGCGTGGTGCTGTCGGCCATTATCGCTTTCGTGGTGGCGCCTTGGATTGGCCGCACCTTGGGTAAAAAACGTGGCGCCATCGTGGTGGGGCTGTTTGCTTTTACTATTGTGCCGGCTCCGGTGATTTTATGGTTCTTTGGCCTAATGCCAGCCAATGGCAGCCCGGAACTCTTTCCTCTGTACCTCTGCATTATCATCGTCGACGTTTCTTTGATCATTACCTATCAGGTCATGAGTGGATCCATGATCGCGGATTTGGTTGAAGAAGCGGAACTGCGAACCGAGCGACGCAGCGAGGGCGTTTTCTTCGCGTCCGTGACCTTTGTCCGCAAAATAACTCAGGGCTTAGGGGCAGCCTTCGCCGGACTCATTTTAACCGTGAGCCAATTTCCTGCTGGTGCGCAGCCCGGCGAGGTCTCTAATGAGGTGTTGCGGGACTTTGTAGTGGTCTACGCACCCACATTGCTGACGGTTTGGATGCTGATGATTCTATGTTTGTCTATGTACACAGTGGATCGAACCCAGCATGAGGAGAATCTAAAGGCCCTCGGCCGAGGCTAGACAATGGTCAGCGCGCATTGCGCCAACACTGCAGTTACTCGCAATTTGTCGTGAGCCGGGTAACGCTCCCAGGCGCTCTTATTCCGGTAAGACGCCTTGGTTTAGCAGCCCGGCGAAAGGGTCCTGGTCCGCGTTTTGGTGCCATTGATACTCGGTGTAGTTCATTACCATCTCAGCCAACTCTGAGCCGAAAAGGCGTTCGATCACCGCTAGGGACATATCCGTTCCGGCGGAGACGCCAGAAGAGGTGACATACTGTCCCGCATCCACCCAGCGCGCTGCCTCTTGCCACTGGATATTGCTGCCCTGACTGCGGGCCAACTCGAAGAACATTTTGTTGGTCGTCGCTGACAGCCCATCCAGCAATCCGGCCTTAGCTAACAAAGCCGAACCGGTGCAGACGCTCATGGTGACTTGGCTTTGGGGACAGCGCTCGGTTAAGAAATTGAGCAGAGCATCATTTTTCAACTCGGCAATGGTCCCGATGCCGCCAGGAATCAAAATCAAATCCAGTGACGGTGCGTTGTCAAAACTGTAATCGGCAATGGTTTTCGGCCCCACGGAAGATCGCACGGGTCCTGCCTGCTCGGCGATGGTGACGAGTTCAATCTTGTCACCAAGGGCGCCGAACATCTCCAGCGGACCGTAGGCATCTAAGAGCTCAAAGTCGTTATAAAAGATCGATCCTAAACGCATACTAATCCGCCTTTGCTCAAGTGTGTTTTGGTCTAGCTCGCCGCTGCGTCGGCTTCCCAAGATTTAACTTCACGCTGAATCAAATCCGCGGCCTCTTCCAGCGCCGCGGTTCGGTCTTTCCAGCTTTCGCCACCGGTGCCCAATCGGAACGTGTCTACCCCGGCGTCGCGGAAGGCCCGCAGGCGTTCGCGAATCATGTCTTCGGTGCCGATTAGGTTGGTCAGCAGCACCATTTCGTCAGGGACTCGTGCTACTGCTTGGTCGCGTTTGCCGTCGACCCAAAGGCTCTGAACCGCTTTGGCGTCGTCTTCGTAACCGGCGCGGCAGTAAGCGTCATTGTAGAAGTTTGTCTTGGCTGAACCCATGCCGCCCAGAGTGAATGCCATAGCGGGTTTACGCGCGGCGATAAGTCGTTCGACGTCGTCGCTCATTTCGAAGTAGCCGCCGGTTTGAATGTCGATGTCGGCCAGTGAACGGCCGGCTTTGGCAGCGCCTGTGCGCAGGTCGTCAAGGAATACGTGGCCCTGTTCCGGCAAGAAACAAGTACCCAACCAGCCGTCGGCGAGCTCGCCGGTCATTTGCAGCGACTTGGGACCGAGGGTCGCCAGATAAATGGGCAAGTTAGGTCGTGGAGGTTGAGACAACCGGATGGGTTTGCCTTCGCCGCCGGGCCGGGGCAGAACATAGTGCTCGCCTTCGTATTGGATTTTCTCGCCGTTCAGGGCCATGCGCAAAATTGCCATACATTCCCGCATACGTGACAGCGGTTTGCCGAAGGCTGCGCCGTGCAGTCCTTCTACGACCTGAGGGCCGCTCACCCCCAAGCCCATGTTGAAACGACCCTTGGAGACCGTGTCTAGGCTTTGTGCTGTCATGGCCATCATGGAGGGTACTCGGGAACTGATCTGCATGATGCCAGTGCCCAGTCGAATGTTTTCGGTCTTTGCTGCAAGAAAGGCCAGAGGAACAATAGCGTCCATGCCCCAAGCTTCGGCAGACCATGCCTCGTTCACACCCATTCGGTCCGCTGCCATGGTGTAGTCCACGAGGCTATCCCACTCTTCGCCGTTGTAATAAGCCGAGCCGATAGAGATGGAAATGCGCATATGAAAGTCCCCCAGAACGTGGTTGATGAAAGATACCAACTTCATATGCCACAGAGTCTTTGTCAAGGATGCTTACAAACTCTAGAATCCGGGAAAGCATTAACAGGGGGAGAAATTATGCCAACGCTGAAAACTGGTGGTCGTTTTAAGAGCGCAGTGTGTGCGGGAGAAATTATGGTGGTAACTGCATCAGGGGATGATGTGGAGCTGACTTGCGGCGGCGCGCCCATGGTAGAGCCAGGCACCGAGATAGCAGCGGACGCAGCCGTGCACCCGGACCACGCCGTCGGCATTGCCATGGGGAAGCGTTACATCACCGAGGACGAATCATTAGAAGTGCTGTGCGTTAAGGCCGGGGATGGTGCGCTGGCAGTGAATGGGCAACTGCTGTTGCAGAAGGATACTAAGCAGCTCCCCAAAACAGACTAGGCGGCAACAATGAATGTCATGATGTTGCTGGAAATGACCAGTGGTGCTTTTCCTGATCGTCCCGCGTTTACCGACGGTGAGCGTGGAGTCACTTACACCTACAGCGAACTGTTTGAAGCTGCTCGACACCGGGCCGGGTCCATTCGTGCCAACGGTGCAAGCCGCTTGGCCAAATTGGATGTGAGCAATTTAGGTACGCCGCTTGGATTGTTTTCCAGTGCTTGGGCCGGTGTGCCCTATGTACCCTTAAACTATCGTCTTACCGACGATGAGATACAGGCTTTGCTAAAGCGGGTAACCCCCGCGTACTTGGTGACATCGGCAGATCGTGTTGATGCGCTGGGCGGCCTAGACGATGTTCATGCCGTTGCTACGGATTCTTTTCTAGACGCTGGACAACACCCGGTAGCAGTGGAGGGCGACTGGGCCATGGACCCGGATGAGATCGCTGTGCTGCTCTTTACCAGTGGCACAACCGGCGAGCCCAAGGCTGCGGTGCTGCGACATAAACATCTGGTTAGCTATATATTAAGCTCGGTAGAATTCGCCAGTGCGCCGGAGGATGACGCGTCCTTAGTGTGTGTGCCGCCGTATCATATCGCCGGTATCGCCGCGATCATGAGCTCGGTTTATTCTGGGCGGCATGTTATTCAGCTGCCAAATTTCAGCGCCGAGCGTTGGATAGCGCTTGTGCGAGAGCACAAAGTCACCACGGCATTCGTGGTGCCGACTATGTTGGCGCGCATTGTTGAAACCCTAGAGGCAGCTGGCGCCGCAGATGCCGGCATGCCGCACCTGAACAGCTTGGCTTACGGCGGTGGCAAGATGCCACTGAGCGTTATCGAAAAAGCCATGACGCTGTTTCCCGATACGGACTTTTCCAACGCTTATGGCTTAACGGAAACCAGCTCCACGATTTGCGTGCTGGGGCCCGACGCTCATCGCGACGCAGTCGCCAGTACCACTGAAGCAGGGCGTCGCCGGCTGGTATCGGTAGGTCAGGCCCTGCCCGGGGTCGAGATAGAAATCCGCGATGACGAAGGCCGGGTGCTGGGTGCAGGCGAGCGCGGTGAAATCTACGTGCGCGGTGAACAGGTGTCCGGCGAGTACGAAGGCAAGGGTTCTGTGGTTGATGCGCAGGGCTGGTTCCCAACCCGCGATGCGGGCAGCGTAGACGAAGAGGGTTATCTGTTCCTCGAGGGCCGTGCCGATGACGTCATCGTGCGTGGCGGTGAGAATCTCTCCCCCGGCGAAATCGAAGACGTTCTGCTGACCCATCCGGCCGTGGCTGATGTGGCTGTGGTAGGAGTCCCTGACGAACAATGGGGTGAGGCGGTAGCTGCTGCGATCGTGGCCAAGGCTGGCGCCACCATCGACATGCAGGAGCTGGCAGAGATGGTGAAAGATCAGCTGCGCAGCTCTCGGGTTCCAGCCCATATGAAACAGTGGGACGAGTTGCCCTATAACGAAACGGGCAAGCTGCTACGCCGAGTGGTCAAAGCGTCTTTTGAAGAGCAGTTGGCCTAGAACGGACTGATAGCGAAGGCTAGGGCCCATTGCCGCCCTAGCCTGAGTTAATCGGCGATTTCGTCAATCAGTCCCCATGCCCGTGCCAAGGCCGCATCGATTGTGCAGCCGCTGATGGCCAGCAGTCCGGCTCGATGGCGGCCGATGCGACGGGGAATACTCACCGTACCGCCGGCGCCGGGTACCAAACCAAAACCCACCTCCGGTAAAGTGAAGGTAGCATCTTCCTTGGCGGTCACATGCCCTGCGAAGGCCGTCATCTCAATGCCAGCGCCGACACAGGCGCCGTGAAGATAAGCGGTGGTTCTATCTGCCAAGGCGTGAATCAATCGGGCAGGTGACCGGGTAGTGCGAGTCAAATGGGCAAGGCCTGCGTCTCTGGCTGTCCCGAACTCGTTCATATCGCCGCCGGAGCAGAAAGACGGTCCTCGACCTTTGAGTCTTATGCGCTCGATAGAGGCGTCTGCCTGAGCCAGATGCAGGGCCTCGCACAGCTCGTCCCGCATGGCGGCAGAAAACGCATTGTGTTTTTCTTGCCGGTTCAAGGTGATGGTCAGTTCATGATCCCGTCGGGTGGTCTGGGTAACTGGTTCTGCTTGTACCGGCACCTGTTGGATTCTTTCAGCCTTGCGGTTGCGCTGGGCAAGCCAGGATTCGAACTCGGCTCCGTGCTGGAGGGTGCTGTACATCAGCGATTCCAGCAGTAGGCCTTGGTTTACGCTGAGGCCAGAATTTTGTCGCAGCAATTGAAGTAATCCGGTGCTGGCGACGGGGCTGCGGGCAAGATTTTCCAGCGCCTGATCGATCATGGGCGGAGGCAGGTCCGGCGTGATCACCAGATCGACCCAGTTCAGCAGTTGGGTGTGGGTGGTTGTTAGGCTTTCTAAGCTTTGCTGGCTAAAGCCCAGAACCGGTGCGTTGGGTAGCCACATCTGCTCGCCACCGCGAAACAGCGCGTTATCGTCATCATTGAGCAGGCTATCTAAATCGATTTTCACCCAATCACAGCCGCTGACAACGCTGTGTTCTTCGGCCAACATGGGCGTACGCAACAGTCGCCCAAAGGCTTCAGCAGACATGACGCGCTCGGCAGCAAATGTAGACTCATTCGACATAGTGGCCAGTATACCCGCCAGTGATTTGAGTGCTTGTGTGAATCAGGCCTTGGAAGCCTTGCACCAGCAGTACCCTGACGCAGATCTTCCTTCCGCGGATTGGGTGCTGGGCGCGAGAGCCCAAGAGCTTGGCATCAGACCAAGGGGCCAGCAGTCCGCCAACGGCAGCTGCCGTTTCTTGGTTTGCAGCGATGGCTGGTTGGCTGTCAATTTGGCTCGTGACAGTGATTGGGAACTTCTCGGTGCATGGTTGGCCGTGGATTCCAAGATCGCCGATTGGGCGGCACTAACGACGGCGCTCGCCTATCGTAGCGGGCAAGCTTTGCTGGCCAGAGGTCGGGAAATGGGGTTGGCCCTAGCCTTTGTTCACAAGCCCTCGTCTGCCGGTGCCGCAACACAAACTCAGCTCCAGTTCAGTGACCTATTTCAGGCTGACTCCAAATATTTGCAATACCCTAGCCTGCAAGGCATTCAGGTAGTGGACTTGTCGGCTCTGTGGGCGGGGCCACTGTGTGCTCATCTGCTCCATACGTGTGGAGCACAGGTAACCACGATTAGTTCAAGCCAGCGCCCGGACGGCGCGGCAGAGGGCAGTCCCAAGCTCTATCAGCATCTTCATGCGGGGCACCAGCATCGGGTCTTTGATTTTACCGACTCCAATCAGCTAACAATCTTGGCGGAGATGCTGAGAGCGGCAGATGTGGTGATTGAGGCATCTCGACCCCGTGCGCTGCAAGGACTGGGCTTGGATCGCGAGACACTTGCCGTGGTTAAGCCCCAGATCTGGTTGAGCTTAACGGCATATGGTCGCTGGGACCCTAGGGGCCAGTGGGTGGGCTTTGGGGACGATGTGGCGGTAGACGCGAACTTGCTGCATTGGGCTGACGATGATTGCCCGAAATTTATCGGGGATGCCATTGCTGATCCTTTGTCGGGTACTTTTGCTGCTCTGGCGGTTGCCCAAGCAATATCCCGAGGACGCAGCGGTATGCTGGATCTGTCCATGGTGGCGGTGGCGGGTCAATGTCGCCGCAAGGTGCTTGGGTCCGGCTCTGCATTGATTTGTCCCTTAGGAGCGCAGGGTCATGCTGATTAGGCAGGCTAGGATCAACGGCGCAATCGTCGATGTGCGGGTGGGCGAAGTTGTGGAGGCTATCGCTGCCAAACTGCTGCCTCTACAGGGTGAGCGGGTGTTGGATGCTGAAGGCGGCGAATTACTCCCGGGCCTGCACGATCATCACATTCACATCTACGCCTCGGCAGCAGCCCACAGTTCGCTGGACTGTCACGTCGGGGCTGTGGAACCCGAGCTTGGGCGTCAGCATTTGGCCCGGCGGATAGCCGCTTATCCCGGGTTGGGCTGGATTCGCGGGATTAACTACCACGAGCAGCAGTTGGGCGAGCTAGACCGATGGATGCTGGACGATCTGTGTTCCCATCGTCCCCTGCGGATACAGCATCGCAGTGGCAAGGTCTGGGTGTGTAACTCTCTGGCTCTGTCTCAGCTTGGGTTTGATCGCGGTGACAACGATGACGGCGTAGAGATTGATGCCCAGGGCAGGCTTACCGGGCGGATTGTGCGCAACGACCCTCTCATGGCCCAGCGGCTTCGACAGGTCGGCGAGTCCGCTGGGCCGGACATTGGCTTTCTGTCTCGAGAGCTGGCGCGTTTCGGCATTGTCGGTGTTACCGATACCTCGGCCAGCAATACCCTTGCCAGCGTTGATAATTTTAACCACTTGCATCAGCAAGGGATCTTGCTTCAGCAAGTGGAGGTCATGGGTGCCGACGATTTGAAGTCAGGCTACCTAAAAATTTTATTAGATGAGGATCGTCTGCCACCCTTGGGTGAACTGGTTGCGCGTATCAATAGGGCGCGTGATAAAGGTCGAAACGTGGCCTTTCACTGCGTAACACACCTGGAGTTGGTGTTCGCCCTCGCGGCCCTTGATGACGCAGGGTCCCCGGCCCTGGGATTTGACCGCATTGAGCACGGGGCCATGGTCAATGACGACATGGCCCAGCGGCTAGCTCAGATGAAAATGCCGGTGATCACCCAACCGGGGTTTTTGTATGCCAAGGGCGATCAGTACCTGCAAGATCTTAGCGCCCCCGAGCTGGATGATCTGTACCGATACCGAGGGTTACTGGACCGTGGTGTGTCGGTAGTTGCCAGCAGCGATGGGCCCTATGGCCCCATCAATCCTTGGCAGGTGGTGTCTTCGGCGGCAAACCGCGCAACCTACAGTAAAGCGCTGGTTACGCCGGTGGAGCAAGTAGAGCCAGAGGAGGCGCTGGGCGGTTATCTAACCCCCTCGGCAGAGCTGAACATGAGGCGTTCTTTTCACGAGTTGAGGGCAATAACGGTTGGGAAGGTAGCAGACTTGTGCTTGCTGAAAGGAGAGTGGAGCAATCTAAGGCACAATCCTGAGAAAGTAACCGTCAGAGCCACCGTCATTGGCGGCTCCATGGTTTACGATAGCGCTTCAGGATAGCGCTTAGAGCCAGCCGACTAGTCGGGCAAGCCCAGTACACGCTTGGCGATGATGTTCTGCTGAACTTCATTGGTGCCGCCATAAATGGTCACAGCGCGGTCGCGCAGCCAGCCTCGCGTGGATTCCAACTCGTCTTCGCTGAAGTCATTACTTTCCCAGACCAAACCAGCGGTACCACGCAGACGGGACTTGAGCTCTGAGCCAGACTTGGTAAGCGACGAACCAACCATCTTAAAGATAGAGGTCGCAGCTCCAGGCGCTCCGCTGGAACGACTCTCCTGTACGACTCGGGCCGTGGTCAGTGATAGGGCACGTTCGTTCATTACTTGGTCGAGTACGTTCGTGCGCAGATCTGGATCGGCAATGCGGCCTTGAGCGTCCTCACCCGCATACTGCTTAGCAGTCGTGGCGTAAATGTTGAGCTTGGGTTTTTCGCCGTCTTTCTTCTTCGGCTTGGCGCGAGTTGTCGCGTTGCGCTCGTACTGGAGCAGGCGCTTGCCCACATCCCAGCCCTGATTCAGCTCGCCGATCAGATCTTCGCGCTTGGCAATGGCGTTGTCGAAAAAGGTCTCACAAAAAGGAGAACTGCCTGAAATCAGCTTGATGGGCTTAACGGTAACGCCGGGCTGATCCATGGACAGCACGACAAAGCTGATTCCTTGATGCTTGGGGGCAGTTGGATCTGTGCGAACCAAGGCGAACATCCAATTGGCGTACTGGGCACCACTGGTCCAGATTTTCTGTCCGTTAATGACGAATTGGTCGCCCTCTAGTACGGCCTTGGTTTGCAGGCCGGCAAGGTCAGAACCAGCACCCGGCTCGGAATAACCCTGACACCACTGGGCTTCACCGGTGATGATTTTAGGGATATGACGCTGACGCTGTTCTTCAGTGCCAAGTTCTAAGATGGTAGGCCCGATCATCGCAAGGCCCATACCTGACGCCGCAGGCAATGCCTTGATGCGCGCCATTTCTTCAGCCAGCACCCTCTGGTGCTCTGCATCCAGGCCGCCGCCGCCGTATTGGGTGGGCCAGGTTGGTGCGGTCCAGCCACGGGTCACGGCGCGATCCCGCCATTCAATGGCCGCGTCGGTTCTATAAAGCTCGTAGGCGTCTTCAAAGTGAATGGCGCCCAACCGCATCTCTTGGGGGCAGTTGGTTTCTAACCAGTCTCTGGTTTCTTCGCGGAATGTATCGAGTTCCATACTGTCTCTCATCGCTAATGGTGAATTCATGGGCACACGGCGCCAAAGACCTATTATGCTGACTTGGTGAGGTCGTTCCCAGTAGATTTGGTCTTGATTTAGTAGGACCCGGGTAGCAAGTCTACGAAATGTCGAGAACCGGCAAGGATTCAAGCAAGAACGTTGGCTCGAGACATAAAGGTTAAGACTGACTTTTCCAGCCGACGTATCTTGGCACCAATGTGCAAAGTTTCGGGCAGATAGGTGGGGGGGTCTGAGGCAAGGTTGCGAATTCGCAGGCTGCAGTCCAGATTGCGGCAGACATGGTTGCCGATGCTACGCCGACCATCAGAGCCAGCGACGTAAACGCTGAATAAGGCAGTGCCTCGGCTTCGATAGACGTGATGGCACCAAGAGCACATGCGCGTTCTGGGTCTGGCACTGGTGTTCAGTGATCGGCGCAGGCGCAAGCTTTGCAGTTCGCCAGCCACCGGCATGACCAAAAACGCCGTGGTGCCCGATGGATGAATCCAGCCCAAGTAATCGAGGATGCCCCAGTCAATTGGTGCCAAATCAGGCAAGGCCAGTTCCGCGCCGCTAGATTGACGGAACACGCCTTTGATGTCGTTGATGGTGAGTGCTTCCACGGAAACCATCATAGGTGCTCGGGCATGCGGGGTACAGGCTTGCTTGGCTGGGTCAACAAGTCACCCTGACAGCCCTGCTGGGCAGACAGCATCCCCCAGATCTTTTATGCTCCGCTCACTTTTAACTGGAGAGAAACTATGAGCGATCTGCCATCAACCAGCCGGCAACTACTGTCCTGTGTTACGTCCAGCGGCAAACTGCAGCTGACTATTGGTGAAACCCCTGTCCCAGCTCCCGGTGACGCAGAAGTTGTTGTGCGCATTGAAGCCTCGCCCATTAACCCTTCCGATCTGGGTTTACTGCTGGGAATGGCTGACATTCCCAATGCTCAAACCGTGAGTCAAAATCACGTGGAAGCCGACGTACCAGAAAATGTTCTGCCCATGCTGAAGGCCCGTCTCGACGAAGCCATGCCAGTGGGTAACGAGGGCGCAGGTGTGGTCATCGCCGCTGGTAGCAGTCCAGAAGCTCAAGCACTGCTCGGTAAAACCGTTGGTGTTCTGGGCGGTGCTATGTACTCGGAGTACCGAACCCTGCACACCAGCCAGTGCTTAGTCATGCACGACGGTGTTTCTTCCCGGGAGAGCGCCTCCTGCTTTGTGAATCCGTTAACCGCCCTGGGCATGGTAGAAACCATGCGCCGAGAAGGATTCTCTGCCTTGATTCATACCGCCGCGGCCTCCAATCTTGGTCAAATGTTGCAGAAGATCTGCATCGCCGACGGGGTGGATCTAGTCAACATCGTGCGTAAACCCGAGCAAGCCCAGCTGTTGCGCGATATTGGTGCCAAGCACGTATGTGACTCCAGCCAACCCAGCTTCGCCGAAGATCTGAAGAACGCTATTGTCGCCACGGGGGCCTATCTGGCCTTTGATGCAACCGGCGGCGGTGAGCTGGCCAACCAAATTTTGGTGGCTATGGAAGCTGCGGCCAATGAAACCGCTACGGAATACAGCCGTTATGGATCAAACCAAGAAAAGCAGGTGTACATATACGGTGGTTTAGAGCGTCGTGTAACGACGTTGACCCGCAGCTATGGCATGCAATGGGGTGTGGGCGGTTGGCTGCTCACTCCGTTCCTGCAAAAAATCGGTCGAGAGCGAGCTGGAGAGCTGCGTCAGCGCGTGGCCGACGAAATCAGAACGACCTTCGCCAGCAGTTATGCTGAGGAAATCTCGCTGAATCAGGCCCTCGAGCTGGATGTGTTAAAAACCTACGCACTGCAAGCCACGGGTAAGAAGTACCTGATTAACCCCAGCCTTTAATCTCAGCCTGAGTCAGAAACTCTGAGCAGAGCCGCTAGCAGGCTCTGCTTGAGTCTCTGGATGGCTCTTCGTGACAAGCCTGGGTGGTTAGAGACCCGCGCAAGCGTCGAAGGCGATATCGTAGCTTTTGCAGCGTGCCTCGTGATCGTGGATCTGAGAGACCACGATAAGCTCGTCGGCTTGGGTGCGCTGCAAAAACTCACCCACCTGTGTACGTATCGAGTCTACTGTCCCCACGGCGGAAGCCGAGCTAACTTGCTGAAGCATGGCCTGATCGGTGCTGGTGAGTTTGTTCTCAAAGTCCGGGTCGGGCTTGGGCAGAGGGCCGGGTTTACCCTGCCGCAGATTCAAAAACGCCATCAATCCTGAGGAGCGCAGCAGCGTCGCCTCTTCCTCGGTTTCTGCTGCGCAAATGTTGTAGCCTAAAATGACGTGGGGCTTTTCCAGCTGCTCGGATGGCTCGAATTCCTGCCGGTATAGGCTGATGGCACGCATCATGGCCTCGGGAGCGAAGTGGGAGGCAAAGGCAAAGGGCAGCCCTAAAATGGCCGCTAGCTGAGCACCAAATAAGCTGGAACCCAAAATGTACAGGGGCACTTGAGAGCCAAAGCCGGGTACTGCAGTGACACGTTGCTGTGGGTGGCAGGTGTTGCTCAGGTAGCCCTTTAGCTCCACCACATCTTGAGGGAACTGGTTTGGGTCACTGTGTAAGGTGCGGCGCAGGGCGTGAGCCGTCACGCCATCGGTGCCCGGGGCGCGGCCAAGACCCAGATCGATACGGCCGGGGTAAAGTGCCTCTAACGTGCCGAATTGCTCTGCCACCATTAACGGGGAGTGGTTGGGCAGCATGATGCCACCAGACCCTACCCGAATAGATTCTGTGCCCTCGGCAATATGGCTGATCACGACGGATGTTGCTGCGCTGGCGATGCCCTTCATGTTGTGGTGCTCGGCGACCCAATAGCGGTGATAGCCGGCCTTCTCACAGTGTTGGGCCAAGGATCGAGAATTGTGCAGCGCCTGAGCTGCGTCACCGCCTTCGCAGATGGGTGATAAATCTAAAACCGAGAGTGTTGGCATCGTTCTCCCCATGGACTTTTTACTCATAGTGCCAAACTTTTCATATAGATGCCCTTGGGAGCGCTTTTTTCTTCACGTACATTGATCGAGCATGTTGGAAGAACAAGGGGAATCTGATGATACAAATCATCTACGCGGTGGTACTGCTACTGATTTTGGGGTGCGCCCCAGAGAACGGTGTTGATGGGCAAACACCAGAGATAACCGAAACTCCGGCGGAATTTCTTGCCCGCAGCGAGAAAGAAATGTTGGAGTTGGGTAAGGAAGTTGGTCTAGCCCACTGGGTGCGCGCCACCTACATTACCCCGGATACCGGTGAGTTAGCGGCCCGAGCCAGCGAGCGGGCGTTAGCCTTCGATAGCGCGCTGATTGCCCAAGCAAAGAAGCTTAAAGACGTCCCCACCGATGCTGAAAGTGCACGGGCTATAGCGTTGATCTTGCGCGGCTCTTCCATGCCCGCGCCTAATGACCCAAAGCTGCGCGCAGAACTGGCCAAGCTGGCCACGGATCTTGAGGGTTTGTATGGGGCTGGCAAGGCTTGCGATGAGAACGGCGAGAACTGCAAAACTCTACCGGAGCTGGAAAATATTCTGGCGGCAAGCCGGGACTATGATGAGCAGCTTCAGGCCTGGCTGGCTTGGCGGGACGTATCACCACCCATGCGGCCTATGTATCAGCGCTTTGCTGAGTTGATGAATCAGGGCGCTCAAGAACTGGGTTATGCGGACTTGGGTGAACAGTGGAAGGGCGGCTACGATCTGTCCGTCGCCGAATTTGAAACCGAATCAAAACGGCTCTGGGGTCAGGTGGAGCCGCTGTATCAGGCCCTTCACTGTCATGTGCGCGACCGGCTTAGCGATCACTACGGTCAGGAACTGGTGTCTGCCCAAGGCCCCATCCCCGCCCACCTGCTGGGCAATATGTGGGCACAGTCTTGGTCTAATCTTTATGACCTGCTAGAGCCCTATCCCGGTGTCGCGCCGCTGGATGTCACCGCCGCCTTAAAAAGCCAGGACTACGACCCGGTGCGGATGACAGAAACCGCCGAGGCGTTTTTCACGTCCTTGGGTTTGCCCGAGCTGCCCGACAGCTTTTGGGAGCGCTCTATGCTGGTGGCGCCTACAGATCACGATGCGGTATGCCATGCCAGCGCTTGGGATCTAGACAATGGTAACGACCCCCGCATCAAGCAATGTGTGGAGGCCAATGAAGAGCAACTGATTACCCTGCATCACGAGCTAGGACATATTTATTACTACCTGATGTACAAAGAGCTTCGGCCCCTGTTCAAGGGTGGTGCCCACGACGGTTTTCATGAAGCTATCGGCGACACCATCGTGCTGTCCATGACACCGAGCTACCTGCAAGAGAAGGGCCTTGTTGATGCAGTGGCGGTGAGTGACGAGGCAGTGATCAACCAGCAGATGAAGCTGGCTCTGGATAAAATCGCCTTTTTACCCTTTGGTAAACTCATCGATGAGTGGCGCTGGAAGGTGTTCTCCGGTGAGATACCCGAGAGCGAATACAACGCGGGCTGGTGGTCTTTGCGAGAAAGCTATCAGGGTATTCGGCCGCCGGTGCCGCGTTCTGAGGCAGACTTTGACC
>JAYOVN010000023.1:0-27170 GCA_038151515.1 Gammaproteobacteria bacterium | reverse complement strand
ACGTATCGGCGCAACAGATCGCGTCGTTACACCAACAGATTGCCCACGCGGCTGACACATCTTTGAAGCTGGCCGAGCGCTATTTTCAAGCTGGTAACATCAGCCCCAGACAATTCGCCCTTGCTCGGGGCGCTGCCGCGGAGCAAGTCCTCAATAGTTTAGAAGCGCAAGGGGTTGAAGCTCAGGCCAGAACGGCGCTCGCCAACGTTTTGGGTATTGCAGCGGATGGCTCTTGGCAGACATTGAAACAACTGCCTGAACCCACTGACGCCAAGGACTCACTAAAAGACCTCGCCGCTTTAGCGGCCGAAAGCCGGCTGGACTTGGCCGCGGCCGAAGTTCGAGCCCGCTCGCTAACGAACCGACTTCAGTTTACCGCCCGCACGAGCGGGTTGGGGGAACTCGATATCGGTCTTGCCTTCGAACGCGAAAGCCATGGGGCCAAGCTCACAGGCCCAGTTTTAGAGTGGGAGGTACCCGCGTTTTCTCGCAATCAAGCGGCGTTGATGCAGGGCCGGGCAGAACTGGAAGCCGCGATTATCGAGCACCGAAAACTCGCCATAAATGTGGAAAACCAGGTGCACTTGGCCCATGCCACGCTAGCCGGCGCCAAGGCCAAGGCCGATATCTATCGCGGGCGATTAATACCTGCTCGGGTAGCGGCCAGGGATCGTGCGCAGGAAGAGGAAAACTTCATGCTGATTGGCTCCTTTGAGCTGATTCAAGCCAAGCAAGACGAATACGCCAGTTACATCGGCTATCTGACCGCCGTGCGAGATTATTGGTTAGCGCGCAGCGATTTGCGCAAAGCCGTTGGCAACCAGCTGCCCAGCACTTTGGCAACCAAACCCCGCCCAGTGGATGTGGAGTCGCTGTTCCGCCAGCCCGCCCCCTCGCCGCATCGCCACCACCAACACTCAACAAGCCCTGAGAAAACTCAGCACCACAACCACACAGCACCAGAGAAAGGACAATAACCATGGACAAATCACGACGAAATTTTGTTTCCCTCGGCGGTGCCGGTTTGGTCGCCGCCACGGTGTCGGGGCCGCTGGGCTTGCCTCAGGCCCAAGCATCGGCAACTAAAGAAACCAAAACTCAGGGAGCCGCCGGCAATGCACCGGCGCGGCCGCCCCAACAGGTACACACCCTGAATGGCTGGACCTTGCCCCATCGGTGGAAGAATGGCGTCAAGGAGTTCCATTTGATCGCTGAAGAAATTGAGCATGAATTTGCGCCCGGCACCAAGGTCAAATGTTGGGGTTACAACGGCTCCACCCCCGGCCCCACCATCGAAGCCGTCGAAGGCGACCGAGTACGAATTCTGGTCACCAATGGTCTAAAAGAACACACCACGGTCCACTGGCATGGCATTTTGCTACCCAGCGGTATGGACGGTGTTTCCGGCTTGAATCAGCCCGCCATTAAACCCGGCGAAACCTTCGCCTATGAATTTACCCTGAAGCAACACGGCACTTACATGTATCACCCCCATGCCGACGAAATGACCCAGATGGCAGTGGGGATGATGGGTATGTTCATCATTCACCCGAAGAAAGAGGAAGCCACCCGCATTGATCGGGACTACTGCTTTTTGCTGCACAATTGGGCAGTGCACCCCGGCACCTATCGCCCGGATCCAGCGGTCATGGTGGAGTTCGACTTGTGGACGTTTAATTCCAAGGTTTTTCCGGCCATCGATCCCTTGGTGGCGCGAACCGGGGAACGGGTGCGGGTACGGATAGGTAACTTGTCCATGTGGAATCACCCGGTACACATGCACGGAGTGCAGTTTCAGGTTACCGGCTCGGATGGTGGACGTTGGCCGGAGAGCCACTGGCGCAGGGAGACCACCGAGATTGTGGGCGTCGGCCAAACCCGGGATATTGAATTCATTGCCGAACCCGGAGACTGGGCCTTTCACTGCCATATGTCTCACCACACCATGAACGCCATGGGCCACGATGTGCCGAACACCTTGGGGGTGGACCAACGGGGCGTGGAGCAGGACATACGAAAAATGCTGCCCGGCTTTATTGCCATGGGCCAGCACGGCATGGCGGAGCATCAAGAGCATGTGGACGCAGGCCACCATCCGGGACCGCCTAACACCTTGCCAATGATGACTGGCAAAGGGCCTTACGGGAACTTGGAGATGGGCGGCATGTTTACCATGGTGAAAGTGCGCGACCACATCACACCCGGGGATTTTTCCGACCCCGGATGGTACGACGCACCTGACGGCACCCGGGCTTCGCGAGTAAGCTCCGATCCGACATTTGGTGACCCGCCGCGAAGGCCGGGATAGGTCGAGGGCGAACAGGCGCTAAGACGCACTTGCCTCGAGCAGCGCGAGTGCTGTTGCGGGGATCCCCAGCCGATGATTTCAAGGATGCGCCATGGCAGCCAGCCACATTGCCCAAGGTTTACGCCTGCTGAAAAACCCCAACGTGAACCGCATGTTCGTGGCGTATTTGATCAGTTTTACCGGCACGGCCATGGCACCCATCGCCATGGCCTTCGGCGTGCTGGAACTGACCGGCTCCGCCGCTAACGCAGGAATCGTTGTGGCCGCCCCTACCGCCGCCTCAATACTCGTTTTGCTGCTGGGTGGTGTTGTCGCCGATCGCACTTCTCGGCAACGGGTCATGGTCGCTGCAGAACTTACCGCCATGACAGCTCAATGCACCATAGCATGGCTGTTTCTATCCGGTAGCGCCACGGTACCCTTGCTGACCCTTTGCATGTTGGTCAATGGCGTCGCTGTCGCTTTTCACGCGCCTGCGGCCACGGGCCTCATCATTCAGCTGGTGCCCGAAAACGAACTGCAGGCCACCAACGCTCTGCTGGGCATTGCGCGAAACAGCGCCATTTCTGGCGGCGCCGCCCTCGGGGGTGTTTTAGTGGCCACCACTGGGCCAGGGATCACCCTGCTCATCGACGGCCTAAGCTTTGGTTTTTCCGCCCTGTTAGTGATGTTTTTACGGCCCGTCATTCAACCGAAGATTCTGCAACAGTCCATCTTCCGTGATCTGCAACTGGGCTGGATAGAATTCACTCGCCATACTTGGCTTTGGGCCATGGTGCTACAGTTCTCTCTGGTAGTTGCCGCCGCTGATGCGGTTTTTGGTTTGCTGGGACCGGCTGTTACACGGGACCTGATGGGGGGTGCTTTGCATTGGGGGCTGATCGCGTCAGCTTTCGGAGTAGGTACTTTGCTGGGTGGTTTACTGGCCATGCAACTTCGGCCTAAACACCCTATGTATGTGGCAGCCTGCTGCGTTTTCTTTTTCGGGGGCCTGCCCTTGGCGCTATCGGTGCCGCTACGCGTAGAGTGGGCAATGCTAGCAGCGTTTGCCGGCGGCGCCGCTATTCAAGTTTTCAGCGTGCTTTGGCTAACCACGCTACAACAAAAAGTACCTGCCGAAATGCTGTCTAGAGTCAGCGCCTACGATCACCTTGGCTCTATTGCTCTGGCACCCCTGGGCATCATTGCCGGCGGCATCCTTTATGAATCCCTTGGCTATCGCACGACGCTAATTCTCGCAGCGCTGGCCATCATCATTCCAACCGCCCTTGTGCTTACCGTGCGGGATGTGCGCGAGGTAACCATTCACTATTTCACCGGCGTAGAAGATGACGATGCGGCGGCTCAGCCCTCCAGCGAAAACTCTTAACCGTCACAAGAAACCGGGACGGTGGGTAGGAACCGCCCAACCACGGCGGGTTTACCGACCTGATCGATGACTTACCAAAGCTGGTCTTTGGCGCGGGTCTGATAGCCGTCATCGTAAGCGCGTGCATCAAACTCCGGCATGCCTTCTTTGAGAAAATCCCCAGCCGTGGGCAGGGCCGCGCTCTCATCTCCTGCCGTCCACAATCGTGATCGCATAAGTGCCTTGGCACATTGAAAGTAAACCTCCCCCACTGTGATCACGACGACAGTTTGAGGAACCTTGCCTTGGCGCTGAAACTGTCCGGTGATGTCCGCATCGGCTGTGAGTACCGCAGCACCATTTATGCGCACCACCGTGTCTGACCCCGGCACCATGAACATCAAACTTGCGCGACCATCTCGCACGATATTTTTCAGTGAATCTAGGCGGTTGTTGCCGCGCCAATCTGGTAGCCAGACGGTTTTGGAATCTGCGATCCGGACCGCTTCGTCACTGTCGCCTCTGGGGCTTGCGTCGGTTCCTTCCGGGCCTACGGTGGACAACACCACAAAGCGTGATGCGTTGATCCAGCGGCGATACAGGGGCGTGAGGTGATCAAACACTTTGTCGATCGCTCCCTGAGACACAGCCCCATAGTGGGCCTCCAGTTCTGCTACCGATTCAATAGTCTGCATAGCACCTACTCCTTGCTTGCCGGCTCCGCGCTTGCCGGATTGATCAGCTCTCAAGACCACCGGTCGCGGGTGCTGGTCGTGCCCGCTGGTTGTAAAGCAAGGCGCGAAGCGCATCCGCTTCATCCTTGGACAACTTGGAGTAATCGTTTTGCATTTCGGATCCCACCGCCATGCCACGCTGAACCGCTGGCCGGTCGCCAAGCTCTTCAAACCAACGCCTAAAGTATTTGAAGTCGCCAATGTCTTGACCCTGGCCCGCCCAATTCACGGTCCAGGGATAACAGATCATGTCAGCGATGGTGTATTCGTCCCCACACAAGTAACGCTGGTTGTATAGGCGGTTATTCAGCACGCCATAGAACCGGTTTACTTCATCGGTAAAACGGGTGATGGCGTAACGTTGATCGCCAGCGTCCTCGCCCAGTCGGCGAAAGTGGCCGCACTCGCCAGTCTTTGGCCCTTGGTTCGCCATCTGCCACATGACCCATTGAACCACCTCGTATTTGCCCCGCGGATCCGCAGGCATGAACTGGCCAGTTTTTTCAGCTAAGTACAGCATGATGGCGCCGGACTCGAATACGGAAAGCGCCTCCTTACCGTCGGCAGGCTGGTGGTCTACCAACACCGGCATGCGGGTGTTGGGGTTGATCCTCAGGAACTCCTCGGTGAACTGGTCGCCTTTACCGATGTTGCATTCCACTACGTTGTAGTCCAAACCGCATTCTTCCAGTTGAATGGTGACTTTCTTTCCATTTGGGGTCGGCCAATAGTGTAGATCTAGCATGAGGCGGCTCCTGATGTTTGCTCTTTGAATGAGTATTCTGTCACCGCCACGGCGCCTAGGGAACAGCATCCGTTTCTTGGGCTTGGGAAACACAAACACTTGGGGGCAAGGAGAAGCATGGAAACGTCACTGAACAACAAGGTAGCGCTGATTACCGGTGCCAGCAAAGGATTGGGGCTTGCCATGGCGAAGGCATATTACAGCCACGGTGCAAAAGTTGCCTTGCTGGCCAGAGGGCCCGAGGATCTGGCCACGGCCGAAGCCGACATCAATGCCATGGTCATATCGGACGACTACCGCGAAAGCGCCCGGGTGAAAGCCTATGCTTGCGATGTCACTGACGCCGGGGCGATTCAAGCCACCTACCAAGCGGTGGTAGCAGACCTCGGCAGCATCGATATTTTGGTGAACAACGCTGGCCAGTCAGCGGCCAAGCCCTTTCTGCAGATTTCCGACGACGAGTGGCAGGCAGATTTGGATCTTAAGCTGATGGCTGCTGTACGCCTGACGCGACTGGTCTGGCCCGACATGGCCCAGCGTCAGTGGGGGCGGATTATCAATCTGCTCAATGTCTACGCCAAGCTACCCGATGCGGGGACAGCGCCCACATCGATATCTAGAGCCGCGGGCATGGCCTTAACAAAGGTACTGAGCGCAGAGGGTGCGCCAGACAATATTTTGGTCAACGCCATGCTCATCGGCTTTATCGAAAGCGATCAGATTCGTCGACAACATGCCGCCAGCGATCAATCGCTTTCGTTGCCGGAGTTTATTGCGAAAGCAGGCTTGCGCTTGCCCATGAAGCGCATGGGTAAAGCGGAAGAGGCTGCGGACTTAGCGCTGTTTCTGGCCAGCGACCGAGCCTCCTATTTGACCGGCTGTGCAATCAATATGGACGGGGGCTTATCTAAGGCCGTTTGAGTCCAGACTTCTGCAGCAGCGAATCGGCATCATGGGTGTTTGCAAAGCCCAAGGTGCCTCTATAGTCTGATTTTCGTTCGGTGGAGCCGAAGGTGGGAAATATACACCTCGGGTACCGAATGACGACAAAACCACCAACTGTTTATCAATGATTAAAACCAACCCCCTAGCTGCTGCTTGGCTATTCATCACCCTGAGTGTGGGGGCCGGACTGATCTTTGACGTACATCAGTACCCGATGTTGATCAGCGAAGGTGGCATCATTGAGTCGTTGTCCGCGCTGGGCTACTTCGTTTGTGTTGCCTACATGTTGTATCGGGGCGGCATCGACTTTGCCAAGCGTTACCACTACCTGATCATGCTGGTCACTCTATTTGGGATGCGGGAAC
The DNA here is from genome assembly GCA_038151515.1 of Gammaproteobacteria bacterium. Lineage (GTDB taxonomy): Bacteria > Pseudomonadota > Gammaproteobacteria > Pseudomonadales > Azotimanducaceae > UBA4421. The sequence continues at coordinate 20,725 of JAYOVN010000023.1, read as the reverse complement.
TCGATTTCGATAAGCGATTTACCACCATGGGCATCTTAAAGAGCCGGTTTTACACAAGCGACTTAGTACCCCTTGGGGAAAAGCTCATCGGTGTTGTGGTTGTCTTGCTGTTGCTCTACGTCGTGTTTCGAATCATCAAAGACCATGCCCCAAGCTTCGCCACAGGCGTTAAAAACAGAGTGTCATGGCACCTAGGCGCCCTATCCGTCATTGGCGCACTGGTGTTTTCAAAGTCCATTGATGGCCTAGGTAGAAAACTGGGAGATGTGGGAATCACCGTTGATCCCTTGATCGCTACCTACTTCGGCGTCATCGAAGAGATTCTGGAACTCGGCATACCAGTGCTGATTTTCGTAACTTTTACCCTGTATGTGTCTGATTCGGGAGCTAAGGCTTCCTTAAATGGGCCTCATCCGAACTCAACAGAAACTTAAGCCGAACCTTAAACTGAACCCAGCCGAGCAGGCATCGCCTTACTCAAGCCCAAGCGCACCATTTCTTGGTTGAGGTACACGGTGACTTCTTCCGCTGCATCCATGCGCATTACCCGGGCCAGTATCCGGCGGGCGTCGCTGCGCTTAATGCTGCGAATCACCCATTTCACTCGCAGCAGATGCGTGGCGTTCATAGACAGCACGTGATAACCCATGGCCATTAGCAGGATTGCGCCCGCTGGTGTGCCCGCAAGCTCGCCGCAGATACCCAACGGTTTTTCTTCGGCGTGGACGGCTCTGGCCACTTCCCGAAGCGCGGTGATCACCGCCGGGTGTACCTCTTGATACAGCTCAGCAACCCGGGGATTGTTTCGATCTACGGCCAATAAATACTGAGTCAAATCGTTTGAACCAACGGCCATGAAGTCGGCCTCTTTGGCCAACAGTCGCGCCTGATAAACCGCAGCTGGCACTTCGATCAGGACTCCGACCTGAGGACGTTTCACCTGAACGCCCTCCTCAATAACCTCATCATAGGCTTGGTTTATCAGTCCCTTGGCGCGTCTTAGCTCAGTAAGACTGGAGATCATTGGCAGCATGATGCGCAAGTCGCCGAGCAGTCCTGCATTAGCCTTCAGCATGGCCCGAACCTGCACCAAAAAAATCTCTGGGTGATCTAGGGTTACTCGAATACCCCGCCAACCGAGGAAGGGATTATCCTCTTGGATGGGAAAATACGAGAGAGACTTGTCACCGCCAATGTCTAGCGTCCTCATAGTCACCGGACGAGGCTCGAACGCTTCCATATGCTCGCGGTACAAGGCCCGTTGCTCGACTTCCGTAGGAAAGCGGTCCTGACTCATGAACGGCACTTCCGTGCGGAACAACCCAATGCCCTCAGCGCCGCGATCCAGGGAACGGTTGATATCACCGGCCAACCCAATATTTACCCAAAGTTGAAGGCGCCAGCCGTCTTGGGTGACACAGGGCAATTCCTTTAGTTCGTTCAACTCCTCGGCAAATACCTGTTCTTGCTCCAGCAAGGACAGATTTTCCGCAAGTCGCTGTTGGTTTGGTCGGGTATAAACCTCGCCATAGTGACCATCGACGATGATGGACACGCCTTCTAAATCATAAGCAGGTAGATCTACGGCTCCCATCACCGCAGGGATACCCATGGCCCGGGCAAGAATCGCCACATGGGAGTTACCGGATCCGCGCACGGAAATCACGCCATGCAGTTGCTCGACGGGGATCGCCGCCAGCATGCCCGGGGTAACCTCTTCCCCGACCAATATCGCCTTCTCCGGAAATTGGGTCTTTTTTTCTCGAATGCGCTGCAGGTAACCCAACACCCGAACACCAAGGTCCTTGACGTCGGTCCCGCGCTCGCGCAGGTAAGGATCGTCCATGACCTCGAAGCGACTGACATGCTGGCGAATAACCTTACGCAACGCTCCTTGGGCCCACTGACCTTGCCGAACAACGGCCCGAATATCGCCGGCTAAGGCGCTGTCATCCAACATGTGGAGATAGGCATCGAACAAGGCAAGTTCTTCTTGAGGCAAACTCGCCTGTAAGTCTCGCATCAGGGTGCGAATATCGTTTCGTACCGCCTCAATCGCCCGATCTAAAAGCATCAGCTCGGTGGTTATATCCTCCGCTTGCCGGCTGGGGACTGAATCCAAATCAGCAATAGGGTGCATCACCACGCCAACGCCAATACCGATGCCTGGGGCACCCGCAAACCCCTTAAACAAACCGTTTTCTATGAGATCTGTGGAGTCATCAGCAACAAACGCACTACCCACGGCTTCTGCATGGGCTACGCTGGTTGCCAGCTGCGCAGAAAGCGTGATCAAAAAAGCCTCTTCAGACTCATCAAACCGGCGAGGCTCCCGCTGCTGAACGACCAGCACACCAAGCACACGACCTTGGTGCAAAATAGGCACGCCCAAAAACGAGTTAAACGGTTCCTCGCCAATCTCTGGAACGAAGTAGAAATTTGGGTGGCTGGGCGCATCATCTAGGTTCAGTGGTTCTGCCCGCCGACCGACCAAACCGACTAGACCTTGATCTTGGGCCAGTAGTACCTCGCCAATGCGGTCGGCGTTAAGGCCTTGGGTAGCGGCCAACACGTAACCGTTGTTGCCATTGGAGGTCAAATAAATGGAGCAGACTTCTGTACCTAGAGCTTCTTGGATATGCTCCGCTAGGCGCTGCACTGACGCAGCAAAATCGCCCTCTTGAGTCACATCCTGAACAATTTTTCGAAGCACGTTGAGCACAGTGTTGTCCCGTTTTAGCCCAATTGTTTCAGCACCCTGTGCTGGCAACTGGTAAAAATTGCGCGAGTTCCACCAATGCCCGCCGATAAACGTCTCGCTTAAAATCTACCACTTGGCCGATAGGGTAGTAATAACTTACCCACTGCCAGTCATCGAATTCCGGTTTATCTGACAAATCTAGGCTAATGGAGTCCTCCCGCGCCAACAGCTCCAGCAAGAACCACTTCTGCTTCTGACCCACAAAACCCGGCGTCGAATTGTTGCGACGCATATGCTTTGGCAGCCGATAATGCAGCCAATCTTCAGTTTGACCCAGAACTCTGACCGAACCCGAGCTTACACCGATCTCCTCATACAGCTCGCGAAACACCGCGTCTTCCGGAGATTCGTTGGCGTGAATGCCCCCTTGGGGGAATTGCCAGGCATCAAACCCCCCAATCCGACGTGCCCATAGCACCTTGTTCTCATGCGCGCTGTCGGATCGAAACTGGGTCAATACGATGCCCACATTGGGCCGAAACCCGTGTTTGTCTATATTTGAGTCCATTTCCTATCCCTCTGCCCCAACCATACAACAATACGAGTGAGAGCCTGTCATTTATTCACCTTCGCGCTAAGGTTTGCGGACGGATGATCTATTCTGGATCCAAACGTGCGAAAATCCCGCCTCCATCGTTACGAGCACTCGCGTTTTACTATGCCCAACGAACTTCACCAGCAAACCAGCCTGTACCTCAAACTGCACTCCGAGCAACCCGTTAATTGGCAGCCCTGGTGTGATGAAACCCTGGCCGCGGCGAAAAGCGACGACAAACCCATCTTTCTTTCCATTGGTTACGCAGGCTCGCACTGGTGTCAGGTAATGTCCCGGGAATCTTTTACTGACCCGGTTACTGCCCAGGTTCTTAACGACAACTACTGCTGCATTAAAGTCGACCGAGAAGAACGGCCAGACCTTGATAAGGTCTACCTCAGCGCCATGCAACTTCTGACCCAGCAGGGTGGTGGCTGGCCGTTGAATCTATTTCTCGACCCTCAAACCCAACTGCCGTTTTTCGCCGGCACCTTTTTCCCCGCTGACACCCAAAACGGTCAACCCGGCTTTGCGGATCTCCTGATGCGGCTCTTTGAAGCCTACGACCAAAAGCGCGAGGAGCTGACCGGACAAAGCGACAAGCTGGCCAATACCCTCAAGCAACTGTCGCCGCCGGTTTTAGATCCAGAGATGACCGATCCCGAACTGTTAAAGGCCTGCAGAGACGGGCTGGCCGAGCGGTTCGATCAAGGAGAAGGTGGGTTCGGCCAAGGCATGAAGTTCGCAATGCCCGGCAGCATTGAGCGCCTGCTTCGAAACTGGGCCTACGCGCGCCGAACAAGCGTGTCGGATAAGGACGGTCTTGAGATGGTCATGACATCCCTAACCCAGATGGCTCGGGGTGGTATTTTTGATCACCTCGGCGGCGGCTTCTTTCGTTACGCCCAAGATCGGCAATGGCGCATACCCCACTTCGAAAAAGTCCTTTACGACAACGCCCAACTGCTGAGCATTTACGCCCAAGCCCTAAAACTCGGCGGGGATGCGCTATTTGAAGATGCGATCACTCGAACCCTGTCTTGGTTGATGACTGAAATGCGGGATGAAGCCGGCGCTTTCTATGCAAGCCAAGATGGCGCAAGTTTAGGCCAGCGTGGACGCCACTACTTATGGCGACGAGAACAGGTTAACAAACTGCTGGAGCCGGAGGCCTACCTACTGATCGAAACACTGTACGCCTTGGACAAGCCCGCCAATGTGGAAAATCACTGGGTACTGCATCGACGCGACTCCTATCGCTCGGTGATCGACCGGTTGTCCATGGACGAGGCACACGCGGATCAACTGCTAAACCAAGCACGCTCTACCCTGCTCGCCGCTCGACAAGAACGAACATCGGTCATTACTGACAAGAAGATACTCAGCGGCTGGAACGGTCTGCTCATTGCGGGGTTATGCCATGCCTCTGAGGCTTTGGCCGATAAGCAGTGGCTGGACAGGGCTCAACAGATAGCCGATTTCTTACGCGAACAATGCTGGCAACAGCAGCGGCTGAGTGTCTGTTGGCAAGATGGATCCAACACCTGCGAAGGTTTTTTGGATGACTACGCCAATGTGCTGATGGGACTGGCGACGCTCCTCAGTCATCGTTGGCGATCAGAGGACGCGGCCTTTGCACAAGGACTGGCTGAGACCGTCATGGAGCAATTCTACGATGTGGAGACTGGCGGTTTTTACTTCACCCCGGCGGACCAAGCTGAACTGATTTTCCGCCCCAAGCCAAGCTTTGATGAAGCCCTGCCTCCGGGAAACGCCACCATGTCTAAAGCGCTATTTACTTTGGGCCAGCTGTTGGGCAATACCACCTACCTCGATGCTGCCACTAATACGTTGCGTTGGGCCCGCGCCGCCATGGAACGCTACCCGGCCAACCACTGCAGTTTGATCACCGCGCTGCAATCGAGCGTTGCAGATCAAACCGTTGTACTGCGAGGCCCAGAAGATCAAATGGCATCTTGGCGCCAGACGCTTGTTCAGGGCTACAAACCTTGGTTAACGGTATTTTGTGTGCCCTTCGATATCGAAGGTCCAATACCCAGCTATGTACCGGGCTTAGTCAGCGCCGGGACTCGAGGGCAAGTCAGCGCCTACGTCTTTGAGGACGGTCAGGCCAGCGCAGCCATTCACGACCTTGCCGACCTTCAGAAATTACTGGGCGACTAACCAGCGCTTACGTCGCTCCAAGTCAAATCCAGCTCTCGGGCCGCTTTGACATCGTCCAAGCGTCTGACTGGGGTTGAGTACGGAGCCTGTTTAACAAAGTCGGCGTCTTCCTCTGCTTCCGCTCGAACCGCAATCATGGCGTCGACAAAGGCGTCCAGTTCTTGCTTGCTTTCTGTTTCTGTGGGTTCAACTAAGAAGCACTCTGGTACCAACAGCGGAAAGTAGGTGGTGGGCGAGTGCACGCCATAATCCAGCAGGCGCTTGGCCATATCCATGGCGTTTACCCCAAGCTCCTTGGTTTCTTTCTGGTAGGTCACAATGAACTCATGGGTGGCTCGCCGAGTCGGATAAGCCAGCTGAAAACCCGCCTGGGCGAGTCTGGACGCCATGTAGTTCGCGTTCAGAGTGGCGTACTGCCCAACCCGGTGCATACCCTCGCGACCAAGCAACAAGGCATAGGCCAAGGCTCGCAGCAATATGCCCGCGTTGCCAGAGAAGCCTGATAACGTGCCAATGCTCTGAGGCAGATCGTCCATACCCATCCAGCGGTAGCCGTCGTCTTCCTTGGCAACCACAGGAACGGGCAGATGGGGCAGCAACCGCTCACCAACTCCCACGGGTCCGGCACCGGGACCACCACCGCCATGAGGCGTGGCGAAAGTTTTGTGCAAATTCATGTGCAAGACATCAAAGCCCATGTCACCGGGCTTCACCTTGCCCAATATGGCGTTGAGGTTCGCCCCGTCGTAATACAGCAGTCCTCCAGCATCGTGGACCGTGGTGGCAATGGCTTCAATCTGACGCTCGAACACGCCGCAGGTGGACGGGTTTGTCATCATTAACCCTGCGGTTTGCGGGCCGACTTTTTCTTTTAGCGCCTCTAGGTCCACGTCGCCTTCGCTGTTGATGGGCACTTCGGTTACCTTGTAGCCGCACATCACCGCCGTGGCCGGATTCGTACCATGGGCCGCGGTGGGCACAATAATCTCTGTACGAGCGTCGTCTCCTCGAGCTTCATGGTAGGCCCTTATCATGGCTACGCCGGCAAACTCACCCTGAGCACCCGCCATGGGCGCCAAAGAAACGCCCTGCATGCCGGTCACGTCTTTGAGTATCTCCTGAAGATCATACATACACGCCAAGTGACCTTGGCTCGCCGCTTCCGGCGCCAGCGGATGACGCCCCAAGAATCCGGGCATGCTGGCCGCTTTATGGGCTCCCCGAGGGTTGTACTTCATGGTGCAAGAACCCAAGGGGTAGAACATGGTGTCGATAGCAAAATTCTGCTGAGACAGGTTGGTGTAGTGCCGCACCGCCTGCAATTCGGAAACCTCCGGCAAACCCGGCGCCTCGGTTCTCAGTAAATGGGTTGGAATATCCGACAAACTGTCGGCATCCGTGCCATCAACTCGCTGAGCGCTGGCTCTTCGATTACTGGCACTAAGTTCAAAGATCGACCGACCTTGGGTGGAGTGTTTGTGGATCTCGCTCTTGTTTGATGGCTTGCTGTTCATGGTTTGCGCCTCGCTCATGCCGCTGCTCCTTCGCTTAGCGCTTTCAACGCCTCACCAAACACGCTCACGTATTCGTCCAGTTCCGCTTCCGTGCGCTTCTCCGTCACGGCGATCAAAAGGCCATTGGAGGCGTGTTCAATGTCTTGGCCAACAAAGTCGGCCATGTTCAGTCCCGCCAAGATCCGTCGCTGCATCATGTAATCGATGACCTGGGCTGCGGGTACCGGCAGTCGTAGAGCAAATTCGTGAAACGTTGGACCCGAGAAAAATTCCGCAACGCCCGAATGCCCGAGCAAGCGTTGGCGCAGTTCGTTGGCTTTGCGGTGACAGTCCAGAGCCGTTTCGCGGATACCTTGCGGACCCATCAAGCTCATGTAAATCGTACCGGCGGTTACCAACAAGCCTTGATTGGTGCAGATATTCGATGTGGCCTTGCCCCGGCGAATGTGTTGTTCACGGGCCTGCAGGGTTAGGGCGTAGCCCACCCGGCCTTGCAGATCTTCCGTACGTCCAATGATGCGCCCAGGTAGCTGACGCATGAAGGCGGCGCGGGCGCAAATAAAACCGAAGGAGGGGCCACCAGACGCCATGGGCACGCCAAAGGGTTGTCCATCTCCAACGGCGATATCGGCACCTTGTTCTCCCCACTGGCCTGGCGGCTTAAGCACCCCAAGACTCATCGGATTAACCACGGCAATCACCAAGGCTCCTAGGCCATGTGCCCAGTCGGTTATGGCATCAACGGCTTCAAGACCACCGAAAAAATTTGGTTGCTGAATGATAATGGCGCTTGGGGCAACACCATCCACGGCACGGTCCAGCTGAGCATCATCGATGAGACCGTTGGCATTGACCGGCAAAACATCAATGTCGACCGCTTGGTTTCGCACAATGTTGCGCGTGGTTTGGGTGTAGTGGGGGTGGACAGATTGGGCGATCATCACCCGGCCGTCCTTGTTTTTCTTGTTGGCCCGAACCGCCATCAGCACGGCTTCAGCCAAGCCACTGGCGCCGTCGTAAACAGAGGCATTAGAAACATCCATACCAGTCAGTGAGGCCATCATGGTTTGGTATTCGTAGATGAGCTGCAGTGTGCCCTGACTGGCTTCAGCCTGATAAGGTGTGTAGGCGGTCATGAATTCACCCCGGGTGGTGAGATCCCAAACCGCGGACGGTATGTGGTGATCGTAACTGCCACCACCAAGAAAGCAGGTATAGCCTTGATCCTGTTCGGCTCGTTGAGCCATGTACTGCAACATGGCCATCTCACTCAGACCCTCGGGAACATTATCCAGACGATCACTGACGAGATGCGCGGGAATCTCGTCAAAAAGCGCGTCAATTTTACCAACGCCAATTTGCGCGAGCATTTCATCAACATCTGTTTGCGTATGCGGAATGAACGGCATTCATAACTCCGATTTTTGTTGTTGAACGGGCGAAGCCTGTTCGTCTTTGCATAAGCCCGCGCTGCTTGAACCTGCGGTGCGCGTTCAAGCAATGCCCTAGGTTTTGGTTACTACTCTCGTGGGCCGCCCTTACGCACCTTTACTTCGGCGGTTGTAACGCGCCGGCTTAACCTTGGCCCAACACATTGCGCCCCGCTAATCTTCGTCAGCGCAGACCTCAGCGTATCCGTCGGCATCGAGCAACTCGTCTAAATCCGCAGGATCCGTTGGCGTCAGCTTGAAAAACCAACCGTCCCCGTAGGGATCTTGATTCACGATTTCAGGCGAATCCGTTAGAGCCTCATTCACAGCGCAAACGGTACCGCCCACAGGGGCATAAATGTCGGAGGCGGCTTTCACCGACTCAACCACGCCAGCTTCGTCTTGGGCCGCTACGGTAAGACCCATTTCCGGAGCCTCAATGTAAACAACGTCACCAAGGGCACTTTGGGCATGATCGCTAATGCCAACGGTGACGGTGCCGTCCTCTTCCAATCTCGCCCATTCATGGGTCGCCGCGTACTTTAGCTCTGCTGGGATATCGCTCATGAAATGCTCACTCCTTCGTTTAACCGGACAAAAACCGGCCAACAGCCAGTGCCCTCAACTACGCGGACCACTCGGTATCTTCCGCGAAAACAAAAAATTCGCCTAACAATAGTTAGGCCACTAGTTGACCAGAATTTTACCCTTTCGAACGAAGGGAGGCTTAACCAATCGCGCCTTTTTTGCCGCGCCACGGATTTCCACAGTGCAGTACTCACCTGCATCAATCGGCACTCTAACCAAGCCGATGCTCCGCTGCAGCGTGGGCGAATAAGTGCCGCTGGTCACCAAACCCGGACCCGCATCGGTTTGAACCTGCTGATCATGCCGAAGAATGCCTTTGTCCTCGAGCACGATGCCAGTCAGCCGATGAGACACCGCCTCTCGTTCTTGTTGCAACGCGTAGCGGCCAATAAAGGCCCGCTCGGCAGGTTCCCACGCCACAGTCCATCCAATATTGCTGACCAATGGGGACTTAGTTTCGTCCATGTCCTGACCATAAAGGTTTAAGCCAGCCTCCAAGCGCAGAGTATCCCGGGCACCCAGGCCAGCGGGTTTGACACCGGCTTGTCGTAAATTGTTCCAAAGCTCGACACCTTGGTCAGCGGGCAGCATCACCTCCACGCCGTCCTCGCCGGTGTAGCCCGTGCGACCAATCAGCCAATCGCCATGGGTGGCCGCGTAAAAAGGTTTGATATTCAGGGAGTCTAGATCTGTCGCTGCTATTAGCTTGTCTATCGCCGACGGACCCTGAACCGCCAGCATAACTTGGGGTTTATGCTCGATCCGCATATTGACCATGGCTTGACCCTCAAACCAGTCCAGCATTTTTTCACGAGTTGATGCATTCACCACGCACCGGTAACCCTTTGCCAAACGATATACAATCAGGTCATCTAAAATGCCGCCGTGGGCATTCAACGCGGCACTGTACAGGGCTTGGTTTTCTTCCAGCAAAGCCACGTCATTGGCGATGACTTTGCGCAAAAACGCTTGGGCATCCGGACCGTCGATATCGACGATGGTCATATGGGATACATCGAACATACCGGCATCGCTGCGCACCGCCGTATGCTCTTCAATCTGGGAGCCGTAGTTCACGGGCATCATCCAGCCAGCAAAATCGACCATCTTGCCGCCAGCGGCCAGATGCGCATCAAAGAGTGGAGTTTTATCTGCCATGAATTGAACCGCCAATGTAATGACCACAACGCCAAGCCTTGGCGTCCCGGTAAAAGCGACTATTGTAGCCTAAGGCGGACCGATTACCGCGAATAGAGTTCAGCGGAACCTTGCAGCAGTTTCAGGCCAGTACGTCATTCAACCCGGTTGCTTCTTCGATCGCTTTGCGCTGCAGCCACTGTCGCCGACCGAACCATCCAACACCCATATTTCGCAGCCAGCCAATCCAAGGGTCGTCGTTACCGTAAAGACGCTTTAGGCCGTCAAGGCTGCGCAACATAATCTCGGAACGCAACAATCGTCGCCGGGCGAACTTATCCCAAATCCCGGTTTGAGCCAGTTCCGTACCCGGCACCGCGATTTGTAGCAACTCACGCAAATCCTCAAAACCCAGATTGACGCCAAGCCCGGCAAGCGGATGTACCACCCGCAGAGCGTCGCCCAACAACAGCACTCGCGGATGAGGGTGGGCAGTTTGTGCAAGCTGCTGGTTAAGTGGAAATGCCTGCCTCGGACCAACCTCTAGCGTTTGCCCCAAACACCCTTCGCTGGCTCGAAACAGTTCCCGACAAAAGTCCACATCGGACAAGTCCAAGCGGCGCTGTGCCTCAGAATCTGACTGGGACCAAACGACGGAGCACACATGGGGATTGACGCTGGGTAGCAGCGCCAAGGGGCCGTCCAGCAAGAATCGTTGCCATGCGGTATTGGCGTGAATCTGCTCTGTGCGTACCACGGTGGTCAATGCCATTTGGCCAGTTCGCCACTGCCGAACCGGCACCTGAAGCGCTCGGCGAACCCCAGAATTGGCCCCATCCGAGGCAATGAGTAAGTCAGCGTGAAGCTCGCTCACAGCCTCGCAATCGGCAAGGACTATCCTCACCTCATCCTTGTCGGTTTGAACACCCGAGATGCTGCCCAAAACAACGGTCACGTTCGGCTCACAATCCAATTGATGCCAAAGCCGATCTAGCAGAGGCGCCACCTCTACCAGCCATCCGAGCTCAGAACGGTCAACGCTGGCAGCATCGAAGTCCAAGTGACTGGTGCCGCGCTCTTCCCAAACCCGCATCTTGTCATACCCTGCCGCCTGATCCGGCCAAGCATTTACCGTGCGCAGCAACCCAGCAGAACTTGGAGAGAGAGCCACGTTCCTTACATCCATGCCTAAGCCTGAGGGTCCGGGCAGGGGGCGTTGGCGATCTACCAAGGTCACTCGATAACCACGACTGGCCAGACTCAATGCAGCTGTCGCACCCACAGGGCCACCGCCCGCCACCACGATAGTTTGCTGCTGATCATCCATGCTCAGGCCACCACCCGGCTCTTTACCGTGGCGAGTAGAGCCTTAGGGCTGCCTGCCATCAGGGCCTCGATCTCGTCTGCATCCTTGACCAGATCACCGCTGAGAACCCGGCAGCTTTTGCTTTCAATCAGCACGGTATCTTCGATTCGTATGCCGATACCCCGGTACTCCTCAGGGACATCCAGAGTGGTCTCATCCCGAGGAATGTAAATACCGGGCTCCACCGTGAGCACCATGCCCGGCAACAAGTCGCGCCAGGTATCGGCCAGCCTGTAGTCGCCAACGTCATGGACATCCAATCCCAGCCAGTGAGATGTATGGTGGGGGCAAAAACGGGTATGACTTCCGTCGGCGATAAGTTCGCTGGCGTCGCCATGCAGCACCCCAAGATCGACCAACCCTTTTACCAAAACTTCTGTGGCGGCCTGATGGGGATCGATAAAGGAGGCGCCCGGGCGACAAGCATCAATGGCTGCCTTGTTAGCGGCCAGCACAATGTCATACAACTGGCGCTGATTCTGGCTGAAACGCCCGTTCACTGGGTAGGTGCGGGTAACGTCCGCGGCGTAATACTGGTATTCGCAGCCCGCATCAATCAGCACCAAGTCGCCGGGTAGTAGGCTTGATGAATTAGCCGAGTAGTGAAAAGTGCAGGCGTTTTGGCCGCTGGCGACAATGGTCGGATAAGCCTCGTATTTAGCACCCTGACGCCGGAAACTGTAGAGCAGTTCCGCCTCCACATCGCCTTCATTTGCCTCGGGCCCAATGCACTCGATGGCTCGCTGCTGGGCTTGGACGCTTATTTGCGCCGCTCGACTCATAATCCGCTGCTCTTGGGCGCTCTTAATCAACCGTTGCTCATGTAACAAGTGCGCAAGGTCTACAACCCCACCGGTTACCGTATGGTCCGATGACTTTTGTTGACCAAGTTCCTTCAGGAAGGCCAACACCCGTAGGTCCCACGGCCGGTGTTCGCCCATGCTGAAGTAAATCTGACTGCGCCCTTCGAGCATGCCAGGCAAAATATCGTCTACATCGGAAATGGGAAAGCCGTCATCCACCCCAAGAGCCTGACAGCAGGCATCTGGACCCACGATGGGGCCATCCTGTCGCTCCAAAACCGGGTCGCGCTCACGACAAAATAAAATACACTCGCCGAACTCTCTGCCCGGAATTAACGCCAACAACGCATCCGGTTCGCAAAACCCTGTCAGATAATAAAAGTCGCTGTTCTGCCGAAAGGGATAATTAACGTCACGATTGCGCTGCTGTTCCCGTGCACCGGGTATGACTGCGATGGAGCCAGGACGCATGGCGTCCAGCAGCAGCCGACGGCGCTGAGCAAAGTCGCTTCTCTGAAAGCCGGCCTCTATCAATCCGCTGCCGCCACTTGCGCGTGGTCGTCCATGAGCGCCAGCACTAACATGGTACTCACACGAATGTACTCGTGAACCTCAGTGAGGGAAGCTTCGTGCTCTTCTTGTTCCCCGGGCTCAAAATCCGCTTCACTGTAGTCTTCCGGATCCAGCCCGGTGAGAGAAACTAGATCTTTAATAATCTCCTGAACATCCAAGGGCAGTTCGTGTTGTTCAAAGTCTAAGCCCGCGGCAAAGCCGGCTAGAAAGCCCCCGCACCAATCGGCAATAGTCGCCACGCGCTTGGCAATGGGCTCGTCATCGTCAGCAATCAGCGGCTGAAAAACCATGTTCTGATCGTGAAGCTCATCTAGGGCCGCGTTCACGAAAACCCCCAGTGACTCTTGATCCGACAACGCATCCACCCCCACCAAATCCACTAACTCGCTCAACACAAACTCAGGCCGGCCATTCACAGCCATGCCACACACCATGCCATGTAGTTCTTCTGGCTCGATGGAAAAAGCAGCCATTTCGGCTTGAATGCGAAGGTCGGTCATAGGGTTTTCTTCTTTGGCAGGGGATGGCTGTCGAGGGCGCAAACTATCTCGCACTGGGTGTGGAATTGCCAGTCACCCACGCCTTATCTCACCACTGCTAAGCCAGTCGGGCTTTGTACTCTGAAGGCGCTAAGGTGCAGAAATTTTCTACCTGTCCTCGCAGTCCGAAAAGTCGGGTCTCTTCACCAAACTGATAGAGCCGGTATAGGCAATAGCGTTCCGCATTGGTTGACGAAAACTGCAGCTCGTTGGGCGTGACGTAGAAAGGCGTGTACTTTCCGTATTTAGTGGTTTTCGCTTCGATAAAGCGGTCCGAACCGTCATTTTCAAAGATTTGATGTCGAAGCCCGCGGAGGGGCCAACGGTAACTGAGACTTGTTCGATGCGATCTGCCAGGGCTTCCTTGCCTGCCCGAATGAGACGGGCGCGCTCGAAGTTCAGGACAAATTTTTCACCCGCCTCACCCAATAATTGGTTGCGCGCCTCGCCTGATAGGTAATCCATCGCCTTCAAGCCATATTGAGCCCGTTGCTCGTTAGCAGCGGATTTGTAAGGTTTTCGTTCTGGAGGAGTACACCATGCATCAAGAAAATCTTCGACTTTGGGTACCGAGGGAACGAGCAAGGAATGCGCAGCAAACAAACGATGAAAGTCAGAATGTTGAACTAAGTAACCAGTTACCGCTACGCCCATTGCTTTCTGGTAATTCCCAAGCGGTTTATACCCTGTGATATAGGGTACTCCCAGCTCAATTAATGCGGCGCTGATGTTCTGGTGTTTTCGCTCCACAGCCGCATCAGTTCGCTTGTTCAATCTGTTTAGCAATGCGCGACGGTGCGCACTCTTGTTGTATTTTTGGCCTTCTAACTCCATTCACAGCATTGCGAAATAGTCCGCGACGATTGCTGCTATCTCTGAATTGTTCCAGTTGTTTGCCATAACTCATGTAAACAAAGAAGAGGACCGGGAACACCTGCCTCGACTCCTAAACGTGATTCACTAGACGTTCTTTACGCCTCAGTTCACCATCTAGCTGGGAAGCCAAATTGGACGGCCTTCCAAATCTGCGTATGTTGTGGATAAGCACTCAACGATTGAAATTTTGGCGCCAGCCGAGCAGCATGGACTTTTGTGGCAAGCTGCTGATCCCTAACCTATGTCCGACACGAACCAAGCATTGAACAAACCCATGGAAGAGATGGATATCCTGGAACGCCGGGTGAACGAATTAATCGCGCTCACCGAGCAACTTGCCAGGGAGAATAAGGCCCTGCGCAATCAGCAGGAGAACTGGTCTGTGGAACGGGCAAAGCTCATTGAAAAAAACGAGCTAGCGAAGAGCCGCGTCGAGTCCATGATTGGCCGACTACGGACCTTAGAGAAAGATTAAGCAGGTTAAATACGTCATGACCAATCCCAGCACCCAAACGCTAACTGTGACGATCATGCAGAAAGACTTTCAAATCGCCTGTCCTGAGGGTGAAGAGGAGGCCCTGCGCCGAGCCGCCCACCATTTGAACGAGCAGATGGAGGCTATTCGCGCTGGAGGTAAGGTCGTTGGACTGGATCGGATCGCTATTATGACCGCATTGAACATGTCTAACGACTTACTGAACGGTCAGTCGAAGGTTCAGACCAGTCAGGACTACGCCAAGCTGCGCATCCGCGCCTTGAACGACCGTGTTGAGGCCGCCATTGCCGACGGCAAGCAACTCAAAATCTGACACACCTCATCTTCTGAGATTCGGTTCAAAGGCGTCCAGTTTTTAGGCGTCAAACACCCTATGTACTGGGAAAAAAATCGCTATACTCGGCTTCCTCCTGGGATGTTAGCCAGTGGTCGCGTCCTTGAGCCGTTATAAAAACGTCAGGAGATCTTTCGTTAGTTCTGTGTGCTTACCCAATTTGATGGGCCGCCTTCGAGTTAGCTGAGGTCTCCGCCTTGAATCTCAACGGTTCAGGGCAAACCAACAGCGGCATTGCCGGGAGAACTTTTTACTTTCTGTCTTCAGCCCAACGTACAGCCGGCTATCAGGCCGCTTGGTTCGGGAATTCGATATGAACTCGCCAAACCTCGACAAGCAAGCGCTGCGGCAGACCTTCCGCCGCAGACGAGCGATGCTACTCAGTGACTTCAGAGCTGGCGCTCACGCGCAAATCGCAGGACACCTCTCCCATCTTCTAAGTGACTATCCGTCTCATCAACGTATTGCCGTTTATCTGGCATCACCGGATGAGGCGGATCTGCAGCCTTGGATGGATAGGGCTTGGGCTGACGACAAAGAAATTTATGCACCGGTACTGTCAGAAAAGTTAGGGCATATGAGCTTTTATGCCACCGGGCCCCAAACGACTCTGCGGCAAGGCCGGTTCAAACTGCGTGAACCGGTAGTGCAAGCTTCAGACATCCCAATTGATCACTCTGAACTAGACGTTGCGCTGCTGCCCTTATTGGCCTTTGACGCTCAAGGACACCGATTGGGCATGGGAGGCGGTTACTATGACCGTTACTTTGCTGACGCAGACCGCCGCCCATTGATTATCGGCGTCGGCTACGATGTGCAGCAAGCAGGACATACCCTGCCTACGGAACCTTGGGACATACACCTCGACGGTGTCGTGACGGAATCAGGCTTTCGCCTGTTTCGCTCTTAACTAAAACAAGAACACGGGGCAAACGAGCACTATGAGCATTCATCCAATCATTAAGATGGGCCATCCCGCCCTGCGGCAGGTTGCCAAGCCCGTGGCTCCAGACGAAATCGACACACCGGAAATGAACGCCTTGATCGCTGATATGATCGAGACCTTGCACGATGCAGGCGGCATTGGCTTGGCGGCATCTCAGATCGACCAGCCACTGCAGTTGGCCATCATCGAAGTCCCCGGCGGCCCCAGCCGCTATGGAGAAATCCAACCCATCCCGCTCACAGTATTTTTCAATCCGGAGCTAACCGTACTCGACCCAGAAGAAGCCGGATATTGGGAAGGTTGTTTGTCGGTGCCGGGCTTACGCGGATTCGTCTACCGACCCCAGCATGTGCGAGTGGATTATATGGACGCGTCGGGTAACGCGGCGAGCTTGGAGCTAAAGGGCTTTCTAGCAACCGTCGTCCAACACGAATTCGATCACTTGGCAGGCAAGTTGTATGTGGATCACATTCGCGACATGGCCCAACTGGTGTTCGAAGATGAGTGGCTCGCCCACCAACCGCTCGAAGACCCATCCTAACTCCGCCCACGGATAGAGCTATCGCAGGAACAACTCATAGGCTGGGTTATTTTCCTCTGACCAAAAACGGTAACCAATGCGCTGCAAATAGTCCTGCAGCGTTTTCTTTTCCTTGGCCCCGGCATCAAAGCCCACCAAAACTCGTCCCCATGCGGAGCCGTGATTACGGTAGTGGAACAGCGAAATGTTCCAGTCAGAGCCTAGGCCGGACAGGAACTGCAGCAGAGCCCCGGGACGCTCCGGAAATTCAAAACGGAACAGCATTTCCGTTCCGGGGCTGCGTCGATGACCGCCGACCATGTGACGTAAGTGGACCTTAGCCGCCTCGTTCTCGGTCATGTCGAATACTTGATAGCCCTTGTCTTGCAGTTGGGTCACTAACTCAAGGCGGTCTTCTTTGGACTTCACGCCGATTCCGACATAAATATGCGCCTGATCTGCGTCCGCACAGCGATAGTTAAACTCCGTAATTGCACGCTTCCCCAACGCCCGGCAGAACTTCAAAAAGCTCCCCTTGGCCTCGTCGATGGTCACCGCAAGGATCGCCTCCCTTGCCTCACCCACCTCAGCTCGTTCAGAAATGTGCCTGAGCCGGTCGAAGTTCACGTTGGCACCGCTGACGATGGATACCACATGGGACATGCCAGGATTCGACGTCATATAACGCTTCATGCCGGCAATGGCCAAGGCCCCGGCAGGCTCCGCCACGCATCGGGTATCTTCAAATACATCCTTAATAGCAGCGCAGATTTCATCCACATTTACCACGACCACGTCGTCAACGTAACGCTTGGCGACTTTGAAGGTCTCTTTGCCAATTTGCGCCACGCTGACGCCATCGGCGAACAGATCCAGCTTATCGATGGGCAAGCTGACCCGCCGACCTGCCTTCATGGCAGCGTCCAAACAATTCGAACCTTCCACTTCAACGCCGATGATTTTCGTTGCTGGGTGCAGGTATTTCACGTAAGCGGCAACACCGGCCAATAATCCACCGCCGCCTACCGGCACAAAAATGGCGTCCAAGGGCTCGCTATGCTGGTTGACGATTTCCATACCAATGGTGCCCTGACCTGCAATCACATCCACATCGTCGTAGGGCGGGATATAGACCAAGTGTTCGGCTTTACACAGTTCTTTGGCGTGTTCGGCAGCTTCGTTGTAGTTATCGCCAAACAAAACAACCTTAGCTCCACGATCCCGTACGGCATTCACCTTGATGCTAGGGGTGTTTTTGCCCATGACGATGGTGGCGCGAATGCCGAGTTTTTGAGCGGAAATCGCAACGCCTTGGGCGTGGTTACCCGCTGAGGCAGTAATCACGCCAGCCTGCTTTTGTTCTTGGCTCAGTTGAGCCATTTTGTTGTAGGCCCCACGCAGCTTGAAGCTGTATACCGACTGCATGTCTTCTCGCTTCAGGCTGACCTCGGCGCCAAGACGACGGCTTAGCAACGGCGCCGGAGACAGTGGACTCTCTATCGCTAAGTCATAAACTCTTGAACCAAGAATTTTCTTTACATAACTTTCCAACATGCGAACAATTTCTCAGTAATTATTTGAAACTCTACGATTTTCGTATCTAACGCTAGTGAGGCGCACCATCAGCCATTCCCAAGACGATCTAAAACGACAGGCAGCTCAAGCCGCCATTTCCTACATTGCACCCAAACTCGACAGCAAAAGCATCGTCGGCGTGGGTACTGGATCCACCGCCAACTGCTTCATCGACGAACTTGCCGCCATCAAGCACACCTTTGACGCGGCTGTTGCTTCCAGTGAGGAGACTCACAAACGCCTCGTCGCTCATGGTATCAGCGTGCTAGATCTCAATGCCGCGCCTCGTCTCGATGTCTATGTCGACGGCGCAGACGAAATCGATCAAGCCTGCAACATGATCAAGGGTGGGGGTGCTGCCCTGACCCGAGAGAAAATCGTCGCGGCTGCCGCAGACGAGTTCGTTTGCATCGCCGACGACAGCAAGCTGGTGCCCTGTTTGGGCATGTTTCCCTTACCCATCGAGGTGATCCCAATGGCCAGAGGCTTGGTTGCAAGAGCCTTGGTAGCTCTTGGCGGCAATCCCATCTGGCGCGAAGGCGTCATCACCGACAACGGCAATATCATCTTAGATGTTCATGGCCTTACCATCGACCAACCCGTAGAACTTGAGGCGCGCATTAATAACGTAGCCGGCGTCGTTTGCAACGGTATTTTCGCGCAACAAGCGGCCAATGTCGCGTTCTTGGCAGGAGAAAGCGGCCTCACCACTATAAAGCCCTAGGAAAAACCTGATTAAGTCGGAGTTTCGCCTAGCACAAGAAAGCGTTAACAAACCGTAAATCACATTTTTGGGTTTGCGGTCTCGGGCTTGTCATGGAAGAACTTGTTCAGAGATCTCATAGGGCGCCCCCGTCGCGGCAACAAAACACACAGTGTAGCCGGTCGCAGGGTGGCTTCTTTGCACTTAGCCTAATGGGTGCAGTTTGACCGGTAGCTCGGAATATCCACGCACGAAGTTAGAGCGGACGCGTACCGGATCGCCAACCAACTCCACGGTGTGAAAGCGCTGCAGTATTTCTTCCCACAAGACTTTCAGCTGCATCTCGGCAAGACGGTTACCCATGCAGCGGTGAATCCCAAAGCCAAAGGACAGGTGATAGCGTGGGTTGGGGCGCTCAATAATAAAGGCCTCCGGGTTATCAATGGCTCTGTCGTCGCGATTACCCGACAGATACCACATCACCACTTTATCGCCCTTCTTAATTTTCTTGCCACCAAGTTCGGTATCTACTAAGGCTGTGCGTCGCATATGAGACAGCGGGGTTTGCCAGCGAATAATCTCTGAAACCATGTTAGGGATGAGCGCCGGGTTCTTGCGCAGCTTAATATATTCGTTGGGATTTTGATTCAGTGCCAGCACACCACCGGAGATGGAATTACGGGTAGTGTCATTTCCACCAATGATCAGGAGCATCAAATTACCTAAAAACTCCATAGGCTTGTGAATGATGCCCTTGGTGCTTTCGCCATGAGCTAACATGGAGATCAAATCAAATTTCGGCGGCTGTTTTTCGCGTTCTCGCCACAAGCGGGTGAAATACTCCAAACATTCGCCCATTTCACGACGCCGCACTTCCTCGGTCACCCCATCAGACCCGGTCAACTCCGGCGTGGCAATGGCGACATCGGACCAATGAGTGAGCTTACTGCGATCTTCAAAGGGAAAATCAAAAAGAGTCGCCAACATCTGGGTGGTGAGTTCGATAGACACCTTGTCCACCCAATTGAAGGCCTCACCGATTGGTAAGCCATCGAGGATGGTCCGAACCCGACTGCGAATCAGCGGCTCCAGCTCCGCTAGGTTTTTAGGTGCCACCACGTTTTGCACAGCCTTGCGCTGCTCATCATGCACCGGCGGGTCCGATTGAATGAAATTCACAAAGGTGAAATCTTCCGGCTGGTCGCCTAGAAGTACTGTCGGCTCGCTGGAAAAGAGGTCGTGCCTGCGATCGACGTATTGAATGTCGGCAAATCGAGTAACCGACCAAAACGCTCCGAAGGGGCTGTCCGCTAGATAATGAACCGGCTCTTCTTCCCGCAGACGGTGAAAGAAATCTTCGTGGAGGTCGTGCTCGTAAAGACTTGGATCAGACATGTCGATCTGTTCCAAGGCAACGTTTGCCGCACCCAATTGCGCTTGTTGCGACAACCCCTCGTTTGACTGCGCTATTTGTTCTGCCATATCCACCCTCCCAAGTGACCACAGAGCTCAACTTGAGTTGTTGATACCACGAGCGGGGCCAATGTCAAAGTGAGTTAGCCGCTCAATTTGATAGACCACCAACCGACCCATATTTTTACGAACCAGTCCGCGTTTCTGCTGCAGGGCCAAAGACGGGCCCAGAGGTTTGTCTTAGGATTGATGAGCATAAACAAGCTTGGAGATTCCTCATGCGCTGCCACGAAGTTGATTACGAAATTCTGGGAAATTCCATGCAGGTGGTGGAGATTGAACTGGACCCCGGTGAAACCGTTATCGCGGAAGCCGGTGCCATGACCTACATGGAGGACGGGATTAACTTTGAGACCAAGATGGGCGATGGCT
>JAYOVN010000022.1:0-28770 GCA_038151515.1 Gammaproteobacteria bacterium | reverse complement strand
ATACGCATATCGAGTTGCCGCGCAACCACAATATGAAAAAAAGTTAACGTTTTTTTGCATTCGCCTGGCAAGGCTACCCAAGCATCAACAGGTGGTAGTTCTTTTTCCCCTTACGAATCAAGTAGAAGCGTTGAAACAGGGCCTCATCGGAGGTTAGAACTGCCTTGGCGTCTGTAACCGAATTGCCATTGAGTTTGATCCCATTTCCCTGAATTAGCTTTCGAGCTTCACCCGTTGACTTGGTCAAACCAGCCTCTACTAACGCCGTCAGCAGCCCAGTTTCCGCCGAACAGACACTACTTGGCAGTCCATCTTGGTGCAGCTCCATCAGATCTTGCTCCTGCAAACTGGACATATCACCGGCAAACATGGCTGCCGTAATGCGTTCAGCGGCGGTAAGAGCATCGTTCCCGTGCACCAATCTCGTCACTTCTTGAGCCAGTTTTCGGTGGGCCTCCCGCCGTTCTGGGTGCTGATCCATCAGCGCCTCAAGATCATCAATGGCCTGCCTGTCTAAGAATGTGAACAAACGCAGGAAGTTCCCTACATCAGCGTCTGCGGTGTTTAGCCAGAACTGGTAGAAGGTGTAAGGGGACGTTTTCTTCGGATCCAGCCAAATTGCCCCACTGGCTGATTTGCCAAACTTTGTGCCGTCAGCCTTGGTTACCAGAGGCAGCGTCAGGCCATAGGCACTAACCCCGGTGTGCCGGCGAATCAGGTCTATCCCTGACACGATGTTGCCCCATTGATCGCTTCCACCAATTTGCAAATGGCAAGCCTCGCTCTCGGACAGGCGCAGAAAGTCCATAGCTTGCAGCAACATGTAGCTGAATTCGGTGTACGAGATGCCTTGATCGTCCCGCTCCAGCCTTGCCTTGACCGACTCGCGCTGGATCATGCTGTTAACTGAAAAGTGTTTGCCGATGTCACGCAGAAAATCGATGACATCCAGCCCTGCAGTCCAGTCCAAGTTATTCACGATCTTCGCCGCCGAACCATCCGCGGCCTCAAAGTCTAAAAATCGCTCCACTTGTGCGCGAAGTGCCTCCACCCAAAGCCCGACGGTATCCGACCCGTTTAACGATCGCTCATCGTCTCTTCCAGAAGGATCACCGATCAAACCCGTAGCCCCGCCAAGGAGCAGCAACGGTCGGTGGCCCTGTTCTTGGAACCGTCGCAGAGCCAGCAGAGGGACCAAACTCCCAATATGAAGACTATCCGCAGTGGGATCAAAACCACAGTAGAGGGTCTTTTGCCCTGACCCAAGGTATTCCAGCAAGCCCTCTTCGTCGGATACTTGCATGACCAATCCCCGCCAACGCAGTTCTTCAACAAAGGCCTGTGGGTCCATTCCTGATCTTTCCTCTCATTTAATTTTTACGCCGACGGCCGATTGGCCACCACCAAAAGCGTCGAGCACAATCTCGCCGCATGAATCGCGCAACGCACAGTATCAAAGGATACAAGATATCGGCAGGTATCGCGTCAGCACACGGCTTTGCTTATGCAGAAAAACTCCTATAATCGGTCCTCCCATTTCACATCACTTCTTCACTAAGCAGTGAGATCGCCGAACGTTCATGTTGAAACAAACGCTGAAAACCATCCGGATACCGCGGCAGCACCAACGCCTGGCCACTGTCGTGGCCATCATTACATTGCTGTTTGTATCGACGGGCTTCGTACCAGAGCAACCTCAAGAGACTGAGCTTGCCGTTGAGCCTATGCAAGAACTGGTGCAGGTCGAAGTTGCACCCGAGCCGATTGTAGAAAAGGCACCGGAAGAGCGCGTTCACACGCACACCGTCAAGCAAGGCGACAACATGGCCATGATCTTCGGCCGCAACGAATTATCCGCCAAAACTCTGCACGCCCTGACCAAAACCGAGCACGGAGACGCGCTGGCGGGGATTTTTCCTGGAGCAGAGCTACGATTCCAACGCCAGGGCGAACAACTGGTTAAGCTGACTTATCAGGCCGGCCCCTTGGAAAGTATCGAATTCAGCCTAAATGCAAACGGTGTTTTCTCCAGCGAAGAGGTGGTGAGGGCGCCAGAGCGGGTACTGACCTATAAGCACGGCAGAATTGAGAGCAGCCTCTTTTTAACCAGCCAAAAGATTGGGCTGCCGGATAGTCTCACCATGAGACTGGCGCAGATCTTTCAATGGGATATTGATTTCGTGCTGGACATCCGTCCGGGAGACGAGTTCTTTGCCCTAATTGAGGAACAGTACCTAGACGGCGAATTCATCGGTTATGGTGATATTTTGGCCGCCCGGTTTATCAATCAAAGTAAGGCACACACCGCTGTTCGCTTTGAAGACGAGGACGGATCGGCGGATTTCTTCGACCCTAGCGGTCTCAGTATGCGTAAGGCCTTTCTCAGAGCACCAGTGGATTTCTCTCGCATCAGCTCGAGCTTTAACATGCGTCGCAAGCACCCCTTGCATAATACGATCCGCCCCCACAGGGGTATTGATTACGCTGCACCACGAGGCACACCCATTCTCGCCGCTGGCGACGGACGTATTGAAACAGCCAGCCGAACTCAGGCCAATGGCAACTTCATCGTCATTCGCCACGGAGAGCAGTTCGTCACTAAGTACCTTCACCTTTCTAAATTCGCGCGCAACATCAAGAGCGGGCGAAAGGTCAAACAAGGACAAACCATCGGTTATGTGGGCTCAACGGGATGGGCTACTGGGCCCCATTTACACTACGAGTTCTTGGTCAATGGTGTTCACCAGAACCCCCGCACCGTTAAGCTTCCCGAGGCGGAGCCAGTAACGGCAGGGCAAATGGCCAGCTTCAAAAAGAACACTTATCCAAACGTTGTGCTGCTTGATCATTTCGCCGATCAGGTCGCCTTGGCCTTAGCCGAGTTATGACGACCGAGCGCGGCCTGTTTGTTGGCAGTATGACCGGCACCAGTGTCGACGGGCTTGATTTGGCCTTGACCCGCATCAATCAACCAAACAACGCCAGCGATGACCGCCACGAGAGCGTTGAGGTGATGGCGGCGAAGACTCTGCCTCTTCCCAAGGATCTACAGACGGCCCTTTTGGCTTGCGGCCAGCCCGAGTCATCCGATGTTGAATTGCTGGGCTCCTGCGACAGCTGGCTGGGCGACTTTATCGGCCAGTCCATTCGGGAGTGGCTCAGCAGTATCAACATAGCGTCAGGTCAGATCACGGCGATTGGTAGTCACGGACAGACCGTACGGCACCGCCCACCTAGTACCACCGCCCACCCGTTTACTCTTCAAATTGGCGACCCCAACAGAATCGCCGAGGCCACAGGCATTCAAACCGTTGCTGATTTTCGCCGCCGGGATATGGCCGCCGGAGGACAAGGCGCACCGCTGGCACCGGCTTTTCACCAAGTCGTGTTTGGCCACCTCGGCCCACAAACCTGCGTCGTCAACATTGGCGGGATTGGCAATCTGTCTCCGTTGGACGGCAGTTTTCAGGGATTCGACAGCGGCCCAGGCAATTGCTTGATGGACGAGTGGTACCGACGCCACCGCACCAAAACCGATACGGGTGGATACGATGCGGGTGGGGCTTGGGCCGCCGGGGGACGCTATGATAGCGATCTTCTGAACCGCTGGTTATCAGACCCGTATTTCACCAAGGCACCGCCCAAGAGCACTGGCAGGGAATACTTCAATTTGGGCTGGCTAGACCGCATTGGTTCGTCATCGACTGGTCCTTCGACATCGCCCCAAGACGTTCAGGCAACCTTGGCGGAGCTGACCGCTTACAGCATTGCCCAGTCAATTGCTGCCGCGATGAACGCCCCTCAGTTTGTCCCCATATGCGGTGGCGGGCGGCTGAACACACATCTAATGGAGCGCGTTCAGGCGAATCTGCTCGAGTTGGGTCACGACTGTGAAGTTGAAGCGTCGGAGCACTGGGGAGTGGATGGCGACGCACTCGAAGCTTCAGCCTTTGCATGGCTAGCCTATCGGCGGGTCTGCAATCTCACCGGAAACTTAGGTGCCGCAACCGGGGCAAATGGCGGAAGAATTTTGGGAGCAATTTACCCCCCATAGATTTACCGATTCACCCGGCGCTGCAAAACGCCGCCAGGCGCGCCCGAAGCAATGTCAATATCATGCAGGGTTTTTTCTGACGTCGCCCGGGAATCAAAGAAAGTGCTGGTGTATAGACGTTACAGGGAGAAGGAGCTACCACAACCGCAGGTGGCCGCCGCGTTGGGATTCATCACCGTGAACTGGGATCCGGACAAATCTTCCACATAATCAACGTCGGCCCCTACGAGATAGGGATAGCTCATAGCATCCACCAGCATACGCACTCCGGATTTTTCAATTACCGCATCGTCCTCGGCCTGAGTATCGTCGAAGGTAAAACCGTAAGAGAAACCGTTGCAACCGCCGCCAGTAATGAACACTCGGAGACACAGGGACGGGTCGCCCTCCTCGGCGATCAGAAGTTCCACTTTTTTGGCTGCTTTTTCCGACAAAGCGATTTCAGGCTGCATAAGACGACCTATCCATTTTTTGTTTGCTCTTCAGCTGACGAACTGGCGCCCCCTTGGATGCCTGCATCTTCCTCGTCGGCCTGTTCAGGCACTGTGTGAATCAGGCGCCCCTGAACTGACGCTCCCATGTGCATTTGTAACACTTGGTAATGTAAATCACCTTGAATGACAGCGCCGTCAGCGACCTCTAACGCCTCCAATGCATATACCGTGCCTTCAACCCTGCCATAAATCAGGACCATTGGGGCACGAATGTCACCGATGACCCGACCTGTTGGACTGACCGTTACTGCCGCACTGGGGTCAACGCCTGTCGTGGAACCTTTTAGTACGCCATTGACGATCAATTGGCTGGAAAAACTAATATCCCCGACCAATTCTGCGTCTTTGGCAATAAGCGTTACTTCTTTCTTTTTTCCCATGATCGGCAATGTTTTCGTTAAATCCATAAACCGTGCAACTTTTTAGTAAAACGAATCCGGGAGTTTTGCATCAAGACATCGGCCATGCGAATTCTGTTTCTGCTATCACACCCTTTTTTCCTCGAACTGTTACCTTCACCGCTTTTGGTCGAACATCCGGCGGCAGCACGACAGGTTGCTCTATCGTTTGGAAATAGCGGAATCGATAGTCTCGCGGAATTACGTTCTCGCCTGCGTCCGTCGCCGCCAATTGAATCTCAGAACCATCGACACTGTCTATCAGGGTGAATTGGACATCGCCAGCAACCACTTTGTGCCGCTCTGCAACATGAATTAACGTCGTTCTGACAACCCATTCAAGGTCGCTCACTGGCTCGACTTCAAAACGCTCAATCTGAACACCCTCAGACAATTCCCCCGGGGCCATTATTTTGCGAAAAAAGCCAAGCTCGGTTTCCAGATCTGCATTGACCTTATGCAACTGGGTCAGTTCATCGCGCAACGCCACTGAAGTCGCTTTTTGGGTTTCTATGGTCAGTTCAAAGTCTGTGACTCGATTGCGCAGCAGTCTGTTGTCTGTATCCAGCCTTTGCACCTTTTCGGTGAGGCCTGCATTTTCCAAGATCTGTTCTTGGGCGACGGATCCGCCCCATAAGATGCCAGCCCCAGCAGACACTAAAAGGAGTATCGATACACCAGACCACAATATCCATCTACGCCATTTAGGCTGCTCAATGATAACTCGATAGCGCACGACGCCTTCCTAGAAAGATTACTAAAGCCTTGAGGACCCCCTCGCGGCCTGAACTATAACAGCAACAGGAACAAACGGATTACGCTCTCGTGTTGCGTTTTGCGCAAACGGCCCTAAACCTATGACCGCATAGATCTAATAGTCGTACTTGTTTCAAACCCGGAACTGCAGCTTTCCTCGACACCAAGGGCTACACTAGTGTTTTTTTAAGATGGTTAGGGGGCTAGCCAATGTACTTGTGGCTTAAGGCCTTCCACATCATCAGTGTGATTACTTGGTTTGCTGGCATTTTTTACCTGCCGCGGTTGTTTGTGTACCACGCCAGCGTAGAAGACGAAATTAGCAATGCGCGGTTTAAGGTTATGGAAGACAAGCTTTATCGCCTGATCATGACTCCGTCCATGCTGGTTTCGCTAGGCTTGGGCTTAGGCATGCTCGCCCAAGGATGGGCCGCACTTTCAACCTCTTACTGGATTTGGATCAAGCTAGCTCTTGTCCTTGGCTTGGTCGGCTACCATTTAAACTGTGGGCGAATGGTTCGTCTATTTGCCGAAGATCGTCAGCAACACAGTGAGCGCTATTTTAGAATCTACAACGAATTGCCGGTACTCCTGTTAATTCCAGTCGTGCTATTGGTCGTCATCAAACCCTTCTAGACGTGCAGCTCTGGCACTGCAGACATCAAAAAATACACAACAAGAAAACACCACGAAGAGATCCCATGCAAAGAGACACTTCATCAGCGTTAATGCAAAGAGCCCTAAAAACCATCCCGGGCGGGGTGAACTCGCCAGTTCGCGCCTTCAAGGGAGTTGGCGGGGACCCAATATTTTTTACCGATGCCAAGGGCGCCTACCTCTACGATGTAGATGGAAACGAATACGTCGACTACATCGGCTCTTGGGGGCCAATGATCTTGGGTCACGGCTTCGCGCCGACGGTTCAGGCTGTTACTGAGCAAGCCCAACGTGCACTGAGCTTTGGTGCGCCAACCGAGCTGGAGATCCTGCTGGCAGAAAAAATCACGGCTCTAGTGCCCAGTATGGAACAGGTGCGAATGGTAAATTCTGGTACCGAGGCAACCATGTCTGCCATTCGCCTCGCGCGAGGCTTTACCGGCAGAGACATGATCGTCAAATTTTCAGGCTGCTACCATGGACATTCAGATTCTTTGCTGGTGAAAGCCGGCAGCGGCGTCCTGACCCTAGGACTACCCAATTCCCCTGGGGTGCCCGAATCACTTGCCCAGCACACGCTCACGGCACCGTTCAACGATGCTCAGGCTATCGAAACTCTGATGGCGACTTATGGGGATCAAGTGGCATGCATCATCGTTGAACCCATCGCCGGTAACATGGGCTGCATACCCCCTCAGTCTGGCTATTTGGAAAGCTTAAAAAATCTTTGTCATCAACACGGAGCCGTGCTGATTTTCGACGAAGTAATGACAGGTTTTCGAGTCGCGCCCGGTGGCGCTCAAGAGCTGTATGGCATTCAACCGGACCTCACAACCCTTGGAAAGATCGTTGGGGGCGGGTTACCCGTGGGAGCCTTTGGCGGCCGCGCCGACATCATGAACTGCATCGCGCCGGCGGGCCCTGTGTACCAAGCTGGCACACTTTCCGGAAATCCTTTGGCGATGGCTGCGGGTTTAACGACCCTCAATCATCTTACTGACGATGTGTATGCCACCATGACCGCCGCAACCCAAGCGTTGGTGGACGGCATGCTGGATCTGGCAGCCAAACACGGAATCGCGCTCTGTGAGAATCACGTATGTGGAATGTTCAGCTTCTTCTTCGGTCAGGACAATGTCCGCAACTACGAAGACGTCGCTGCCTCCAACGTCGATCAGTTCAACGCTTTTTTTCACGCCATGCTGGATCAGGGGATCTATCTTGCGCCCTCTGCCTTTGAGGCGGGCTTTCTTTCAGCCCAACATGGCGCTGAAGAAATCCAGAAAACTCTGGCTGCGGCTGATTTCGCGCTGTCATCATTAAGTTCTTAGACCGCCTTTAAATCCTAAAATTTCGCCAAGTAAGGGCCTGCAATGTTAGATCTGTACGGAATTGGTAATGCCATTGTCGACACCGATGTGGAAGTGGACGATGGTTTTTTGGCAGACGCAGATGCAGCCAAGGGGCAAATGACACTGGTCGACTCTGCGAAGATGTCTAATCTGGTGGACAAGCTCAAGCATCTACCCATGAACCGAGCCAGCGGCGGATCTGCTGCAAACACCATCTTCGCAGCGCAAGCATTCGGCCTTTCAACAGCCTACACCTGTCGTTTAGCAGACGATGAAAATGGCCGGCATTTCGATCAAGAAATGCGTGCTGCCGGCATCCAAATTTCTGCCTTATCTGAACCCGCACAAAATGGCCGACGATCCGGGCAATGTCTGGTCATGGTCTCCCCGGATGGCCAGCGGACCATGTGCACGGATCTAGGCGTTTCCAGTGAACTTGAGCCAAGCCAAGTAGATGCTGGACTGCTGAAGACAGCGCAGGTTTTATACATAGAAGGATATCTGGCCTCCTCGGAACACAGCGTGGCCACCGCGGTGAACGGTTATCAGATTGCCCAAAGTGCTGACAAGAAGATTGCGCTGACCCTTTCCGACGTGTCCATGGTGTCGTTTTTCCGCGACGGTTTGACTGCCATCCTAGGCAACGGCATCGACACGCTATTTTGCAACGCGGAAGAAGCCCTAGCTTGGGCAAACACCGATCGACTCGATGTAGCAATAGCGGAGCTGTCGGACATAGCCAAAGAAATCTACGTAACCATGGGCGCACAGGGCGCACGGGTTGTTTCTGACTCTGGGACAAAAGACGTGGCTGGCGATCCACACCAGCCTTTAGACACCAATGGCGCCGGCGACATGTTCTCTGGCGCGTGCTTGGCCGCGCGGCTTCAAGGCGCTCTGCCCGAGGACGCGGCTCGATTCGCCAATCACGCGGCCGCTAAGGTCATCATGCAGTTTGGCGCAAGATTGCCTACCCTTGCGGACTACCACGCGCTGAAAGACCGCTTCATGTCCTCCTAAGACCACAGCCCGCTGGGAGTAGCGCGGCTGACCCCGCCGCTGCTCTAGACTAGGTTTACCTAGCTGAGGTGAAAGTCGATCAAGCGATCAACGACCATGGTCTTGAGATCGGTCTTACAGGCCAAGGCATAAACCTCCACCCCGGCTGCTACGGCTTCAGCGAGACCTTGAGCGTAGTTCGGGTCGATAGCATGAGCAGGGCTGACTGAGCCGATTCCGCAATGTTGGGCGCAAAAAATCAAAATGCCTCGATGCCCCGAGGCCACCATCCGCTGCAGCGCCAACACATGTTTCAAGGCACGTTCACTGACGGCATCAGGAAATTCACCATGCCCTCCCGCCTTTAGCAGAGTCACACTTTTCACCTCGACATAGGCAGCGTTCCCCGCTGGATCAAGGGCCAGAAAGTCAAAGCGGCCACCACCGTCGGGAATTTTTGCTTCGGCTTTGATATCTAGAAATTCGGCCAATGGTTGAATTCGCCCGTGGGCCAGCGCCTCGCCGACCAAGGTATTAGCCCGCCCTGTGTTGACGCTGACCAAGCCAGCTGGCGTCTCAACAAACTCCAGCGTGCAAGGGTACTTGCGTTTGGGGTTCTCTGACTGTGAATAATAAACCCTGCTTTCAGGATCCATGCAGCCGGTCATGGCGCCCGTGTTCGGACAATGGACGGTTATGGTCTCGCCAGTAGCCGTTACGACATCTGCTAAAAACCTTTTGTATCGTTTAACCAGCGTGCCAGTGAAAAGTTCAGGCAGTTTCATTGGCCCACTCCCCAAGCCCGCAACGCATCAGCAATACGTTCCAAACCTAGCGCAATACTTTGCTCATCGGTGGTATATGCGAAGCGCACATGGTTTTCCGCCTGATGGCATCCAAAGTCGGCACCCGGCGTCACCGCCACCTGATATTCATCGATCAAACGCCAACAAAAATCCGTGCTATTCATTCCCGTGTGGCTGATATCTACGTACAAATAAAAGGCTCCATCCGGCACCACAGGTATTGTAAAACCCAATGCCTCCAAGCCACGGCTTAGCAACCCAGCCCGACTAACAAAGGCCTGTTGGCGGGCTTTGTGGATTGCCATGGCATCGTCATCAAAGGCTGCCAGGGCCGCATACTGTGCAGGCGCACTGGGTGATATAAAAAGGTTCTGGGCCAACGCAGTAATAGGTTCGATGGCGTGGTCGGGAACCACCACCCAACCCAACCGCCACCCCGTCATACCAAAGAATTTGGAAAAGCTGTTGAGCACGTATACGTCTTTTGTAACCGCCAAACCCGACACATACTCCGGCTCCCTGTGATGCAAGCCCTGATAGATCTCATCCAGAATCAAGAATCCTTGGCGACTTAGAGCAAAAGCGGCCATATCGGCCAGATCTTGGGCAGAAAGCATGGTTCCGGTGGGATTACCGGGAGAAGCCAACAGAGCACCACGAGTTTGTTCGCACCACGCTGACTGAAAGTTAGCTAGCGTCGGTTGAAACCGGTGTTCAGCAGACACCGCTATCGGCTTAGGAATAGCGCCAACCAAACGAGCGAATACATCATTGCAAGGGTATCCCGGGTCAGTGATTAGCAATCTGTCCGTAGGATCAAGCAACAATCCAGCGAGCAAGGTCAAGCCGCCGCTGGCGCCACTGGTAACCATGATGCGATCGGACGACACAGATACGCCCATGGACTGGTAGTAGGCACTAATCCGCTCTCGCAAGTCCGGGATACCCGACGCCGAGGTGTACTTGGTACGCCCGGCGTCTATGGCAGCATGCGCTGCGTCAACGATGGGCTCAGCGGTCTGAAAGTCTGGCTCCCCGACTTCAAGGTGCACTACCGTCTTCCCAACTCGTTCGTATTCTTCTGCACGCTGCAATAACTGCATCACAACAAAGGGCGATATTTCTTTTGTGCGGGACGCGAACATGTAGGAACCTCATAAAATTGGAAAAGTGCCCTTGTATCGGCCGATAACCCATACGATTCGACAAGTGCTTGGGGGTTTTCACAAAACTCCGTAGCCCAGGTGTGGTTTTCCACTGCGGCATCTGGTAGATTTCGCGCCCTTCCGATTTTGGGGCGCCGTGCCCTCATAATATAGGATTGATTATGGCCGCTAAATCAAAGGCAAAAACAGTCAAAAAAACCGCCGCCGCACCGCGCCGCAAGGCCGCTGCCAAGGACTCTCAATTCCGTAACTTTACGCCATACAAACCCAAGCGTGGCGAAGCGTACATGAGTGAAGGACAGCTCGACCACTTACGTTCAATTTTAAGCCTTTGGCGCATTGAACTGATGGAAGAAGTCGATCGAACTGTAAACCATATGCAGGACGATGCCGCTAACTTCCCTGACCCTGCGGATCGAGCAACTCAGGAAGAAGAATTTAGCATCGAACTGAGAACTCGCGACCGCGAGCGGAAGCTGATCAAAAAAATCGACAAGACCATGGATTTGCTTGAAACCGACGATTTCGGCTACTGCGAAACCTGTGGCATTGAAATTGGTTTGCGCCGACTAGAAGCTCGTCCCACCGCTACTCAGTGCGTGGACTGCAAAGCGCTGGACGAGATCAAAGAAAAGCAGATGCACGGCTAAACCTCTGCCCTAGGCACCGGTTTTGGCACATCCTGAACGAACAACGAAGCACTCAGCAGACCCGGTCCTCGCAGGCCGGTTTGCGCCCTCCCCCACTGGCCCACTACACATGGGCAGTCTTATTACCGCCGTCGCCAGCTACTGCGACATCAGACACCGCGGCGGCCATTGGTATGTGCGGATTGATGACATTGATCCTCTGCGCTGCGACCCCGAGGCGTCGGCCCAGATCATTGAAAGCTTGATCGCCCACGAACTGGTGGGGGATGGACCTGTCAGATATCAAAGTCACGGCATAGCACGTTACGAGGCAGGAAAAGACCACTTGTCCGCCATGGCCTACTACTGCGACTGCTCTCGCAGCAAACTCAAAGCAACACCGGTGTACCCAGGCTACTGTCGAGGCAAGGGTGTCTATCAAGCAAATCACGCTCTGCGACTACGTGTGGATGATCAGCCCCGTACTTTTCACGACGACATCAAGGGAACCATAAATTTCAACGCCAAGGAGAGGTTCGGAGATTTCGTTATTTGGCGCCGGGACAACCTGGTGACCTACCACCTAGCCACCGCCGTTGACGACGGTGAGCACTACAGCCATGTGCTGCGTGGCGACGACTTATACGAGCAAACCCTGCCGCAACTCTATTTGATGGAACAGCTCAACCTGACTGCGCCAACCTATGCACACATACCCGTTCTCACCTACCCAGATGGCACCAAGTTATCGAAACAAACCCACGCCCCAGCCTTAGATAACAAGACGGCGTCTAGCAATCTTCGAACGGCCCTTGACCTCTTGGGGCAAAAGCCACCAATTACGCGCCTATCGGCCAAAGATTGGCTGGATTGGGGCGTAAGACATTGGCAACTGGCAGCGATCCCAAAGGTTTTGAAGCCTTTTCGCCATGTCCAAGGCCCTGACACTTAGCAAAGGCAAGCGTTTTTCCGGGATTTTTCCTATGGGTTTTTTGCTACCATCTACCTATGACTCACATCCTTTTCATTGACGAAGACGCTACTCGGCGAAGGCAGATTGCCGAGCAACTGCGCGAGCAGGGAATTGACGTCACTGAACAAGATTCGATAGCCGCGGAAGCGACACAAGGTTGTGATGCTGTCGTCGCCATCGATAAAGCGATCTCAGCCGATTTAGCCAGCCTAAGTGCGCAGCGCCCGATCATCATGCTGTCCGATAACCCAACGGTAAAAGCTTCTGTGGCTGCCCTGCAGTCTGGTGCCAAGGATTACTTAGCGCTACCGGTCTCCACAGGCGATCTGATGGCAGCCATCGAAAGAGCTACCGCCTACAGCGTTCGAAAACCCATCACCGTAGTCGAGCCCATAGAAATGATCGGTTCTTCTGAGGTGATGAACACCCTGCGCCAGCGAATCGCTAAAGTGGGGCCAACCGAATCCACAGTTCTTATTCTTGGACAGTCTGGCACAGGCAAAGAACTCGTAGCGCGAGGCATCCACGCTGCCAGCAATCGCTCTCATGCGCCACTCATTACACTAAACTGCGCTACCGTTCCCCCAAATCTTATTGAATCAGAACTGTTTGGCCTTGCAGCCTACGAAAATAGACCCCAAGAAAGCATTGGCTTGGTGGAGGCTGCTTCCGGGGGCACGTTATTTCTCGATGAAATCGCAGAGCTGCCACCCAGCGCACAAGCGCGCTTGCTTCAGGTCGTGCAAGGCGAAAACAGAAAAGTGGGCCAAGCTCAGGCACTGCCTGTGGACGTGCGAATTATTGCCGCGACCCATAAAGACCTGAAAGCGCTAACCGAATCTGGCGCGTTTCGTCCGGATCTGTTTTATCGACTTAATGTTCTTTGCTTAGAGTTGTCGCCGCTCAAAGGCCGGCGCAAAGACATCATCGATATTGCTGAACAGTTACTGGCAGAAACGTGCCAACGCCTAAACAAGCCCGGACTAATCCTCGGCGAGCAGGCAAAGGAATCCATGCTGGCCTATCACTGGCCCGGCAACGTGCGTGAACTAAGTAATGCCATAGAGCGTGCGGTTATTCTTGCGGATGACGGTGCCGTTATCAGCCAATCACTGCTAGCTATTGAACCTCGGGGCGAGCAAGAGCCAGAGCCACGGGAGGAAGCAGACCCTAGCCAAACGTCCCTTGAGGACTACTTCGTACGTTTTGTGCAGGAAAACGAAGAACTGCTCACAGAAACCGAACTGGCAGCAAAACTAGGGATCAGCAGAAAGAGCCTCTGGGAGCGTCGACAGCGTTTAAACATACCCCGTAAAAAGACCCAGCAGCGCGGGCGCCGGGAAAGCTCTTGAAACAATTGTTCAGCTTTTTTAAGCGCAAGACCACCGAGCGCACAAAACCCGCGCGTATCATCAACCATCAACTTGGCCCCAAAGTCCTCGACCCCAACGCACTGAAAATCATCAAAACCCTGAATGCCAATGGCTATCAGGGGTACTTGGTTGGTGGCTGCGTCAGAGACGCCCTTTGTGGGGTCAAACCCAAGGACTTTGACGTCGCAACAGACGCGCCACTGGAAACCGTGGTCAAGCTGTTTCGCCGATCCCGGATCGTGGGTCGCCGTTTTCCTATCGTCCATGTACGCTTCGGCCGCGAATTGATTGAGGTCTCTACATTTCGCCGGTCCATGTCAGACAAGGTTGTTCAGGACGATAAAGGCATGATCTTGCGCGACAATGCGTTCGGCACGCTCCAAGAAGATGCCTTTCGCCGAGACTTTACTGCCAACGCCCTTTACTACGACGCAACCAACAACGAGATCATTGATTTCGTCGGCGGAGTCGAGGACATCGAGGCGAAGCAACTGCGCTTCATCGGCAAAACACCCACCCGCTTGGCCGAGGATCCGGTGCGAATCCTCCGCGCCATCCGCTTTGCGGCGAAGCTGTCGTTTACCATCGACCCTGCAATACTTAAGCTTGTTCCTGAAACCGCCAAGCGCCTAGATTCGATTCCACCTGCCCGACTTTTTGATGAGTTCCTAAAGCTCTTTTTGAGCGGATACGCCGAGACTGTATGGCAGCAGATTTATCGGACTCCCCTGGCCAACGCCCTCTTCCCCACCTGCGACCCAGCCAGTGAACTGGTGATGGCGGCCATGAGAAACACCGATGACCGTATTAAAAGCGGTGCTTCAATAACGCCAGGGTTCTTAGTTGCCGTCCTTCTCTGGGATGACTTTCAGGCAAGGAGCCAAGAAGAAGATATCGAAGACGACCCTGCCTTTGTCGTTCTCAAAGATCAGCAAAGCTCAGTGGCCATACCGAGGCGCTTTGGCACCTTCGCCAGAGAAGTATGGATGATGCAAGAACGCCTGCAGAGCAGGAACCTTCGCTCGGTTGAGCGCCTGCTTACTCACAAACGATTTCGCGCCGGTTACGATTTTTTGTGCCTGAGGGCAGAGTCAGATAATGCCCTGGAGGTTTATGCCCAGTGGTGGACAGATTTCCAAGAGGCCGATGAAAACCGTCGCAAGATCCTTATGGACCAGCTTCCCCGAGCGCCACGTAAACGGCGACGAAGCCGCAAAAAACGAAAAAACAGTGCAGGGGAAGTTAGCGAGGCCAGCGACAGTTGAAGGCCCAGCCAGTCTTCTTCATAGTGCTTACTCAATGTTTGCAATCTCGTTAGGTCGAAGAAATCACTGTGTCCACACTTCAAGCTTCCTTTCTTGAGTCCGGCCAACCACCGCAGATGACGGATGGCAGCGATGTCTTAGCGAAAGTGGGCCTAGCCAAACAGACTAGCAGCCTGCCACGTTATATCGCCATTGAAGGGCCTGTAGGTGTCGGCAAAACCACCTTAGCGAACAAGCTCGCAGAACTCTTAAACTATCCCTTGATGCTGGAGCCGGTGACCGAGAACCCTTTCTTAGACCGTTTTTATGCCGAAGGATCCAATCAAGCGCTACCGACCCAACTGTTTTTCTTGCTGCATCGGGCCAAGCAGGTAACCCAGATACCCGAGAACGACCTTTTCGATCAAACCCTGATAGCGGACTTTATGATCGAAAAAGATGACTTGTTCGCCCGATTAACTTTGGATAGTGAAGAGCTTGAACTGTATCAACAAATCCACAAAAGCCTTGCCATAGACCCTCCCAAGCCTGATCTCGTCATCTATCTACAGGCGCCGGCACCAGTGCTACGCCAGCGGGTGCTGGGACGGGGGCTGGAATTCGAACGCTCCATCGATGTGGAGTATTTGGACGCCTTGGCTGACAGCTACACAGAGTTTTTTCACTATTATTCAGATGCTCCTGTTCTTATCGTCAACGCAGCGGAAATTGACTTTGCCAACAATCAGCGACACTTCCACGCCTTACTCGAACAAATCTTGGAAATGGAGGGTACGCGGCAGTTTTTTAACCCCAACCCGACGCTGCTGTAAGTCATGACCAACCTCGGCACGCCCCCACACTGGGAGGCTTTAATCGCTTCTGCTCACCGCATTGAATCCACCCCCAGTCTGACGCTGTTGCAAGACGACACGCGCAATCGCGCCCTGCGATTGGCCATCGGCAGTTGCCGGTTTGACTTCACACGCCAGCGTGTGGATCAGCAAATTCTCGGGGAGCTCTTAGCGTTAGCAGAAAAAACTCAAATGTTCGCCAAACGCGATGCCATGTTTGCCGGCGAAGCCATTAACGCCTCAGAAAATCGCCAAGTTTTGCATCCCGCCCTACGAGATGGTGCACCCGGGGCACCACCGCCTCTGCAAGCACAGGTACAAGCCACAAAAACCAAATTGTACGCCCTAGTTGAGAACATCCGCGCTGGGCGCTACCGAGGGTATACCGGCAAGGCCATACGTGATGTGGTGCATATCGGTATCGGCGGTTCTCATCTGGGGCCGGAGCTGGCTGTTACTGCGTTAGGCAAACCCAGCGATCGCAAAAGAAGCAATGGGGGAGGCGCCCAAAGCAGCCCGGACATTCACTTTGTCGCCAACGTAGATGCGCGAGACATCGCGCTGACCCTTGATGGCTTAAACCCGGAAACCACGCTCTTTATCGTGGTATCCAAATCCTTTGGTACCCTAGAAACCCAGCTTAATGCGACTACGGCGCGCAGCTGGTTTTTGGAGCGCACCGGCAATATCCAAGCCATCGGTCAGCACTTTGTTGGCGTAACGGCCAATGTTGAACTTGCCCAAAAGTTCGGCCTAAACGAAGACCGTATTTATCCGCTTTGGGATTGGGTCGGCGGCCGCTTTTCGTTATGGTCCGCCGTCGGTTTGCCGATCATGTTGAAGCTCGGCACTGAGGCGTTTGAGGAATTTCTGGCCGGTGCCCGAAGAGCTGACGAACACTTTGTAAGGGCAAGTCCCGCCGAGAACATTCCCTTGATCGCTGCGTTGCTGGCGACTTGGAATACTGTTGCTCTGAGCTGCGACAGCCTGGCGATGCTGAGCTACGACCAACGCTTGTCATTGCTGCCCGACTACCTGCAGCAACTGGAGATGGAGAGTAACGGTAAATCCGTCAGCGTTGATGGCGAACCCTTAACTTACCGAACCATGCAAATTCTGTGGGGCGGCTGCGGCACCAATGGTCAGCACGCTTATCACCAATTACTGCACCAAGGCACCAGTCGCTTTGCAGCTGACTTCATTTTAGTCGGTCGGGACGATCTCGATCGGCCAGAACACCACCAATGGCTACTGGCTAACGGATTCGCCCAAGGTCAGGCGATGACTCTAGGTACCCAACCGGAGTCCAAGGACCATGCGCACAAGGGCGTTTCGGGGCAACATCCTTCAACCACGATTTTGCTGGACGAACTCGGACCAGAGCAGCTTGGCTGCCTGCTGGCCGTCTACGAACACAAGGTGTTTTGTCAGGGCGTTTTGTGGAATATAAACTCCTTTGACCAGTGGGGGGTTGAACTCGGCAAGCAATTGGCGCTGCCTATCTTTGCGCAAATGCACGGCAAGGACGCTTCAGAGCAAGATCCCGCCACACGCTATTTGATCGATTACTACCGCTCGTTGAAGCCTGCCCAATCCTGAAGGCTGACGTGCGTTAAACAGGAGATTTTCTGTGAGCGAACTGTACCCGGTACCGGACAATATCAAGGCCCGCACATTGATGGACGAGGCGACCTATCAACGCCTCTACACACAGTCCGTAGACGACCCCGACAGTTTTTGGGCCGAGCAAGCCAACACCTTTTTAACCTGGAAAAAGACATGGCATACAGTTAGCCAAGCAGACATTCCCAAGGGTAATGTCGCTTGGTTCGATGGTGCACAACTAAACGTCAGCACCAACTGTATTGACCGGCACCTACCTCAGCGCGCTGACCAAACAGCGATTATTTGGGAAGGAGACGATCCCGCAGACGATCAAAAGATTTCCTACCAAGAGCTTTACGATCGAGTTTGCCAACTGGCCAATGGACTACGCCAGCGAGGGGTTAGCAAGGGCGACCGAGTTTGCATTTACATGCCCATGATTCCCGAAGCAGCCTATGCCATGTTGGCCTGCGCCCGAATTGGCGCCATCCATAGCGTGGTCTTTGGCGGCTTCTCGCCGCAATCGCTCAAGGACCGAATTCTCGATTCTGACTGCCAAACCGTAATCACCGCCGATGAGGGGGTCAGAGGCGGCAAGGCGATACCTCTGAAAGCCAACACCGATGAGGCCCTGCAAGATTGTCCCAATGTGCACACCGTGGTTACGGTGAAACGCACCGGTGGCAACATCAATTGGGTGGACGGCCGTGATATTTGGTATGACACCCTGACCTCCGACCAACCAAAGCACTCGGAAGCTGAGGTCATGGAGTCTGAGGATCCGTTGTTTATTCTTTACACCTCGGGTTCGACGGGCAAACCCAAGGGCGTACAACACAGCTCTGCGGGTTATCTGCTGCATGCCGCCATGACCCACAAATACGTCTTCGACTACCAAGAAGGCGATATTTACTGGTGCACCGCCGACGTGGGTTGGATTACTGGTCATTCGTATATTGTCTACGGGCCACTGGCAAACGGCGCCACCACGCTTATGTTCGAAGGTGTCCCGACCTATCCTGACGCCTCACGCTGTTGGCAGGTCATCGACAAGCACCAAGTCAATGTCTTTTACACCGCGCCCACCGCGCTTCGTCAGCTCATGGCTCAAGGCGACGACTTCGTCAGTAACTCTTCACGGGCTACGCTGCACTTGCTGGGTAGTGTGGGCGAACCCATTAATCCAGAAGCGTGGGAGTGGTATCACCGGGTCGTTGGCGAGGGCCGCTGTCCAATTGTGGACACCTGGTGGCAGACAGAAACCGGCGGCATCATGATCACTCCTTTACCGGGTGCGACAGCCCTGAAACCCGGTTCAGCCAGCCGTCCTTTCTTTGGCGTGCAGCCGGCCCTAATGGACCCGGAGGGCAATCTCATAACAGAAGCCGCCGCGTCGGGAAATTTGGTCATCACTGCCTCTTGGCCCGGCCAAATCCGCTCGGTTTACGGCGATCATCAGCGAGTTATCGATACCTACTACTCGACCTACCCGGGTTATTACTTCACTGGCGACGGCGCACGCCGAGATGAAGACGGTTATTACTGGATTACAGGGCGGGTTGATGACGTCATGAATGTTTCCGGTCATCGAATTGGCACCGCCGAAGTCGAGAGTGCTCTCGTTTTACACCCAAGCGTTGCCGAGGCGGCGGTGGTGGGTTTCCCTCATGACCTTAAAGGCGAGGGCATCTACGCCTATGTAACGTTGATGGCAGGTGACAACTCGGATACTGACGAGCTTTTGGCCCAACTGATCGCCATGGTGCGAAAAGAAATTGGACCGATAGCCAAACCCGATGTTATCCAGTGGGCCCCTGGGCTGCCAAAAACGCGTTCAGGCAAAATCATGCGCCGGATTTTGCGCAAGATTGCCGCCGATGAACTGGACAACCTTGGCGACACTTCTACCTTGGCCGACCCTTCGGTGGTTGACGATTTGATTGCAAATCGCGTGAAGCCTGAAAGCTAGGCAGAAAAAAGCCGGCTGACGCCGGCTTTTTACGATCAAACACCTCGGCACCGAGCTCTCTCCGGTGCCTCTGTATTTTCAACTCAGCCGGTATTAGCCGGCTTCGTTTTGGTCGCGATAGTTTTCCAACTCTTTGATGGAAAGCTTGATGCGACCACGCTGATCGACATCCAGTACAACAACCTCAACC
Source organism: Gammaproteobacteria bacterium (assembly GCA_038151515.1). Classification (GTDB taxonomy): domain Bacteria; phylum Pseudomonadota; class Gammaproteobacteria; order Pseudomonadales; family Azotimanducaceae; genus UBA4421. The sequence goes on along the minus strand of JAYOVN010000022.1, from coordinate 9,251 downwards.
TCTTGGCCTTCGTTGATGTAGTCCGACACGTTCTCAACACGCTCTTCAGCAATTTGAGAAATGTGTAACAAGCCATCTTTGCCAGGCAGGATCGTCACGAACGCACCAAAGTCCACTACCCGAGCGACGGTACCTTGATAGATACGACCAACTTCTGCTTCCGCAGTGATCTCTTGAATACGCGCTACCGCGGCATCTTTAGCAGATGCGTCTTCAGCGTAAATTCGGACACTGCCGTCGTCGTTGATGTCCACTTCAGCACCGGTTTCTTCAACGATGGAACGAATCGTCGCTCCGCCCTTGCCGATGATGTCGCGGATCTTATCCGGATGAACATTCAGGGTAACCATGGCTGGCGCATTGGCTGACAGCTCTTCACGTGAAGCGCTGATGACCTTGTTCATTTCACCGAGAATGTGGATTCGCGCTTCGTTCGCTTGGGCTAGCGCCGCTTCCATAATCTCTTCGGTAATACCCTCGATCTTGATATCCATTTGCAGCGCGGTAATACCTTTGTCGGTACCGGCTACTTTAAAGTCCATATCACCCAAGTGGTCTTCATCGCCTAAGATGTCGGTGAGTACCGCATAGCGGTTGCCTTCCTTCACAAGGCCCATAGCCACGCCGGCTACCGGAGCCTTAACCGGCACACCGGCATCCATCAATGCTAGGGAAGTACCACAAACACTGGCCATGGAGCTGGAACCGTTGGATTCGGTGATCTCTGAAACCACGCGAATGGTGTAAGGGAAATCCTCGGAGTTAGGCAATGCTGCAGATACGCCGCGACGAGCCAACTTACCGTGGCCGATTTCCCGGCGCTTAGGTCCGCTCATGAACCCTGCTTCACCAACACTGTAGGGAGGGAAGTTGTAGTGCAGCATGAAGGTGTCTTTGTATGACCCCTCAAGGGCATCGATCAACGCTGCGTCACGAAGTGTACCCAGGGTAGCCACTACCAGCGCCTGTGTTTCGCCACGGGTAAATAGTGCTGAGCCGTGAGCCTTGGGAAGCACGCCCACTTCGACTTCGATAGGTCGCACCGTTCGTAGATCACGGCCGTCGATACGTGGTTCACCATTCAGTACGCGCTGACGCACGAGGTCTTTTTCTACCCGACCAAACGTATCGGATACGTCGTCGGCGCTGTAATCGCCACCTTCTGCAGCCAGTTGTTCAACCGCTTGCTTGCGCAAAGCACCAACCGCAGCCTGACGCTCCATCTTGTCCGAGATGCGGTAAGCCTCACCAAGTTCGCTCTTGATGGCAGTAGCAACGGCGTTACCCAATGTCTCGTCTTTTTCAGCTGCTTGCCAATCCCAAGCTTCTTTACCGGCAACCTCAGCCAGTTCGGCAACGGCTTTGATGATCGCCTGCATTTCTTGGTGTCCGAACAAAACAGCGCCAAGCATCTCGTCTTCGGTCATCTCATTTGCTTCAGACTCAACCATCAGTACCGCAGATTCGGTTCCTGCAACGGTCATGCTGAGCATGGACGCCTTCAGGGTTTCGTATCCGGGGTTCAGGATGTAGCTGCCATCAATGTATCCAACCCGAGCTGCGCCCAGAGGCCCATTGAAAGGAATACCAGAAATGGCCAGAGCTGCGGAAGTTCCGATCATCGCCGCTATATCCGGATCTTGGTCCTTGTCCGTCGATAGGACCGTACATACCACTTGGACCTCATTCATGAACCCCTTGGGGAAAAGAGGTCGAATCGGTCGGTCGATTAGACGGCAGGTTAGGGTTTCCTTTTCGCTAGGACGCCCTTCACGACGGAAGAATCCGCCGGGAATTTTGCCCGCCGCATAGGTTTTTTCTTGGTAATTTACCGTCAAAGGGAAAAAGTCCTGACCAGGACGCGGGCTTTTCGCACCAACGACCGTGGTCAGTACGACGGTATCACCGATGGTTACGGTGACCGAACCGGTTGCTTGTTTAGCGACCTTGTTGGTCTCCATGACGACGGTTTGTTCGCCATATTGAAATTCTTTATAAATTGGGTTCAAGCTGATTCCTCCAATTGGATCTGCATTTACTTTCTTTCGTTTCTTACTACTTCTGCGATCGACTGTTACCGATCTCTTCTTCGAGCTCTGCTCCTAGGTTTTGGCCTAAAAACCTGCTCTGCGTCATGGCGGCTGGATCGCTTACACAACCACAGTCGCCGGTATTGGCTTTAACAGGCTTTGAATGGTTAACCACAAGCGTCACAGTTATTTGCTCTGGAGTGACACCCGGTTGGCTTTCCCTTTCGCTTACCGCAAAGCCGCGCGTTGAATTTCGCCCGGACAAAAGGTCAGGGCGAATCCGTCTTCTGTTAGCGACGCAAGCCTAAACGCTTGATCAGATCGCTGTATCGCGCCACGTCTTTGTTTTTCAGGTAGTCCAGCAACTTACGTCGTTGGTTTACCATGCGTATCAGTCCACGACGTGAGTGGTGGTCTTTGTGATGATCCTTGAAGTGGCCTTGCAAGGTGTTGATGTTGTGAGTAAGCAGGGCTACCTGCACCTCGGGAGATCCGGTATCGCCTTCCTCGAGTTGATATTCTTTTACGATCTCTGCTTTCGTTGCGGCTGTTAGAGCCATTTCATTTTCTCCTAAATACGCTATTTAAAATCACATCGAAAACCGCGCGTATTGACAGTCACGATGTCTGTTTTGACAACACTATTGGCTGGCGATCAGTCTCCTGGGCGCCACCCTACCGTCCGACAAAATCTCACCCACGCCAAGGAAGCGCTCTTCCTCAGCAGATTCAAAAATCTGTACCCAACCATTGGCTGGAGCATTGCCAACCTGTACCGGCTGGCCCTTTAATATGTAATAGGCCGTATTGGTCTCTAAGCGCACCGCAGGCCATGCGCATACCGCGCTTGAAGTCGGCAACAAGCTGGCATCTCTCGTCTCTTCCGCCATGTCCTGCAGAGCCTCCAAAGTCATCGATTGCGACTCTACATATGGCCCAGCAGCCAACCGACGCAAGGCTGCCACGTGTCCACCGCAGCCAAGGGCTGCCCCTAGGTCTTCGGCAAGACTGCGAATATAGGTGCCCTTTGTGCAGTGCACTTGAAGTTCTATTTCGCTTCCGTTTACCGCCGACAACTCAAGGCTGTAGATCGTTACCTTGCGCGCCGGGCGCTCAACCTCAATACCTTGCCTAGCCAGTTTGTACAGAGGCTGCCCGTTGTGCTTTAGCGCCGAATACATCGAAGGCACCTGCTCAATCTCGCCACGGAATTGTTCCAAAGCAGCCTCTACATCAGAGGCTTTAATGCCCGAAGCGTCTTGCTCTTGGAGAATCTCGCCATCCGCATCACCCGTCTCGGTAGTGATGCCGAGCTTAATGCGAGTCCAATACTTTTTATCCGCATCCAGCAAAAACTGTGAAAACTTAGTGGCTTCACCAAAACAAAGGGGCAGCACCCCAGTCGCCAGCGGATCCAAGCTCCCGCAATGACCCACTTTTTGGGCATTGAACAATCGCTTGGCTTGCTGGACGACGTCATTGGACGATATTCCTGGGGGTTTATCCACCACCAAGACGCCATCAATGGGTCTACCTTTTCGACGTCTTACCATGGCTAGCCCTCGACCTTAGGGCCAGCAGATTGTTCCGAACCCTCTGATACCTGGGTATCTTGACGTGCCTTGTCCTGAGACACTGCTTGGCCAATCAGCTTTTCCAAACGGGGCCCGCGCTCAACCAACTCATCGTAGTGAAAACGCGGCTTCGGCGTCGTGCGCATGGTATGGCGCTTAGCAAGCTCAGTGCGGAAAAAACCAGCCGCCCTATTCAACACCCCGATCAACTCCTGCTGAGCCTCGACATCCTGTGCCTGCAAAGATGAAACGTAGATCTCTGCATAAGACAGATCCTTGCTCACCTTCACATCATTCACACTAACAAAGCTGCCCACCCGGGGATCGCGCATGTCGCGCTGTAAAATGCGTGACACTTCATCACGCACAAAATCGGCAACTCTTAAGTCTCTGGACATGGGTATCTGCGTGCTCGTCGATTACTACAACGTGCGCGCGATCTCCTTGGTATCAAAGACCTCGATCAGGTCGCCGGCCCGAACATCATTGTAATTGCGAACCCCGATACCGCATTCGGTACCGTTACGCACATCCGAGACATCGTCTTTAAAGCGGCGCAATGATTCTAACTCGCCCTCATAGATGACGACGTTGTCACGCAGCACCCGGATGGGTTTGTTGCGATGAACAACCCCTTCAATGACCATACATCCAGCAATCTGGCCGTACCGCGGCGAGCGGAACACGTCCCGGACCTCGGCAGTACCCAGAATCTCTTCACGAATCTCCGGCGAAAGCATGCCGGACAGAGCGTCTTTCACGTCGTCGATCAACTCATAGATCACGCTGTAATAACGCAGTTCCACGCCCTCGCGTTCCAACAGGGTCTTCGCGGTCTTGTCGGCGCGTACATTAAAGCCAAATACCGTTGCGCCATAAGTAGACGCCATGGTCGCATCAGACTCGGAAATACCGCCAACGCCTGAGCCAAGCACCTGCACTGACACTTCGTCATTACCCAGTTCCGACATGGCTTGGATGATGGCCTCCAAACTGCCGCGTACATCGGTCTTTACCACCAGTTTCAGAATACGCTTCTCGCCCTCAACCATGTTGGCAAACATATTGTCCAACTTGGCTGCCTGCTGTGTGGCTTGCAAACGTTCCTGCATCTTGACGCGACGGAATTCCGCCAGTTCTCGTGCCGATCGCTCATCCGACGCGACGGCGAAATCATCTCCAGCGCCCGGGGTACCGTTGAGGCCGAGCAACTCCACTGGCTGAGATGGGCCAGCTTCCTTGGTATTACTACCGGTGTCGTCCAGCATGGCCCGCGCTCGGCCATAAAATTCACCGGCGATAACGATATCACCTTGTTTCAGCCGCCCGTTCTGCACCAACACGGTGGCTACTGGGCCTCGGCCTCGGTCTAATCTTGATTCTACGACTACGCCTTGGGCCGGCGCTTCGTTTATGGCCGTGAGTTCCAACAATTCTGCCTGCAGTGAAATCGCTTCTAGCAACTCGTCCATGCCATCACCCGTCATGGCGGAAACTTGTTTGAATTGAACGTCGCCGCCCCAAGCTTCGGGAACCAAATCCTTGGCCGCCAATTCATTGGTGACACGGTCAGGATCAGCGCCTTCCAAGTCCATTTTATTGATCGCTACGATTACCGGCACCTCGGCGGCCTTGGCATGCTGAATAGCTTCTTCGGTTTGTGGCATGACGCCGTCATCTGCCGCAACGACCAGGACGACGATATCCGTCACCTTGGCACCACGCGCTCGCATGGAGGTGAATGCTGCGTGTCCGGGTGTATCGATAAAGGTAATTTGCCCAGTCTTGGTGGCCACACTGTAGGCACCAATGTGTTGGGTAATCCCGCCAGCCTCACCTGAGGTAACACGCGCCTTGCGGATGTAATCCAATAGAGAAGTCTTCCCGTGGTCGACATGCCCCATTACCGTTACCACAGGTGCTCTGGGTGTCGTCTCACCCTCAATCACCAAGGACGCTTCAAGCTGTTCTTCCAGCACGTCTTCACTAACGAATTTAATGCGGTGGCCCATTTCCTCAACCACTAGGGTCGCGGTGTCCTGATCGATGGCTTGGTTAATCGTGGCCATTACGCCGAGTCCCATCAGGGTTTTGATCACCTCTCCGGCTTTGACTGCCATACCGGCGGCCAACTGCCCCACGGTTATGACTTCGCCCACTTCGACTTCACGAGAAATGAATTCTTCTGGCTTGAATTCGCCGCCTTGCTGATCAACCTGCAAGGCCGTATCGCGCTGGGTAGGTCGGCGACGGTTACGGCGCTCGGACTTCAGGCTTAGCTCACGGCGGCGCCCTTTCTCCGGTCCGGCAGCCGGACGCTCACGTCCGCGAGAACGCTTGCCACCTCGCTGCTCTGACTGTTCTTTGGCCTGCAGGTCCGCAGCGGATACAGGCGCTGGCGCTGGTTCTTTTGTCTTTTTCTCAGCAGCGACGCGTTCTTGTTCCTGCTGACGCTTTAGTTCTTCATCTTTCAGGCGTTCTTCTTCAGCTTTACGCTCGGCTTCTGCCTTGCGCTCAAGCTCTGCCGCTCGTGCCTTTTCTTCGGCCTCTTTACGCGCCTTTTCTTCTTCCTGAATTCTCTGAGCTTCTAACTCGCTTTGAGAGACCACTGGCTCTGGCGCTGCAGCCGCGCTTTCTGCCTCAACCTCAGATCGTTTTACATAGGTTCGCTTGCGGCGCACCTCGACGGTTACATTACGGCCAGCACGACCTTGCCCAGACTTCAGAGTGCCCGTGCTTTTACGCTTTAGAGTGATTTTTTCCGCAGGCTTGGCGGTTTCGCCATGACTCCCCTTGAGATAAGCCAGCAGAGTTTGCTTCTCTTGCTCGCTCACGGCTTCGTCTTCCGCTTTGTGGGACAGGCCTGCTTGCTGCATCTGCTTGAGCAGGCGCTCAACCGGTGCTCCTACCGTATCTGCAAGTTGTTTAACCGTTACTTCAGCCATCAATCACTCCTACTCAAAAGACACATCCTTTGAGCCTTCTTTGTTTATCTCGTCTACTTCACGTCTGCAGCCATTTCGCGTTCACTGTTTATGCCGTCTCTGATTCGGCTTCAGCGAACCAGGGCTCACGGGCAATCATAATCAGCGCTGCCGCGTCCTCTTCACTGATCTCTGGCTCAATGTCCTGCAACTCTGGCACCGACAGTTCGGCCAAATCTTCCATGCAAACCACTTCGTTAGCCGCCAGCTTGAAGGCAAGTTCACGGCTCATGGTTCGCATCTCGAGCAAGTCATCAGCAGGCCTTACATCACCCAAGGCCTCTTCGCTCGCAATAGCCTTGGTCAGCAACGCGTCCTTGGCTCTGTTACGCAGTTCGGTAACGATTTCTTCGTCGAAACCATCGATGGCAAGAATCTCCTCCATCGGCACGTAGGCCACTTCTTCCAATGTGGTGAACCCTTCTTCCACCAGCACTTCGGCAACGTCTTCATCCACGGCCAAGTACTCTATGAATTCGCTGACAAATTTATTGGATTCCTCTTCAAGCTTCTGAGCAGCTTCTTCTTCGGTCATGATGTTTAATGACCAGCCGCACAAGTCACTGGCAAGACGGACGTTTTGACCACCTCGGCCAATGGCCTGAGCCAAGTTTTCTTCTGTTACCGCAATGTCCATTGTGTGCGTTTCTTCGTCCAACACGATGGAAGCCACTTCAGCCGGCGCCATAGCATTAATGGTGAGCTGCGCAGGATTTTCATCCCACAACACAATGTCAATTCGCTCGCCAGCCAACTCACCGGATACCGCCTGAACCCGTGAACCACGCATGCCCACGCAGGCACCAACGGGATCAATACGCCCGTCGTTTGTTTGCACAGCAATCTTTGCTCGGGAGCCGGGATCTCGTGCGGCACCCAAGATTTGGATGACGTCTTCAGCAATCTCAGGCACCTCGACCTTGAAAAGCTCGACCAGCATGGAGGGGACAGTCCGCGACAACACCAGCTGCGGGCCTCGGTTATCAGGCCGAATCTCTACAAGCATGGCGCGTAAACGGTCACCTACCCGGAAGACTTCACGGGGAATCAGATGCTCTCGGGTCAAAATACCCTCAGCATTGTTGCCAAGATCAATGATGACGCTTTCGCGGCCCAGTTTTTTCACCGTACCGCTGATTAGGTCGTTGATTCGAGACTGATACATCTCAACAATCTGAGCGCGCTCGGCTTCCCGCACTTTTTGCACGATTACCTGTTTCGCGGTTTGGGCGGCAATACGACCGAATTCCACTGATTCAACCTGCTCTTCTAGAACATCACCCAATTGCGCATCGGCCTTGATTTCTTGGGCCTGTTCCACGCTGTACTGGGCTGCGGGGTTGGGCTCTTCTTCCTCTTCGAGGTTGTCAAAATCCACAACCGCCCAAGTACGGAATGTCTCGTACTCACCCGATTCGCGATCGATGGCGACTCGAAATTCCGCCTCTTCGCCATATTTTTTCTTCGTTGCCATGGCCAATGCAGCTTCCATAGCACCAAAAATAATATCTTGGGGAACTCCCTTCTCGTGGGATACGGACTCGATCACCGAGAGTATTTCTTTACTCATACGCTAAACCTTCCTCAATCAAAAACCGGCACAATCCGTGCCTTTTGAACATTTTCCAGGGGCAACAAATACTCGTCGCTGTCTAACTGCAAAACGACGGAGTCATCTTCAATACCCGCCAACAAACCAACAATCTTTTTGCGACCCTCGTAGGGGTAGCTCAATCGGACATCCAGTTTTTCTCCCACATGGGCCAAATACTGATCCGGTCTAAACAACAGCCGATCCATCCCTGGGGACGACACTTCCAGCGTGTAAGCCTCGGGCATGATCTCTTCCACATCGAGGAGATCGCTAACATGGCGACTGGCCTCAGCACAAAGATCCACACTGACGCCGTCTTCACGCTCAATGTAGATACGCAGCAGGCTGTACTTGCCTTGGCTCAGGTATTCCACTCCCCACACCTGCGCATCCAGCGCTTCGATGGTCGGCGTAATCAACTCTTCAATCTGTAGCTCTTTGTTATTCAAATAGGCCACCTGCGATCTATTCGCAGTCTTTGTACGACGCTGAGCGCCAAAGCCGCCGGGTATTTACCTAACCCGGCCCAAAAATCAGACACAAAAAAAGGGCCTAAAGCCCAACGTGTCGCGCGACTCTCCTGACTCCGAAAAGCCAAGCGGGCTAAGGGAAAAACGACGCTTGTTTCGCACAACCAAACGTACGGCCTTAGCCTCGGGCTAACGTGAACGCGTTAGCTGCCTTGTTGTGGTAGCGGGGGCAGGATTTGAACCCACGACCTTCGGGTTATGAGCCCGACGAGCTACCTGACTGCTCCACCCCGCAACAACAAGGGTGCGGAGTATATGGAGGGTTAGTTGAAGGTGCAAGTGGGTACTGGGCTGAATACGCACTACCCGTCAAGATGGGGTCGGCGGATGAAGGGCACCTTCCAATAGGCCAAGGCGCTCTGTGATTAAATCCGGCCCAGATCGAACAGCAGGTAATGACAGCCTGCCAGCTAACCGGTCAACGGTGCCAACCTAGTTGTTAAACCACGACGGAACATGGTCTAAACGGGATGTCTTTTGAATGGATGGTGCCGAAGGCGAGACTCGAACTCGCACGGGCATAAGCCCACTACCCCCTC
>JAYOVN010000021.1:0-29368 GCA_038151515.1 Gammaproteobacteria bacterium | reverse complement strand
AAAGCAATGAACTTGCGAACTCTGATCACAGCAAAGAGAACTTTCGTATTGGCTTGTCGAAAGTAGCCGATTGGGGCTTCGTGGGGGTTTCTTATGCCAGTAACCAAGGCCTTTATGGTGTGCCTTTCCACATGGAGGAGACCCATGCTGAGAAGACAAAAAATAACGACCATGACGACCATGACGACCATGACGACCATGACGACCATGACGACCATGACGACCACGACGACCACGACAACCACGACGATGAGCGCATATTTGCCGCCACTGATTCGCAGATTATTAGTTTGGAAGGCGCCTTAAATGTGCAAATGGGCTTGGTAAATAGCGTCAACTATCACTTCCGAGATACCGACTATGAGTTGATTGAGGCCCACGCAGAAGAAGCCGATGCAGGAGCCGCCCACGCTGGACATGCTCATGGTGGTCCCACGGTATTTTTAAATGACGCACAGGAATTTGGTGCAGTGTTTGACCTCTCCAGCGATGCGCTTATCCAGAAACTATCGATTTCAATTGTTTCTGAGGATCAATCAATCGGTGGCGCTGAGAAATTCATGAATCCGGTTGCAAGCGACGAACTGACCCTGGGATATTTTTTAAGTCGTGCCTTCGGTGACTACGTGGTCGACCTTGGTGTACGTAACGATTGGGTGGAAAGAAGCGGCTCTGTGACGGAAAGCCACGACGAAGACGAGGGTGATCACGATCATGGAGCAGGCGACCACGACGAAGAAGTCGAGTACTTCAAAACAGATGAATCGATTACCAGTTTCGGGCTGCAAATAGGTCGCCGGTTTACTGATCAGGTTACGACGACCCTGAACCTATCGAGTGTTGAGAAAGCGCCAGCTGCGGTGGAGCTGTTTATGAATGGGGCCCACCTAGCCACCGGAAGGAACGAGGTAGGGGATCCTAATCTGCGGACGGAAAGAGCGAAAAACGTGGAGTTCACCATGGACTACGATAGCGATGCGCTGTTTGCTTCGTTAGCGGTATATGAGAATCAGATAGACAATTACATCTATCTTCAGGATACGGCTGCAACAGAGGACGGTTTGATCGTAGCCACGTACCAACAGCAAGATGCGGAGTTTAGGGGCTATGAACTTGAATTCGGTGGAAACATTGAGTTAACCGGGGGTGTTCTAACGCTCTCCTACGGATTGGACAACGTTTCAGCAGAATTCTCGGACAACAGCAATGTTCCTAGGATAAACCCCAGTCGAAGCATCTACAGCGCGAGTTACGCGAAGGACTTGTGGGATCTATCATTGGTGTTCAAGGACGTCGATTCTCAGAAAGATACGGCAATGTTTGAGGATGCGACGGATAGTTATTCGATGCTGGACTTTCGAGTGTCGAATCGATTCCAACTCAGCAGCGATCTGGCGTTAAACGTCTCGGTGTTTGGTTCCAATTTGTTGGACGAAGCCGCTCGCAATCACTCGTCTTTCGTCAAAAACCAAGTACCCCTGCCCGGGCGGAGCTATGGCGTAAAGGTCTACACCACGTTCTAGAAAGGGTCTTGGGCAAGGTACAAAGTTAGCCGGGCTGCCCTTGCGGCTCGGCTTTTTCTTCAGTGTCAGTGAGGGCAGGGACGCTTTTTGTATCTTGTTGTGCCAATGGCCCCATGATTTGGTGAGAACTGACCTCGGGTCTGGGTTCTTCGCGCTTAGAACATCCGGAAAGATTTCATCTGCGCTGTGAGTTGATGGGTTAGAACCTCTATGATGGGTCTTTGCGAATGGGATACCGTCATTGATTCGATCCAGATTAGGTCAACAGGAAGTCCGAAAGGATCTCGCCGACGTCGTTGTCGCCCACATGAGATCGCCGTGGAGGAGGCCGATCGCAGCGCACTCGAAGGAAGCTTTTCAGGCTATTCGCTCACGAGTGGAAGACTCATCCCGTCCGCTGATTATCGACTCTTGCTGCGGTACAGGAGACAGCACCCGTCGGTTGGCCGCCCAGTTTCCCGATGCCCTCGTCTTGGGTGTGGATAAATCTGCCCACCGGCTGGCCCGCCACCAGTTTGGTGAATCAAAGAACTATGCCGTGCTGCGAGCGGACGTAAATGACTTTTGGCGTCTGGCAGTGGCGGCAGGGTGGTGTCCGCTCCGGCACTATCTGCTGTACCCCAACCCCTATCCCAAGGCATCGCAGATGCGAAAGCGCTGGTATGGGTCGCCGGCGTTTCCTACCTTGCTGGCCCTTGGCGGTCTGTTAACCGTGCGAACCAATTGGTCAATCTATGCCCAAGAGTTCTCGCTAGCGCTGCAGGTGGCAGGGTTTGCCTCCACGGAAAATCAAATAGCGGGTATCCCGCCCATCAGCGCATTTGAAATGAAGTACCAAGAGCGCGGTCACAGATTGCACCAAGTGACGTGTGATTTAGGTTTGGGGCGTGGGGTAGATGACGAACTGGACCTATCCCTGGAACCTATTTCTTCGGGTCCAACTGGCTGAGAGAGTAGCCAAGTGTTTGGTTTAAGTGTTCGGTGATTGGAGAATTCAGATGTTGTCTTCCTATTTCAGGCCACAAATTTTGCTGTTCAGCATGTGCTCGGCAACATGGGCCTTGGCATTTTCTAGCGTACTGACCACGCTGGGTAAGAGTTGGCATAGGTACCAACACTTAAATCGTAAAAGCCGTTGGCCATGGTGTTTTTCTTTTACTGAGGGCGACTTTTGAGTCTAGGGTTCTCGGTGACTTCCCAGTCTTCATCTAGGTCCTTTGCAGGGCTGCCCGGCCAAACAAAAACATGACAAAGAAGGTAAAGAACATGGCGCCGCCGCCACCAAGGAAGGCGAGAATACCCCAAATATCTGCACCGCCGTATACGGTGTCGTCGACTGACAGCCCGCGGTTGGGGGCGATGTTCCCAGCCCAGTAGAACACGGTATTGCCCCAGCCGGTGATGATTAGGGACCAAGCGCTGAGCCGAAAGTCCCGATCCGAAAGATCGAGCTTGGTGGCAAGCTGAATTAACACGATGAGCATAATCCCGTTAAGAATGCCGCCCACATGGGCTGCCGCCCAGCCTCTGTCCGAGCCAGGTATCGCCACCTCCCAGACTGGCAGAGGCCAAAGGTTTACGGCATCCAGTAGCGAAAAAGCCAGCATCAGACCCGCAACAAGGCCAATGCTCAAAACCAAAATTGCGTGAAAGACCACGCGCCTAAAAAGTGGGTTGGCTTGGTTGTTTTGATCCGACATCTAAGTTGCTCCTCTCTGCGTGGATGTTCTTCGGCTAGCTGCGCTGCAGCAAGCCCATAATTTGGTCGTTTAACTCAAGCACGTTGCCGCCGCTTTTATGATGCTCCCGCCACGCCATGGCAATATGGTTTTGTTCGTCATTGCAGATGGGGTGCTGACGAGGATGGTAGCCTCGCTTCAGCACCGGCAGCGCCGACCGCGCTAAATCGGTTCCAAAACTGCAGAAAAAACGCCAAGCCTTTAGAGCTTTTCTGGGTTTTTGGTACAGGCCTTCACCCCGCACCATGGGGGCGAAGGCCTTAAAGGTTTCCGTCAGAATGTGGCCGAAGGCGAGCAACACCATCCACTTTCGGTACCATTCGTGCTGGGCGTAGAAAGCGGAATAAAAGTCGAAGGCTACAGAGCCATGTTCAACCTCCTCCACTTGGTGCCATACCCACAATGCCCGCATAACCGGGTCTGCATCCCCCATCAATTCCCGGTACCGCTGCAGAATGATTAGGCCGCCGAGAAAGGTAAATGTCTCGTAGCCGGCAACGAAGCCGATTTGAAATTTTTTGTCGCGCCCAGCGAACTTTTCAAATGTCTTTCCGCATGCCGCGTTGATCTTGTCAACCCGGGGGTAGCGTTGGCTCAATCGTTGGGTCCACTTGTTGAAATTGAACGCGTGATGAGACTCTTGGCCGATAATTGCCTGCACATCCTTCAACAACTTAGGATCATCGATGTCGTCTCGATAGGCCCGCATCACGCGAACAAGAAAGCGCTCAAAATGGGGGACATCCACCCCTAGTGCGTTAATGAACATGGCGAACTCCGGTGAGCTTTTGCTCCACACAGGGTCTGATGCCGCTTGGTCAAATTTCAGCGGTCGAACAGGAAAGTTGTCCATTGGGTGCGTATTCATCAGTGTTTGAGCCTCTGTTAGCGGGTGGGCTGCTATTGTGCGCGTTGTTGAGGGCCGGACTTTTCTCCGATTATGCGCGGAGGTTCTGGCAGTGTCTGTGACGGGGGCCAAAGAATTGGCAGGCCGTCGCCCCTTAAAGAATCGCCTAGTTCAATGGCTTCACGATCCAATGGAAAACAGGGCCAAGTTTTTACGCGCTGAGCCTCGCTAGCAATGTAAACAATGGTAAATACCCGGCGTGTGTTATCGCTGTCGTTGGCCGACGCTTGATGCACGGTGAAGCCGTCGTGCCAAACGATAGATCCGGGGTCCACATTCATCCACTGAGGCCGCGCGCCACCGAGTTTGGGGTCTCGTAAAATGTCGTAGGGTTCCGATTGATGGGTAATGTCGACTGTTTTCAGGGAGCCAACTCGGTGGGATCCGGGGACATAGGCCATGGCGCCATTGTTTGGGGTGACTGCATCAAAGGGTATCCATGCGCTGACCAAGGGCGCCTTGCCAATGGGCCAAAAGGTTTCGTCCTGATGGGCGGTCGTTTCGCGGCCTCCGGGTTCTTTGTATAGTGCCTGGTCTTGCCACAAGCGCACGCTGCGTACGCCCAGTAACTGGGCGGCCATTCCCGCTAAGCCCGGATGGCAGGACAGAGCACGGACTGCTTCGCTGGTTTCCCAAAGACGCATGCACTGAATAAAGCTCTGCTCGTAGGTGCTTTTTTCACTTACGTTCCGTTGGTCAGCGGCAGTTCGTATGGCTACTTCGGTATCCACGGCTTCTGCGTACTTGGTAAGTTCTGCAGCAGACAGGCCGCTGTCGGTTTTGACAAAGCCCTTTTGTCGGAAGTCTTCGATGATCTGCTCATCAAGCACGATGGGGAAATTTGTCCCAGTCATATGTGTTTTTCCACCTAGTGTAAGAGGGACCAATCGGGCTGGCTTTCCGGGTGGCTTAGCTCACCAAAGGCATTGCGGACCACCCGACGTTCGTTGTCTAGCCAGTGTTTCCAGTCGGTACAGGCCACGAGTTCGTCTTGGCGTTTGGTTTGATGGGCCCTAAGTCGCGCCTGCATTTCGCGCTCAGCTTGGCTGCCAGCGCCTGCCAGATTGTTCATTTGCAGTGGATCTTCCTGTAAATCATATAGCTCAGTTTTGCCGTTAAGCCACTGGGCATAGGTATGCTCGCGGGTTCGCACGCCACGCCATTCGGCACCGTCTTGGAACCAGTCGAACCACTTGGAGAAATTCATAATAAAGGCGGAATCGTCGATTTGGGCGCTACCCAATATGGCAGCCGCCTTGCTAGTGCCTTCAATGCTGCGGGGCACCGGTATGCCAGCTAGGTCGCACAGTGTGGGGAACCAATCCACCATGGACACGATGCTATCGCAGCGCGCGCCGGCGGCAACGGCGCCGGGGTGGCGAACAATGCCGGGGATATGGATCGAGGCATCGTAGGGGTTTTTCTTGGACCATGGGTTAACCCCCTGAGCGCCCCCTTGGGTGCCATGATCCGACGCAAACACGACGATGGTGTCATCGGCTAAACCCTTGTCATCTAAATACGTCAACAAGTTGCCCAGCATGTCATCCACGGCAAGGATCATTGCTAGGTAGTGACGATACATATCCAGTGCGGCTTCCTTCATTGAATCAGGCACGTTGGCCGGCAGCGTCAATGTCTTGGGTAGTCGGTGATAATAAGCTTCAGGCGCAAAGGTAAAGGGCGTGAAGTGAGGCTGGTGAGGCGATAAAAACAGCAAAAACGGATCGTCGCCGGCCGAGTCCATAAACTCTTTGCCGTAATTCATCAAGCCATCGGTTTCGTAGCCGTCCCAGCGCTCGTAATTCCAGTCGTCTTTGTGCACAAAGCCGTCGAAGTACACCATGTGCTGGTTATATGCTCGCCAATAGTCAAAGCCCAGTCGGTCCCGGCCTTCCGGCACCCAGTCCGGGTGTTGGGGCATGCGATCCAGCGCCGGCCACAGACCTGTGTGCAGGTGCCACTTGCCCACCCATGCGGTTTTATAGCCTTGATGGGCGAAGGCGTCGCCAATAGAAATCTCGCTATGCCGCGTGCGGGTGGTGTTGATCAGGTGCCCGGTAGTTTGGGGGTAGCGGCCGGTTAGCAGCATCGCTCTAGCCGGCGTGCACACCGGGCAGTTGGAGATGGCTTGTTCCAATACCGTGCCCTCGCTGGCGAGCCGGTCGATGTTTGGCGTATCAATTTGCTGTTCGCCGAATAAGGGCAGGGACTGGGCTCGCAGTTGATCCGGGAATAACACCACGACGTTTGGGCGCTTGCTCATGCCTGAGTCTCCGTCAGTCGGTGAGTAACCAAATCCAAAAATGCCCCCTGATCGCGCCAGTTCAGGGCGCAGTTAACCGGGCTGCCGGTGTCATCTATCATGGTTTTGCCATCTGGGGTAACGACAATGGGCAGGCGCTCCATTTCAAGCAGACCGTCAGCAAACCCCAGATAGATCGCCACAAGGTCATACAAGATCGAGCTTTGTTGCTGAGGGTCCATGTCTTTCAGAATTGGCCAATCGCTGACGGCTTTAAACCAGGCCAGATGATTGTCGATACAAATACCGGCCGCGCTGGCAGATCCATTGCGCTCTGCTGCTTGCGCGATGTCCGCAAAACGCTGCCCGTCCAAAACAATATCGCCGCAGGTATCCAGTGGCGTAATAACCTTTTCCCAGTCAGCCTCAAAAACCGCACGACAAGAAAGGGCGTGGAGTTTGACGTTAAATTCCCGCATGGGCTTTGGCGCCCCAAGGTAACCCCGGTGAATGCTGCCGTGCATGCCGACGAATTTAGCGTTGGCGCAGATCCGAGGTTCTCTTGCCAGTGCTGCGGCAATGTTGGGTAGGGGGCCAATGCAAATCAGCGATACGGTTTGGTCAGCGCGAACAATGGTGTCGCAAATAGCACCCACACCGTCTTGAATCACTGTTCCAGAATAATCGGCCAGATTGAAGTCGCCGAGCCATTCATCGTGGGTGTGGGGGTTGTCGTCCAAGGGGATGCCGATGCCGATTGGGATATGGGTGCATCCCAACAGGGTCAGCATCTTCGCCACAAGACGGGCGCGATAGACCGTGTCGCCGGTAGTGGTGGTGATCAGCTTGACGTCAAGTTCTGGGCACCGCAACAAAAAGGCTAAAGCCCACACGTCATCCACGTCGTGGCCAATGTCCGTATCTAGAATGGTGGGTATGCCCATGGGTTATTGCTCTTGTTGTGGGTATTTGTCGGTGCTTAGAAAAAAACGAAGGAGCGAACAACCACGTTCTTGCGGCAGCGCGCGTCCTCAGGAGCAGTTGGGTCTACGCAAGCGGAATGAAACGACCAGCGTGAGACAGATCCGTCTGTGACCGAGTCGTAGCACTTGAGCATGGAGACTTCGTCAGGTTGCTGCTGGGGTAGCCAATACCATTCATGGTCAGCCCGGTAGGTGAAGCGCGTGGTCTCACCGACCCGATCATCGTAGACACGATAGTTATTGATGTATGGCTGGTCGGCGAAAGACGGCCAAGCACACAACACAAACGGGTTTTGCTCTACTGTTTCCATTGGTTTGGCGAGGTTAATGGACATAAAGCGGCGGGACATTTTTTCTTCTGCTTCCGCCTCGGTGTAATTTTGCTCCCGACCGAAGTTGCGCAGATTTCGCACCAACAGTTCCCGGCAGCGCACCCGCCCACTGTTATCGTTTAGATCGTTGTGCACTAGGTTGGCGTAGTGGGCATTCACCCCAGGGTTTTTGGCATCCTGATCCTCGGTTCGGTCACCTTCGTAGTCTTTGTCAAAAACATCGTGGTTGTAGACCAAGGCATCGGTGGCATCCGGAAAGAACTCAAGCAGCAGCTTTTCCATTTCAGGGTAGAAGATATGCCGCACTTCCTCTGAGTTATAGAAATTGCCACAGGCTGACTCGCATCGAGCAAGGGATAGTCCCAGCTTGTCCATACACTCAGGGGAATTTGGTGATAAGCCAGGGTAGTACTCTGAGATGCGGCGTGCATCGCGAAGTACCTGGGGGAAGTACAGGCTACGCCGGGCGTTGTCGTACTCGTCCTTGGCAAGCTTGGCAGCCTCGTCTTTACGGCCTGGGTCCTGCCAAATCGCGTTGGACGGCACCACGGAATAGGAGGGCGCTTGGAAAACCGTATAACGTAAAGGCAGTGCGACGCCCCCTTCTGGAACATGCGGATCTTGTGCCTTTATGTGGTCCATGCATTCCGCGTAGCGTTTAAAGCCAAGTCCCCAGTCGGTTTCGATGGGGCCGGGCTCGGAGTTTTCGATGAGATCCGTTACCGCTTGACCCTCGCCACTGGCTATTTGGGCTAAGGCGTCGTCTACGGCGGCTGACGTGCCCGCATCGCCGTCGAGATCGAGGCTGGTATAGGCTTTGCCGTGGTTGGCCGCGATGGGTGCAGGCTGGCCAATGGTTCGTTCTACTTCGGGCACAAAGGGTTTAGATGAGGCTGTGCTCATGGTTCACTCCTCTCCAAGAGTTTCGTGCTCTGATATTGTCAGAAAGCGCGTAGGGTCTCTAGAGGATGGATTGCATAGCCGCTAGTCTCCCTCGGGTGTGCCGATGGCTGATTTTCAACAGTGCAGGCCTAACGGTTGGCGCAACATTCGCCAATCGTTAAGTTCGGCGGGCCGCTGGCTAATTCGGCAATGAACGACAAGAGGGTGTGGTCTCGGCCATACAGAGAGCAGTCATACGACGAGGACGATAGAAGGCGTTAAGGGGAGACCATGGTTCGACTGAGTGACCTGCCAGAGTATGAGCAAGCGCATCTGCTGGCTAAAACGCTGCCGCCTATGACGCCACCCCAGTGGGTGCCTCCTAGCAAACCGTTAAACCAAATGCGCGTGGCCCTGATTACTACCGCCGGTCTGCACTTTCGGGATGAAGCCGGATTCAGTTTTTTAGATGCCAGCTTTCGCCCCATTCCAAACGAAGCCGATGGCGCTAAATTGGTGATGTCCCACAGCTCCGTGAATTTTGACCGCAGCGGTTTTGCCGACGATGTGAATTTGGTGTTTCCCATTGACCGTTTTCGCGAGTTGGAACAGCAAGGCCAGATTGGGTCTCTTGGTGATGTGCATTACAGCTTTATGGGGGCCGGGCATACGCCGGATGCCTACGAGCAAGGCGCAGAGCAGGTGGCTGGGCTGCTGAAGAAAGACAAGGTCGACGCAGTATTTCTCACCCCGGTCTGACCCAACTGTACCCGCGCCGTGTGCGCGCTTGGGTATTACTTGGAACGAGCCGGCATCATGACGGTCAGCATTGCACTGGTGCGGGAAAATGCCGAGAGCCTGCAGCCGCCCCGCAGCCTGTGGGTCAGCTTTCCTCTCGGGCGCCCCCTCGGCGTGCCCAATGATGCCGCCTTTCAACAACGGGTGATTGACGCGGCTTTAACCTTGCTGGGCCGAGAGCACGGGCCAGTGTTAGAAGATTATGGCGAAGATGTACCAGAAATCCCCACAGAGATTGCTCCAGCCTGCCCAGTGTCGTTTTCCCGCGATGATTCATCATGGCAGAACCGCTTAATCAGCGAGCTAGGCACTTTGCAGCCCTGGTATCAAATGGGGCTACGTAGGCGTCAGGGTAGGACCCTATTTGGTGTCACCGATTGCTCCATACAGGAGATCATGCAGCGGTTGGCGGAAGATTTAGACAACCAACAACTGCCCTCGGACTTGGTGTGGTTTAAGTCCGCCATAGAGGATGCCAAGGCCTACTACTTGGAGGCCCTGACCGCCCAGCCCGGCCAGTATGATCAGGTCGAGCTTTACCAAAGCCTGTGGCATGACACTCAATTTGGGGCAGGCCTGCGATGGTTTTACGATGGATTTGCTGCAGATGAAAAGTTGTCCGGCTTCGCGGTCATTGTGTTGCCTCGAGAGGCGCTGGGTGAAAACCCAGATCAGGAGACTGAAAAATGAGAATTAATCCGATAAACAAACACTTTGTTGCCGATGTAGAGGGCATCGATATCGGCACCCTTGGCGACGAGGACTTTGAGGCGGTTTACCAAGCGTGGCTGCAGTTCGGTGTGCTGCGTCTGCATAACCAGCCGCTTGATGAGGAGAGCCTGCAACGATTCAGTCGCCGCTTCGGCCCCTTGGAGGAACGTCCAATGGGTCGGCTGTCAGCGGACGCAAGAGCGAAAATCAAAAACCGGTATGTGACCCAACTGTCGAACATCGTGGAAAACGGCAAGCCCATCGGCGGTCTGGGCAACTCCGAAGCCAATTGGCATTCGGACATGACATACGTGGAGACACCCCCGCCCGCCAGCATCTTGCTGGGCATCGAAATACCCGAAATCGGAGGCGACACCTATTTTGCCGATCAACGGGCAGCCTACGAGGCTTTGCCAAAGGCTCTTCGTACTCGAGCCGAAACCCTCTCGATCAAACACGACGCGGCTCACACCAGTGTGGGTAGCCTGCGGCCGGGTTTTGAGGCCTTTGATGATCCCCGGCAGGCGCCGGGCGCCGTGCACCCCATTATCAGGACGCACGAAGAGACTGGTAAAAAAGTGCTTTATTTGGGTCGGCGAGAGTGGGCCTTTGTGCCGGGTCTATCCTTAGACGACAGTGAAGCCTTGCTGGATGAACTGTGGTCCTACGCTGCCACGGATTCGAACACTTGGGGCCAGCAGTGGCAGCCCGGTGACTTAATTATCTGGGACAACCGGCGGGTGTTGCACCGGCGGGATGATTTTCCGGCAGATTCCAGACGACTGATGAAGCGTTGTCAGGTGTTGGCGCGTTCGATCTAAGCAGTCTTCAAAAGCTCAGCTTGCACGTCGGCAATGATTGGCGGGCGGATGTTTTGTGCTGGGGAACCTTACGCCCAGTGAGGCTAATGGGATAAGGTATTGGACGGATCTAAAACGCAAGGAGAGGGGCGATGGATCAATGCGCAACAGCTAACCGAGCTCATGATTGCAAAACCGATCACGTTAGAGGCGGCCTTGGCCAATCCCATGATGACGCCCTAGACGTTACAACCTCTCTTTCCTAGAGCCCAAAACAACGTAGAGAAAACCCTATGACTGACCTAGTGCTGCGCGAAGACATTGACGGTATTGCCGTGTTGACCTTGAATCGACCGGACAAACTGAACGCCCTGAACGTGGCCTTGTTCCAAGAACTGTATGCTCACGCCCAAGACATCGGCGCGAGGCCGTCGGAAATTGGCTGTGTGGTGATCAAGGGTGCTGGTCGGTGTTTCTCCGCAGGGCATGACCTGGGCGATATCGCTGCGGGTGAAAAGCTGCCTCGGCCCAATTTTCAGGCCAAGGTCATCGAGGCGCTAACCCAATTGCCCCAGCCAGTGATCAGCGCCGTACATGGTCACTGCTACACCGGTGCGTTAGAGCTGGCCTTGGCCGGGGATCTGATCTTGGCCAGCGACAACGGCAAATTTGCCGATACCCACGGTAAGTGGGCCTTGCAGCCGGTGTGGGGCATCAGTCAGCGTTTGCCGCGCAAAATTGGCAATGCCAAGGCAACCGAGATGATGCTGACCGCCCGCACCTACAGTGCCGCTCAAGCCCTAGACATGGGTTTGGTGGTGCAGGTGTTTGCAGACGAAACCTTCGAGGCCGATGTCATCGACTATTGCCGGGAAATGCTTCAGAACTCCTGGCACTCCCTGCGTGGCTACAAGGCCCTGTTAAGTGGTACAGACGGGATGAGTCTGGCAGAGGGGTTGGCCTATGAGGTTTACAACGGCGTTGGCACTGGCCCGGATATGGCCGAGCGCATTGCTGGCTTCGGCAAAAAATAGCGGTGACCTTCAGCTGCGTTAACGCCATTCGACACGGTTTTTCATGATGGGGTCTGAGTCTCCAGTTCAAGGTGAGCGGCTTCGCGTGAGCGGCTGGGTCGTCGTGGTGCTCATTGCCCTGTCTGCCACGGTGGGACACGCCTTCGGACGGTTCAGTTTTGGTGTCCTGTTGCCAGCGGTTCGGGACGATCTGGGCATTAGCAATACCTTGGCGGGGTTTATCGGTGGCACCAACGTCGGCTTCTATTTGATAGGCACGTTGCTGGTGTCGTGGATGGCCGGGCGCTACCGCTTGCTTGGCATCATGCGACTGGGACTGGTGCTGGCGGTGTTGGGTCTAGTTGCCGCCAGTCTCAGCACATCACCGTGGGCGCTTGCCGCCGCCTTGGCCATTACTGGCGTGGGCGGGGCGTTGTTGTGGATTCCCGCACCTGTAATCGCCGCAGATGCCATTCCCAGTAACCGCAGGCCTTTAGCCGTGGGCCTGATGGGGTCGGGCATTGGGCTGGGCATTATGCTGGTCAGTACCGTTAGCGGTGATCTGCGGGTGTCCCTTGGGGATGCCGCTTGGTCCAGTGTTTATCAGCTGCAATTTGCTGGGGGCTTTGTTGTGCTTGTGCTCGTGCTGTTGCTGGTGCGCCATCATCAGGCAGCGCCCAGTGGCGGTGGTGGTATTGGCGGGTTTACAGCCCTGAAGCGAATGCCTGGCTGGCTGCCGCTAATCGCGGCCTATGCCTGTTTTGGTTTCATGTACTTGCTGGTACTGGGTTTTTTAACTACCCGGTTGGAAGACGACAGCGGCTGGAATTCGGCAGATGCGTCGGTTGCCTATTCGTTAATGGGGTTTGCCATGCTCTTTGGTGCACCACTCTTCACTCTGTTGACCCAACGCCT
Organism: Gammaproteobacteria bacterium; assembly: GCA_038151515.1. GTDB lineage: Bacteria > Pseudomonadota > Gammaproteobacteria > Pseudomonadales > Azotimanducaceae > UBA4421. Next base: position 16,520 of record JAYOVN010000021.1, on the reverse strand, counting down.
TGGTCTGCGGTTGGTGCTTTCCGCGGCCTTCGGTCTTTGGCCAGTCTTTACGATTATCGTCCTCAGCGGGTTTTGGCTGCCTGTGCTCGTTGCCAGTGTGGGCATCGGATTTTTGTTCAGTGCACTGCCCAGTCTGATCACCCTGTATGTGGTGGAAAACACGACCGCTGCGGATTATGGCGCCAGCTTTGCAGCCGCCACGTTGGTATTTGGCTTGGCCCAAACGATTTCGCCGCCCATTGGCGGGTTGATTGCTGACGTTTTTGGATCCTTTACCTTGGTATTTTTTCTGTCCAGTATCGTTAGCGTGATTGGACTTCTGGCGACGCTTAGGCTGCCAAAGGATCGCCGGCAAGGGAGTGAGGTTTAGCAACGAATGCTCTGCTGAAACGGGAGCGCTCATAGGGGGAGTGATGAAGCCATTAGAAGGGGTAACGGTACTGGAGTTTTCGACCATGATTACGGCGTCCTTCGCCGCGATGATGCTGGCGGAACAGGGGGCCAGGGTGATTAAGGTTGAGCCAATGAATATGGGTGATCCCATGCGCTACATTGGTGCTAATAAGGGGGGCATTTCTTCGCTCTTCGCCAACTGCAATCGGGGCAAACGCTCCATTCGCGTCAATCTGAAAGAAAGCCAAGGCCAAGAGCTGATTCGGGAACTGGTGCCTCAAGTAGACATTTTCATCCACAACTTCCGGCCTGGGGTGATGGACAAGCTGAATTTGGGTAGCGAGGCACTCCGTGAACTGAATCCTCGCCTGATCTACACAGCAATTTCAGGTTTTGGCAAGGAAGGCCCGCTGGGTGGTGCGCCGGCTTATGACCCGATTATTCAGGCCCAAGCCGGTTTGACGGCGACCCAAGGCAAGGAAGAGCCGGCTTTTTTCCGAACCCTGATCTGCGACAAGATCACCGCTTATACCGCTTGTCAGGCCGTAACCTGCGCGTTGTATGTGCGGGAAAAAACCAGGGCAGGTCAGCATATTGATTTGTCTATGTTGGATGCGGGCTTGTTTTTCGTGTTTCCTGACGGCTTCCAAAATCACACGCTGCTGGACCCAGACCATGTGCCCGGCCCGCTGCTGATTGATCTGCTCTATGAGTTGACCTTGACCAAGGACGGGGCGGTCACCATCTCTGCAGCAACGGATGAAATGCAGATGCGTTCGCTTATCGCTGTGGGTATGGAGCATCTGCTGACAGATGAGCGCTTTGACTCCTTTGAAAAAATGGTGGCGAACCTTGAAGAGTTCAAAGCCGAGGTGGCTCAGGCGTTTTTGCAGTTAACTACAGACGAGGCGCTGCAGAGACTTCAGGCCGCCGATGTGCCGTGTGCTCGCTGCCTAGACAAAGAGGAGGTGCTGGCCCAAGAACAATTGGCCGCCAACGATACCTTAGACGTTATCGAGCATCCCATCATGGGTCAGATGCGGGTGGTCAAGTCGCCGGCACGATTTGGCGGACAGCGGCTGACGCCAGCCCGGCCAAGTCCAGATCATGGGGAGCACACTAAGGAAGTGCTGGCGGAGTTTTCCGTGTCTCAGGATCGTATTGTGGCCATGACCGAGCTGGGAATAGTTGCCTAAGTGTTGGTCGCTGATTCTGGCGGGCGTAGCCAGATCATGGCGATGCCCGCTGGCAGCATGATTAGGGCTAGAGTAATCAAGGCGATACTGTAGCTGCCGTAGAGGTCGTAGACCCAACCCGCGCCGATGGGGCTGACTGCCCCGGCCATGATGGTCAGCATGCCATAGCCCATGACCCGACCAAAGGACGCTACACCAAACCGTGAGCTGTACATCAAGCCCATCAAAGGCAGGATGCCGCCGCCGGAAATGCCTGTTGCCACGGTAGCGACCACCAAGACAGGCAGGGTTTGGGCATACAAGACCAACAGTAGGGCGATGATGGTGGCTACGTTGGCGATCCAGTAGAGCTTGCGATGATCCACTCGGTCGCCCATAACCCCAAAGAACAGCTTGCCAGCCACCATGCAGACCGAGGTCAGCGCGATAAGGGTGCCGGTTACAGCGGTGTCTAGGCCAATGTCCCTGACGATGATGCCAAGGTTAAATTGCAGGGTGCCAAAGGCCATGCTCAAGGGCGCCAAACCACAAAACGGAATCCAAAATATGCTGGTGGTCAGAATTTCTCGGGTGGTCCAAACACGCTGATCGCCGGCGCCGCCGGATTCTAGGCTGCTGGCCGGAGTAGGAGACCGGCTTAGCACAAGAAAGGTCAGGGGCAGGACCAGGGCAACAGCCAGAAACATAAGGTTGTTAAGGGTGTCCCGCCAGCCTACTTGCAGCAGCCACGCCGACACCAAGATAGGCAGGACGATGCCGCCCACATTGGTGCCTATGGCAGAGATGCCTAGGGCAAAACCGCGATTGTCGGTAAACCAGCGACTGACCAAGGTTTGGGCGGCCAAGGTACCAGTCAGGGTCATGGTAATGGGCATCAACGTGGCGTAAACCAGCCACAAATGCCACAGAGCTGTCGCCCGCTGCGCGAGCATCAAGCCCATAACCATGCAGGCCAGCCCGGTCAAAATAACCCACTTCAAAGGGAAGGTGTCCAGCGCGCGTCCGGCAAGTGGTCCCATGACACCGGCGCCGATTTGGAGCAAGGCGATGGTGAGCATCAGGTCTCGACGGCTTGAACCAAATTCCTCTAGCCAAGGCAGGGTAAAGAGGGTGAAGCAGTAGATCAGGGTGCCAACGCTGATGGCCTGCAGGGTTACGCCATAGGCTACGACGATCCAACGGTAGTAGTTATCTGGTATCCACGGTTGTTGGGCGGTCATGTTCATTGGTACTGCTTTGGCCTTGTGTTTTTACGTCGTGTGGCTTTGTAGGGCATCCCAAGCCGGTGGCCAGTGTACGTTCTATCTCGGCAGATGGCTTCTTTACTTACGCTCAGGGGCAAGGTACCGCCCGTCACCAGCCTGGCATTTCGGTGTTAGGCCCGTTGTCGGTAGCAAACTGTCGAACTCTTCGCAGCCTGTGAATTTTGCTCGCGATTCTCCGCGCAAGACCCTTGTCCTCTGAATACAGTTTGGTTTGTTCGTCGCAAGGGAGATGCAGGGGGAGTGATGTTGTTGGTGAAAAAACCGGAGACAGACGGGAACTGGTTGGAGAGCACAACGTCTTTGGTGACGAACTCCTTGGTATGGTCGGCGGTGGCGGCTTTAATTTTTGGTTTCGCTTCTATCAGTCTGGCCACCAGCGAGCTGGCATCCAAAATGCCCCGAACCTCACCGGTAGCACAAGGTGTGTCAGCTGAACGACTTAAAAGACTCGGCGACCTCGCACAACATTATGTGGATGAAAATCGAGTGGCGGGCATGGTCAATGTGGTGCTGCGAAATGGCCAAGTGATTTACGCCAAAGCCACGGGGCATCGGTCCTTTGAGCGCAAAGAGCCTTTGCGGGTTTCGGATCTGTTTAGAATCTACTCCATGACCAAGCCCATCACGGCGGTGGCGGCGATGCAGCTTTATGAGCAAGGCAAATTCCACTTAGACGATCCGGTGATAAAGTTTCTTCCGGAGTTGGCTGATTTGAAAGTGCTCAATGAGCATGGCCGTCTGGTCCCGCCGAGCCGTCCTATAACCATGCACGACCTACTCACGCATACCGCAGGTTTTTCTTATGGCTTTGCGCCCCAAGTTGATGCCATTGATGCCCAGTACTTGGCGGCGGACCTTTGGGCTTCCAAGGATCTAGATGAATTTGCCGAGCGGGTTGGCAAGCTGCCCCTGAGGTTTCAGCCCGGCAGCCAGTTTTTTTACTCCATTGCCGTGGATCTCACTGGGCTAGTCGTGCAGCGCATCAGTGGTGTGCCGTTCAACGAGTACTTGGCGCGCAATATTTTTGAGCCCTTGGGCATGCAGGACACATTTTTTCAGGTTCCGAGGAACAAACGTCAGCGCTTCTTACCTAACTATTATTTTGATGTTGAGACCGGGCGGCCGGAAAACGTCGAAAACGCACCGCTACCGGGTGCGCCCCGAAAAAAAGTTGCCATGCAGGACTTTGCTGATGTGGGGCTTTATTCCGGTGGAGGTGGCTTGGTCTCGACGGCTGCGGACTACGCCCGCTTCGCGGAAGCCATGCGAAATGGTGGTGCCTATCTTGGTGCGCGTGTTTTAGGTCCGAAAACCATCGCCTATATGACGTCTAACCATCTGCCTACAGGGGTCAGCATGCCTGTAATTGGTGAAGAGCCGGGCGCGGAGCCTCGTGATATTGGTCTGGGTTTTGGTTTAGGTTTTGGAGTGATTACGGATCCTGTTGCTGGACACGTCATCGGAAGCGCTGGGGAATACAACTGGGGCGGGGCGGCAGGCACAGTGTTTTGGATTGATCCGGTTGAGGAGTTGGTTGTGGTGAGTATGATTCAGCTCATGCGGTCACCTTGGCCGCTGCGCTCGGATCTGAAGGTTGCCGTGTATCAAGCGTTGGATGACGTATACGAAGGCGCCCCCTGAAGAGTGAGGGCGCGAAAAACCGAAAAATCCAGAGGCAGCAGCGTGAAAGGATGGCAAAAAGTGATTCTGTGTTTGATCCTAGTGGTGTTGACCGGCTACGTAGGGCGTGACTCCATTGTTCGCGGGGTGGATCAATACGCCTACGAGCCTGCGCTTTCGGTCTGTGCTTCGGTACTGGGGTTGATGGAGTCGGATCGGCTTGAGATCGAGTTACGCTCCTACTGCAATGTGCATATGGTTGGCATGGCTGCCGCCGCGGCCGCCGCGACCCAGTAATCGGTGGCTGCTGCGATACCACCGATAAATACTTAACCCAAAATTTTTACAGCTTCACGGGCAGCTGCGTTGCCACTGGTCAGGGCGCTGTCAATATCGTTGCCTAAACACCAATCCCCGGCGCAAATGAGGCCTTGGTCTGGATCCGTTAGGCAAGGTTCGTTAGCAGGGTTCGCAACACCGGCGTAGAGCCAGCGGTGAATTTGCTGGTGTTTGATTCCAGTACCGTCCCAGCCGAGAGTTTTCAATTGCCGCAACATTGCTAGGGCCACGTCCTCAGCTGGAGTCTCCGCATGCTTCTGGCTCCACGAGCGCCCGGCCTGAATGGTGTAGGTGTATAAACCATTGGGATGTTGCCGCCCCTTGCTATGTTCCGGGATAACTCGGTGGATTTCTTCTCCCGAGTGATCCAGCACGCTTGCGCTGATTGGTCGTTGGGTTCCAAGCATCAGTGTCCAACAGGCTCTGGGCTGCACACTCGTCAACGTGGGCATGATGGGTCCTTGGTAAGGGCCGAGGATGTTGGTCGCCTGTGCCGGTGGGGTGGTGAGTATCAGCAGGTCGAAGGATTGGGGTAGTAGGGCATCTTGGGTGCTTAACTGCCAGTGGTTACCCCTGGCGTCATGGCTTGCTCTGGTAATGGTCGCGCTGAGATTGATGTCTAAGTCAGCCGCCAACGCTTTGCCCACCCTGTTGATGCCTGAAGCAGATACAAAGTTTGGGTTTTTTCCGAAAGAACTGAGATTCCAAGGCGTGAGGTTTGCTGCATCGCAAAGATGCGGTAACGCATAGTCGGAGCTTGGCAGTGCGGTGGAGGCCGGAGCCATCAGCTCGGCAATGCCGGTGGCTTGCGCATGGGTCAGGTAACTGGCGCCGTGATCGAAGCGCAAGGTGGCGCCTTGATATTCGGCTCTGCGGGTGGCCATGCGCCCGCCGACGCCGCGGCTCTTGTCGAAGACCGTGCAATCAAGGCCTGCTTGAGTCAAGCGACGGGCGGCAGCTAAGCCGGAGAGGCCAGCTCCTACGATGGCGACTGAGGGCTTTCTCATCAACTTTTCTCCAAAGTAAACAGTGGGCTAAATACAGCCCGGGACCGCAAAAAGTTGGACAGACGTAGCATTTTCGAGTGATATTCACGAATTTTTAGATAAAATCAAATAAATGTCTAATTTGAAGGAGTCAATTTCTTTGACAATCACCGGGATTGTCACGATTATAGCGGCATGAAGTTAGACAGTACACCGCAAAGAAGACACCGGGCGAATCGTCGTTCAGTTATGGTTCAAAGCAAGGCAGCTCGAGTAAATGCCAGTGCCTTCCATCTTGCTGGCTCATGGTTTTTGACATTTGCGGTATCCGCGGTGTTCTTAAACGCGCTGAACTAACGGTCCCTCAAGCGCTCGCCTCGCCCCTCCTCCTCCCCCTGAGGCGAGCGCTTTTTTTAGCACGCAAACGAAAAAATGGTTACTCCCAAGCTCGATCAGATGGTGTTGCGGCAGCCAAGGTCTTCCACAGATCTTGGCGACATCAATGCAGTGATCGAGTCCGCGATTGAGAGCTGGCCAACATCGCCCCGATTGAAGCGGCTAGCCATGGCGCCGTTGCAGTATCGAGAGGTGGATCTCCAAGATTTTGAATTTCTCTTGTGTTATAAAGCGCACGCTTGTTTGGGCGTCGCAGCCTGGCAGCCCAGTGTGCCCCTTGTTTTTCAGCAGACGTCAGTCTCGAAGGGCAATGTAAACACGGTGAATGTCAAAGCGGCGCTCTTGCACGGCCTTTTTGTGAGCGCGCAAGCGCAGGGTCGTGGCATTGGTGGTCTGTTGCTCGACGAATTAACTTGGCGAGTAAGGCGGGAGAAGTTTTCCAGCATTCAGGTGCGGGTAGAGCGGTTTTCCACCAGCTACTTCGAGCAAAGAGGTTTTCGTCTACTCACCCATGAGGAAGAGCCAGGGTTCCAGCCCGCGTCCTATCCTTATCGTTATGTGTTGGATTTAGACCCAAGCGAGGAGCGGGATAGCATGGCCATCAGCAAAACAGGCGCTCTTAAATTCAGCGGTTAAAGGAAAACGCGAAATGCTCAGGAAAGTTCTCGGTATTCGAGTTGCTGTCAGCGCATGCGCCCTATTGGTTGGAACGTTGCTCAGTTCGACAACCTTCGCGGCGGATGCAGGCGAGAATGCAGCTTTTAAACATCATTGTGTGACATGTCACGGATGGGAAGGTAAGTCCAGTGCGCCTCGTTATCCCAATTTGGCCGGACAAAATGCTGCCTACCTTGTGAGCCGACTCAAGTATTTCCGCGCCGAGGAAGAGCCGGGTAACCAGATGAATGCACAAGCGGTACTGCTGACCGATGAAGAGATCGATCTCATTTCCGAATACTTCAGCAAGCAAGCGAACTAGGGGACAAATATGATGATCAAGAATTTATTCCTCAAGTCCGCAGTGGTCGCAAGCGTTGCTTTGCTGGGCGCATGTGGTGGCGCCGAGGTAGATGGCGCGGCGCTAGCGGCTGAAAAAGGTTGTGTCGCTTGTCATGGCACCAAGGGTAAGGCAATTGCGCCCATGTATCCGAATTTGAACGGCCAGTGGGAGGCTTACCTGCGCAAGCAGTTGGTAGCTTACCGTGACGGTTCGCGTAAGAACGCGATCATGGCTTTGCAGGCGCAAAATTTGACCGATGAAGACATTGCGGTGCTGGCCGCCCATTACGGGAACTAGACCAGCGATCTATCCGCCGCGCTCGGTGTCAGGGCAGCCTTCGGCTCGCCCTGACTGGCGTTACAGACCTAGGTCCATCGATACTAAACCCTTAGGGTTTATGCTCCTCAGTAGTAAGCCTACCGGTATTCTGACTCAGCCATCGGGCGCTGGGCGATTCTGTCAGCTTGTGTTGCTTCTTGTGATTTTTCTTACCGGCTGCACTGAATCAACTGCTCCGACAAATCCCTCACCCCATGATTCCCTTACGCCTATGTTGGTCGAGGGATCGGAAGCCAACGACACGGGTAAATACGTAGGTTCCGAAGCCTGTGCCAGTTGTCACGCTCAAGCTTATGAGCATTGGAGAGATTCTCACCACGCCATGGCCATGGCGGTACCCAATCAAGAAACCGTGCGGGCAGATTTTTCAGCGTCCCCGATCAAGGTCGCCGGGCATTTCATAGCCTTCGATGAAGACGACCAAGGTTTTGTTGTGACCCTAGACGGTGGCGACGGTTCACTGGCGGACTTTCGTGTGGCCTATACCTTTGGCGTTTCTCCCCTGCAGCAATACTTGACCGACATGGGCAGTGGCCGTTTGCAGGCGTTGCCAGTGGTTTGGGATACCCGAACCAACGGACAGGGTTGGTACCATCTGCAGCCAGATACCGTAGGCAAGCCGCAGGATGTGCTGCACTGGGCGGCTACCGGCCAAAATTGGAACCATATGTGTGCGGCCTGCCACTCCACCCAAGTGCGCAAGCAGTTCGACCCCAAAACTCAGGGCTTTAATTCGACGTTCGCAGAAGTCAGCGTGGGCTGCGAGGCTTGCCATGGGCCGGGCTTGGTGCACAGTCAAAACCCTATAGGCGGGGCGATTGTCTCTCTTACAGACCCCACGGTCAGACTGGACGTATGCGCCTCCTGCCACAGCCGCCGCAACCAAATCGCCGAAGGCTTCGTCCCCGGTCGGCCCTATCTGGATTATTTTTCACCAGCCTTGCTGGACGACGGTTTGTACTTTGCAGACGGCCAGATTCTCGACGAGGTGTTTGTTTATGGCTCCTTCTTGCAGAGCAAAATGCACGGTGCAGGCGTAACCTGTGGCGATTGTCATGATCCTCACACGGGGCAACTGCAACGCAATGGCAATGACGTTTGCACCGCATGCCACAGCCCGGCGGGTAGCCAGCGTTTTCCGGGTTTGCAGGCCAAGGTTTACGATTCTGTGGCTCACCACTTTCACCCAGTGGTCGATGAGAAGACACAAGAAACCAACGATATGCCAGTGGCTGGCACTGGATCGGCCTGTGTGGACTGTCATATGGCCAGTCGTACCTACATGGGTGTAGATGACCGACGGGATCATAGCTTCAGGATTCCGCGCCCTGATTTATCTGTTCAGCTTGATGTGCCCAATGCCTGCGTGAGCTGTCATCAGGATCAAGATGACACTTGGGCGGCACAGCAAATACGTCATCACGGCGGAAGTCTCGGTCAGCCGCATTTTGCCGGCGTGATGGACGCAGCCCGTCAAGGCAAGCGTAGTGCGGCTGCCGCCCTACAAGCCCTGACCGCTGATCCGGATCAACCCGCCATCGTAGGTGCAACGGCTCTGAGTCTGGCCGGTCAATATCAGCCTCCTGCGTCCTCGCACACAAGTCTGGGCAGCCCGGTGCCCCTGATTCGGCTGGGTGCACTGCGTGGATTGTCGTCCTCCAATCCTCAGAACTGGCCCCGAGTTTTGCCCCTGCTGGAGGATCCGCTGCGAGCCATACGCTTCGCCGCTATCACCGCCTTGCTACCCGCTTATGCCCAACTCTCTGGCTCTGCTAGGAACCAGTTGGATCAGGCTCTAGAAGAATATATGGCCTACTTAGATAGCAACCAAGACCGGGCGGAGGCGCTGACCAATCGCTCCCTAGTGCATCAGGCGCGAGGGAACTACCCAGCCGCTGAGCAAGACCTCAAGCTTGCCCTGAAGCGCAACCCGAGCTGGGTGCCGGGATTGGTAAACTTGGCTGACCTGTACCGCGCCTCCGGCCGGGATACTCAGGCAGGGGCGTTGCTGCAGCAGGCCATTGCATTGTCGCCACGAACCGGTCAGGTGCGTGTGGCCACGGCCCTATGGCAGGTGCGGCAGGGGGATATGGCTTCTGCTCTGTCCCTGTTAGCGGAAGGCCATCGGCTCGGTCCGGAAGCGGGGGTTGGCTACGTCTATGCCGTGGCGTTGAACTCGGCGGGGCAGCCGGACAAGGCCATGGATGTGATTGATGAGCTGATCGAAGCGGATATCTATTCGGATCAGGTAGTGCAGCTCGGTATGAGTTTGGCCCAGCAGCATGGGGCTGCTGAGCGCGCGCGGGGTTATGGGTCGTTGCTTGGGTTGTAGTTTGAGCCCGGTGGATTAGTGTCTAATTAATCGCCACAGTCCTCGAATGATCTTGCCATTGAGCAGATCCAGCAGCCCGTCAAGATGCTGGAAACTGGTTTTGCCCTGCTGAAACAGAATCAAGGCGCGCAGGGGCATGTGGTTGGCCATTTCCTCAAACATTTTCTGCGTGGTTGGATCAGCTTTCTCTAGCCCCATACCGCCAAGAAAACCCGCCAAAGCCTTTTCTTTAACCTTGCCGCCGAGCCATGTAGTGCCAATTTCCGCCAGAGATGAATTGCGATGAAACGGCCGGATGGGCTCGCCAGTAGGGGCGGGTTTGTTGAGCATCTGGCTGAACAATTCATCGGATACGGCGAGTGCCTGATCTTGTGTCGGCGGCAAGAACTCAGGAGCGCCAGTGGCCTTTGCTATGTCGCTTAGCACTTCGTTGGAAACGATGTTGATGGCGTGGGTCAGGCGAATGTCGCGGCTGGAACTGCCCACTCGGAGTTTGACCGGGCCGGCCTCAAGTACCCAGGCCTGAGCGCCGTGATCGAATACACGAAAGGTATCGGGTTCTATTGTGATGGTGACGCTTTCCGTTGCCCCAGCTTGCAGGGTTACCTTGGCAAACCCGCACAGTTGCTGTGTTGGCTGGTGAGTGGCGCTGGATGCTGCATCTCGATAGACCTGAATCACTTCTGCGCCGGCGCGGGTTCCGCTGTTGCGTAAGGTCACCTGAAGTTCCAGTAGGCCGTCGGCCTTAAGGGTATCGTTGACCGCACTGGCCTCAAGATAGTCAAAGGTGGTGTAGCTTAGGCCGTGACCGAAGGGGAATAGAACGTCCCGTTCAGCGGTATCGAAGTACCGGTAACCCACATAGACGCCCTCCCGATACTGCATCTGGCGATTCTCGCCAGGGAAGAACGGTGTGCAGGGTATGTCGTTGAGAGCTAGTGGGAAGGTTTCTGCCAACTTACCGCAGGGGTTTTGATAACCCAACAACACTTGGGCGATACCGCCGCCACCGGCCTGTCCGCCCAAGTAACCCTCAAGGACGCTGGCGGCTTCCTCGAGCCAGGGCATGGTCACCGGTGCGCCGTTTGCCAGCACGACGACGGTTCGGGGGTTGGCGGCGCAAACCGCCTGTATCAAAGCGTTGTGTTGCTCGGGTAGATCCAAGTGTTCGCGGTCAAAACCTTCTGACTCATAAATGGCTGGTAGGCCCGCGTAGACGACGGCCACATTGGCCTGTGCGGCAAGTGCGACGGCTTCATCAATCAAGGCCTGATTCGGCGCGCTTTGCACCGGATCATAGCCTGCTGCATAGGTGAGGTTGGCGACTTCAGCGCTGAGAGCATCAAACAAGGTTTCGATTCTGGTGGGTCGGACTTGGGAGCTTCCAGCGCCCTGAAAGCGCGGTTTCTGACTGAAGGCACCGATAAGAGCCACCGATGCACGGGTGGCAATGGGCAGCAAGTCGCCTTCATTTTTAAGCAACACACAAGACTGGGCTGCCGCGGTTCGGGCCAGGTCGTGCTGACCGTCTAGGTCTAGATCTCCCGGCGGTTTTTGCCGTTGCTGGCTGGACAAACTCAGGGCGATGTTGCGGGCTACCGCTTGGTTCAGAAGGGCTTCATCCAGGGTGCCGTCACGCACGGCTTGAGCGACAAGCGCATCGTTGATACCGCCGCTGCTGGGCATTTCCAGATCCAAACCCGCAGCCACACCTCGCGGGCGGTCGTTCGCCGCGCCCCAATCGGTCATAACCGCACCGTCAAACCCCCACTCTTCCCGCAGCACCTGATTCAGCAGCCAGTCGTGTTCGCTGCAGTAGGTGCCGTTAAGGCGGTTGTAGGCACACATAACCGTCCAAGGCTGGGCGGTCTTTACGGCGATTTCAAAGCCCCGCAGGTAGATTTCTCGCAGGGTGCGATCATCGACGATGGCGTCCATGTACATGCGGCCGAGTTCTTGGTTGTTGACGGCGAAGTGTTTCAGGCAGGCGCCGACACCTTGGGATTGGATGCCGTTTACCAAGGCCGCCGCGATGTGTCCGCTGAGCATCGGGTCTTCGGAAAAGTACTCAAAATTTCTGCCGCATAAAGGGCTGCGTTTGATGTTCATTCCCGGCCCAAGTAACACGCTCACGTCTTCGTGTACGCACGTGTCGCCTAAGGCTTTGCCAACGGTTTCCATCAACGATAGATCCCAAGAGCTGGCTAAGGCTGAGGCCGTGGGAAAACAGGTGGCGGGGATGCTTCGGTGAGCGCCCATGTGGTCGGCGTGTTGGCCCTGCTTGCGCAATCCGTGAGGGCCGTCGGTGACCATGATGCTGGGGATTTGCAGGCGTTCCAGTGCGGGCAGATGCCAGAAATCCTTGCCGGAACAAAATTCCGCCTTTTCCTCCAAGGTCATTTGTGACACTAGGCGGGAAGCTTGTTCGAAGAGATCGGGGTCGAAGGGGTAGGTCACTGACAGTCTCGGGTCGATTTGGCGGTCTAAGGTTCTCAAACAACGGTGTTGTTGCCCAGCACAAACAAAGGCCTGTCTTGGTCTTTTTCTTGGTCCTTTTCTTGGGCTTGGCCTTTTTCTAGGACTTCGTCTTTTTCTAGGTCTTTGTCTTGGGTCTGGCCAACCGTCGCGCCGGGGTCTTTTGCTGAGCGAAGGTTTCGGTTCCAGAGGCATCCACAGGCCATATGAGTCACTATGGCACTCAGCAGATCACCGCTTTTAGGAGGCTACCTTGTACAACCCAAAACAAGCATATCCATCGGCCCGCTCGCCAGTAGCAGCAGATAACCTCGTTGCCACATCTCAGCCCCTTGCTACGGAAGCTGGGCTGCAAGCGCTAAGGGCCGGGGGCAACGCGGTTGATGCAGCGCTGGCTGCAGCCATCACGTTGACGGTGGTGGAGCCGAACAACAACGGCATCGGCAGCGATGCTTTTTGTCTGCTTTGGGATGGTGAATCAGTAAGGGGTCTCAATGCCTCAGGTCGAGCGCCCATGGGCTGGGAATTATCGCGTTTTGCCGGGCTGGAGCGTATGCCCGAACTGGGCTGGGACAGTGTGACCGTGCCCGGAGCTGTATCCAGTTGGGTCGCCTTGAGTGAGCGCTTTGGCAAGCTGCCTTTTGCAGCTTTGTTTGAGTCTGCCATTCACTACGCCGAGGCTGGTTTTTTGGTGGGTCCGAAAAGCGCCTACTATTGGCAGATGCTGGAGCATTATTACGATGACTATCCGGATTGGTATGCCCACTTTGGTCCCGCGCCCGAGGCCGGCGAGCGTTTCAAACGGCCGGATATGGCTCAGAGCTTGCGCCTGATTCGTGATACCAAGGGAGAGGCTTTTTACCGGGGGGAACTGGCCAAGGCGATGGTGGCAGCAAGCACCAAGGCCGGCGGTGTTCTGTCCTTGGAAGATTTAGACGCCCATCGCTGTGATTGGGTGATGCCTACCCAACAGCCTTATCATGGTGTGGAGCTGCATGAGATTCCACCGAACGGACAGGGGCTGGCGGCGCAAATCGCTCTGGGTATTTTGGCTCACTTACCCGTGCATGGGCTGGATTCCGTAGAATCGGTGCATCAGCAAATTGAGGCCATGAAAATTGCTGTTCATGCGGCTAACGAGCACTTTGCTGATGCTGACGCCATGCTTCTGTCTCCAGAGCAATTGCTGGAACCGGGGTCCTTAGCCAAGGCGGCTCAGAGTATTGGTTTTCAAGCGGCTCCTCTGCCGCCAACGTCCTTGCCTGTGGGTCATGACACCGTGTACCTCACTACAGCGGATGCACAAGGCATGATGGTGTCCTTTATCCAGTCGAACTTTCGCGCGTTTGGTTCGGGGATCGTGGTGCCTCACACGGGTATTTCTCTGCAAAACCGCGGCTCGGGGTTTTCTCTAGATCCTGCCCACCCTAATTGTGTGGGGCCAGGTAAGCGGCCTTTTCACACCATTATTCCGGGCTTTGTAACTCAAGAGGGCAAACCCGTGCTGAGCTTTGGGGTCATGGGGGGGCACATGCAGCATCAGGGGCATGTGCAAATGGTCAGCCGAATCTTCGATTACGGGCAAAACCCTCAAGAGGCAAGCGATGCCCCTCGCTGGCATGTCTATCCGGATCTTTCGGTGGGGTTGGAAGAGGGGGTGCCTCAAAGCCTATTTGATGGGCTTGCACAGCGTGGTCACGCCGTGCGCTACGAGTCCCAAGAGAGTGTCTTTGGCGGCGCCCAGTTGATTCAGGCCCTAACCTCGGGTTACGTCGGGGCCTCAGATCACCGCAAAGAGGGGTATGTTGGCGGATTTTAGTTGTCGCAAAATACAAATAATTAAATATATATCGCTATAAATTCTTAAAAAACCGAAGAGAAGCTGAAAAATACCCGTACAATGCATTTAACGACAACCCTTGGGTGACAAAATGCAATTGGCAGATCTGATCAGCGGTATGCAAGACAGTGGCGGAGTCTGGGACGTTAAGCGGGTTCACCAGATGCTATTGGGCAATGGCGAAGAACAATCCCAGCGCTCCACCGAGCGGCTGTTGGAGGCTGCGGCGGAGTTGCCCAAGGCACTGGATTGGCCGGAGCTTCAGGACGAGGATCAGCGACCGTTGAAGACGGCGGTGGTGAATCAGCTCCAAAGCGATGCCAAACGAAAACGTCAGCCCAGTGTTGTGCTGCAAGTGCAGGCTTGGAATGTTGGTGGCGTAGTAAGCATCAATGATGGGCGTCTGGGGCGTCAGTGGGTTTGCCTGCGATCCCTTGCGGACGGTATCGAAGACCGTTTGGAAGCATTGGTGGACGCATTGGATCAGTTGGTGCATGACAAGCCGGCGCTGCTGTGGCCACAAGGTGAAGCGTTGGCGATTTGTCGGCATTGGGCCGCGCATCAGGGCGCCCACGAACTGGAGCTACCCAGTGGGTCTAGGGTGCGATTGGCTCTACCTGCCTTTCACGAACCCAAGGCCACGGCAGGAGCAGGTGTGCTCAGCAGTCGGGTACACAAAACAAAGGACAATGCTCCCCAAGCTTCTCAGCTAGTGTCGGATACGCTCTCGCATCTGGACAGGCTGGAAGCCGAGAGTATCCACATCATGCGAGAGGTGGTGGCTCAGGCCGAGAATCCGGTCATGCTCTACAGTGTTGGTAAGGACAGCTCGGTGATGCTGCATTTGGCGCGCAAAGCCTTTTATCCCAGTCCGCCGCCCTTTCCCTTGATGCACGTGGACACCCGATGGAAGTTTCAGGCCATGTACGATTTTCGTGACTACATGGCGAAGGAAAGCGGCATGGATCTTATCGTGCACATCAATCCAGAAGGGGTAGAAAAGAACATCAATCCTTTCGATCACGGAAGCGCGATTCATACCGATGTGATGAAAACCCAAGGCTTAAAACAGGCCCTTGACGCCCATCGCTTTGACGTGGCCTTTGGCGGTGCGCGGCGTGACGAAGAGAAGAGCCGCGCCAAGGAGCGGATTTTTTCATTTCGTAATCCGGCCCATCGGTGGGACCCGAAAAATCAGCGGCCGGAGCTTTGGCGCTTGTACAACGGTCAGAAAAACCCCGGTGAGAGCATTCGAGTGTTCCCCCTATCGAACTGGACCGAACTGGATATTTGGCAGTACATCTATCGGGAGCAGATACCCATAGTGCCGTTGTATTTTGCCGCCGAACGGCCGGTGGTGGAAAAAGATGGCATGCTGGTAATGGTAGACGATGACCGGCTGCCCATTCGTGATGATGAAACTATTGAGATGAAGCGGGTGCGCTTTCGAACCCTAGGTTGCTATCCGCTCACCGGCGCGGTTGAATCCTCAGCCGACGATCTGTCGTCCATCGTGCTGGAGCTGCTGAACAGCCGTACCAGCGAGCGGCAGGGTCGGGCCATCGACTCGGACTCCTCCGGCTCAATGGAGAAGAAAAAGCAGGAGGGGTACTTCTAATGAACACAACAGACTTGACCACCTCGGAAGAGGTTGATGCCTACCTGCGTCGTCAAAACGATCTAGATTTGCTGCGGTTTATTACCTGCGGCAGCGTAGATGACGGTAAAAGTACGTTGATCGGGCGCATGCTCTATGAGGCCCAGCTGGTCTTTGAGGACCAAGTGGCAACTCTACTGAAGGATTCAAAAAAACAGGGCACCCAAGGCGGTGATATTGATTTTGCGCTGTTGGTAGACGGTTTGGCTGCCGAGCGCGAGCAGGGCATCACCATTGATGTGGCCTACCGCTTCTTTGGCACCGATCATCGCAAGTTCATTGTGGCTGACACGCCTGGCCACGAGCAGTACACCCGGAACATGGTCACTGGCGCCTCAACCGCTGACGTGGCAGTGATTTTGGTGGACGCCTCTCAAGGCGTCCTCACCCAGACCCGACGGCATTCGTTCTTGACCTCGCTTCTGGGCATTCCCCATGTGGTGCTGGCGGTGAACAAAATGGACTTGGTGGGCTACGAGGAAGCGGTTTTTGAATCCATCGTGGCGGACTACGAGGCCTTTGCGGAAAGCTTGACCTTCCGCAGCATTACCGCCATCCCGTTGTCGGCTTTGCAGGGCGACAACGTCATCGAACGCTCTGGCCAGACGCCTTGGTACAGCGGGCCAACACTGCTGGGTTATCTGGAAACCGTTGAGATCGCCCAAAACAGCGCCACTGAAAA
>JAYOVN010000020.1:0-31075 GCA_038151515.1 Gammaproteobacteria bacterium | reverse complement strand
AATACTGCCGTCGGCGAGGGCCATGGCATTGGGCGGCCAGCTTCTAAAATGAAGCGATGTGTTGCCGTTAAGAATATGCGGTGCCAAGGCGTTATATACCCGCTGCTGCTCTGCCAAGCTGAGCTCGCTGGGTTCAAAATACGTTTGATCCAAGATGTCCAGAGTGCTTTCGCCCATTTGCCCAATCAGCTCGTCGGGCAGGCTGTGGGCCAGATCCGAGGCACCTTGGGGTAAGCCGTAGACGATCAGCCAGAAGGTAAACGCTACTGTAAAAATGCTGGCGCCGGCGATCAGCGCCAGATTAGTTTCGAGTTTGTGCAGCCAAGTGGAAGACACCGTCTCAGCTTGGAAAAGTTGATCGATACCATCGTTGTCGTTGGTTTCAAAGCTGTGCTGACCACGATCTGTATCCAAGTTGATGCGGCGAGGCGTATTGCCCAGTCGTGACGAAACTGAAACCTTGGCTCTTGGGCACTGGTACAGCACAGCGCCTTGTTCGTCTCGCAGCAAAACTGTAGCGCCAACGATCTCCAAGCTCGCATCACTCAGCTTGGAGGTTTCGCCATCTGAAAAGTGTCCTCGTACCATGAATACCTGTGGATTGATTGCGAGTCGTGGTGACAATCTACGTTGTTTAGAAGGCGCCAACGTCAAAGTCAAACACGTCGCCTAACTCGTCGCCCAAGGCGCTGACCTGCTGTCGCTCAGCAGCCGCAAAGTCGTCAAGTGAGCCGTCGGCGAGGAATGTAGTGCGGTTGGCACGATAGTTCGACATGCGCACCTGTGCGAACGGTAGGTAAAGTCCCAAGGTCAGTACCGTTAAAATTGCGTTGGACACGAAAACCTTCAGGTAACCAATTGTCTCAAGGTTTGCTGACAAACGATGGGACCCCAAAGACGTAGCGTTGTAGTAAATGTTGATCAATTCCACAGTTAGATAACCCAGCGCTAGGACGTAGCCCAAGGCGGCAACGATCACGCTAGCGATTTCGGAAACGGTGGCTGCGACGAAAGCGAGCACGGCGGTTGCTGCCAGTATACCGATAAAGAGTAAAAAGACTTTGCCGTAATCCCAGGTTGCTGCTTCGAAACTGAACGACGTCGTGCCGTAGGCGCAATTTCTGACGACGAACTCATTGGCTTTCAACAAAGCGAATGGATACAAAATGCCCAAGGTCAGCATGCCCAGCAATGGCCAAACCAACAGGGCCATAAAGGCTTCGCCATAGGCACCGTTGAAGCGGAATTGGACGTTGCGGTATGACGTCATGCGATTGTTAAAGGCGATGGATCTAATGACAAAAAACGGTATTGCGAAAAAAAGCGCTAGCGCGAAAAGTAGTCCTAGAGCAGGGAGTAGGT
Organism: Gammaproteobacteria bacterium; assembly: GCA_038151515.1. Lineage (GTDB taxonomy): Bacteria > Pseudomonadota > Gammaproteobacteria > Pseudomonadales > Azotimanducaceae > UBA4421. The sequence continues at coordinate 29,713 of JAYOVN010000020.1, read as the reverse complement.
TGGCGGCTACGGAATAAAGGATAAAAACGGCTACTGCGATAATTCTGCCTTTAAGAATTGCTATCGGATCGGCCAGATAGCGAAAGCTCTCGTTATCAAGATAAGTATTGGCGTAAAAGTAGCGATTAGTTCTGACCGTGGCCCAGGCAGAATAGATGCCCAAGGTGACAATGGTCAGCATGATGTTCACGATCCAGATTTTGAAAAATTCGGATCCAACGCCTCTAAACTCAAAAGGCAGTTTGCGGGCGTCTTGCGCCGCTTCAGTTGATGTCAGTGTTGTCACAGTCTCTCCCTAGCACGCAACTTCATAGTCCGCGCTGTTTGTTGGTTATCGAACTCCTGCCGGCACGCTGGGTAGCTTCCTCCTCGCTGAGCTGGTCGCTTCGGTAACTGCTTAGGAGTTGTTCGCGAGCAGTGTGGACGTTGCACTGTTCTGAAATGCCATTTGTCGAAAAGGCATAAGTTCTTGCTCCGAACCCCAAACTGCCGTGTTCCCGTGACAGTTGTACCGCAAATGTCTGACGTCGAAGACTATCGACGGGGTTTTACAGGGGTCATTGTGTTTACATTCCCAACGCTTGACGTTGTGACAGGCTTAACACATGTGAATAAGCCCTAGGCCTACCAACTCGGAACGGTGTATAGACATAGCGGAACCATACAACAAAGGGCAAGTTATGGACGAGATAATCAGCAAGCATATCCCCTCTCAGGGTCTCACAAACGGTCGCCTAGGATCTGAGCATATCAATAGCTGGCAGCACCGTGGCTTTGCTCTAGTCCACGATCTTTTCCCGGATTCGCTGCTGCAGGAACTGAAACAGGATGCGCTGAACTTTTATCCCGAGCCTGGCACGGATGCTGCCGGGCACTTCAATAATTTTGGTAGTGGGCAAAAGTTTGTATTCCCAGCAGACTCAGCCGCCTGCAATGCGGTGACGTTGCACCCGCGTTTGCTGCAGGCGGTTGCCGACCTGTTGGGCGTGTCTGTCGCCGAGCTTAGGCTCACCCAATCGGATCTTTGGCCCAAGTATGGCGGACAGAATTCTGAGGACGATCAAAATAATACCGATCAACGCATACACTGTGATTACCCGAACCATTCGCTAGTACACCCGCCGGCATGGGACAGTCCAGAAGCGGTAGAGATCATCCTCTATTTAAACAACTATGAGGAGTGTGAGGGCGCTACCGCCGTTGTCCCCAGAGAGGGCCCCGACGATCCTGCGTATGCATGGCCCATCGTTCAAACGCCCGGTGTGGCGGGACTCGATTACGTGAACGATCGCAGTAAAGCGGAAGCCTACATGGCCGAGCAAAGCCCTGACGCCGCCGCGTTTCGTCAGAACCATTTATACGCGCGTGAGGTCGTGGCTGGTTTTCAATTTGGCTCGGTGCTTTTTTACCGCCACGATACGTGGCACCGAGGCCGGCCGGTGAAGCCCGGGGCATTGCGGTTGGTGCAAAACCTCACGTTTACGAAGGCTAAGTGTGATTGGCTGAACGTCCTGCATCCTGGGTGGAGTTGGTCGATGTACCGGCGCGACAAACTGATGGAGAGGTTAGTCGCTGAGGCCTCTGTTGAGCAGCGTGGCGTTTTAGGTTTTCCGCTGCCCGGGGACGCTTATTGGACGCCGCAAACCGTCGCGGCGGTGGACGCACGTTACCAAGCTTTTGGCATCGATATGTCACCTTATCGTGACGCGCTGTGAGGTTTTCTCAAATTGACTCTGGCAAGTTAGGCAGCTTATCAGCATCCGCGGCTAGGCATGTTGACCGGCCCAAACTGATATCAGCTGCATCAAGTAGAACGGTTGGCATCGGATCAAGAAGCAGCGATTGGATAGGGCCCGGCGGTCGCCGGGCTTCTGTTCGCTCGACAGCTTTCGCTAACATTTGTGAGTTGCTCGGTTGCCTGAGCGCGCTATGCCGGCTAGTCACCCACAGTGAAGGAATCAGTCTTCAATGGCACTAGCCTGAGCAGGCTGCCGCCATGTTGATGTTCGACTAGCAAGTAGACCAAACCTTGTGGGCCCATTTCCACATCACGAATGCGCCCTAAGTGCTCGACCAGTTTTTCCAGTTCGATTGCTTGGTTTTGCTTCATCCTTATGCGGAAGAGGGTTCGAGCGCGAAGACTGCCAACCAGCAAGTCATGACGCCAGTTGGGGAATTGTTGGCCACTGTGAAAGGTGAAACTCGAAAGCGATGGGGCCGGCGTGAAATCAACCGTCGGTGGAATTGTCTTTGTTAGAGGGAAATCTAAACCCAATTCCTGACCAATCGTTACGGGCTCGCCATCGTAATCGAGTCCTTCCGTATAAAGGGGCCATCCGTAGTTACCGCCGGGGGTGATGCGGTTGATCTCATCGCCCCCACGGGGCCCCATTTCCGAAGCCCAGATCTCGCCGCCAGTCGGATGCGCGGCCAGACCTTGGGTCGTGCGGTGTCCAAAACTCCATACGGTATGCCGAGTGGACGGCTGAGCTCTGTCCTCAGGCGGTTGCCAGAAAGGGTTGTCCTTGGGAACGGTGCCATCGTCATTGACACGATGAATCTTGCCGTAGGGCGTGTCGAGTTCATGCAGTTGTCGATAGGAGGCTTTGCCACCAATGGTGATGTACAAATGTCCGGCTTGATCAAAAGCCAGCCTACCGGCTGCCACGTTATCCGGAATCACCGTGTAGAAATCTGTGTCTACGGACCAAACAACTTCTTCGCTATGCCAAGAGCCCTCGCTTATCTTTCCCCTAACCACGCGGACCATGGTTTGGGGAACGAGCGAACCGCAATCGAACTGACATCGATGGGTATGAGACAGATAGATCCAACCATTGCTGCCGTAATCTGGGTGCAGTTCAACGTCCAACATCATTCCCAAGCCAACGTAGCTGCCCCTGACTTTGAGCAACTCTCCCCACACGGGCGGCGTGTTCAAAATCAAGGGGGACTGCTGGCCGCGCTGATCGATTAGCGACAAGCCCCGAACCTTCTCGGTGACTAGGATCTCGCCGTTGGGTAGCGGTGCCATGGAATAGGGCGCGCTTGCTAAATCTGCCACATGCTCAACACGAAAGTCATGGTGTTGCGAGGCAATGGACTCGCCGGGTAGGCGGTATATCTGTGAATCGGGAATGGTTGGCAGTTCCTGGCGGCGCTCACTCACGTACAGCGCCAGAGCCTTGACCGCGTGCTTGGGCAAGGCCGACTGGGCAGCTTTTGCTGCATGATTCAATTGTGAATGCTCGCCAATGCTTGAAATCAACTCGGCTGTGCTGTCCCCGTAGACCAGGTTAGCGCGGACCAGTGATGGGCCATTGTTGGTGCCTTGAAGGTTCCTGCCGTGGCAGCCGGCACAGTGTTCGGCATAGGCCAGCCGCGAGGGTTCCCGGGCGTCGTAAGTGGCCAAATACCAAGTCAGAAAGGCTGCGGCCAACAGCGCCAAAGAAACGAGCACTAGGATGACTTTTTGCCATAGGCTCATGCCATTACCTCAAGAGATTTAGATTTGCGACACGCAGTTACTGCCATTTCTAGGAGATTACGTGCTGTCCAACACAGGTTCGGCAGAGACGAAACCGCTCACTTCGGGAACTTAATTCGTCTCTGAGATATTCCAACCAAAAATAGCAGATTTAAGCCCGAAGCCATGGTTGGGCTTTTCTGCTAGGTTTTAGAATCTCGACCCAAAATATAACCGAGCAGGAGTGATCTCATGCAAAATTTTCGTCATTTAATACTTTTCTCGCTACTTTGCCTGGCCGGCACTGTCCAAGCAGACAGCCAATGCGAACCCTCGAAGTGGGGAGCTGGCGATGAGCTTGGGGCCGCCAACTACGTCACCCCAGAGCAGGTCAGCGCCGCCGCATCCCTCATCAAAACAGGGCAAAGTCATGGCCTCGGTATTGTCATCGAATCGGGTATGCCCGCATTTCCGCCCCGAGATACCCAATTGCAAATCGTTCAACCAGGTCAAGAATTTGGTCGGGATACGACACCGGCCTACGGTTGGCATATGAGCTACAACGATGACGTCGTGCAGATGTGGCTTGGCACTGGTCCCCAACTGGACGGGTTGTCGCACCTAGGCGAAGCGGGTGAATTTTACAACTGCAACCGCGGAGAGGACTTTACCCAAATTACCGGTGTCACCAAGCTGAGTTTGCACAATGTACCCCCGCTGATTGGTCGTGGTGTTTTGCTAGACATGACCGAGCACTTTGGTGTGGATGCGATGTCGGGTGGTCAGCCCATCACCTCGTCAGACATCAAAGCCGCTGCTAAGAATCAGAACATTCGCTTTAGCCAAGGGGACGTCATCATGTTCCACACCGGATGGACCGACGCAAAACTCGAAGCCGATCCGAAAACTTGGGGTAGCACCATTCCCGGTTTGACCAACGAAGCGGCAGCCTACGTTGCTTCGCTCAACCCCATGGCAGTGGGGGCAGATACCTGGGGCGTGGAGGTGGTACCCGCCATCGAAGGCGACAAGCTCTTTTACGGACATGTCACGCTGTTAAAAGAGAACGGCATCTACATTCTGGAAACCATGGACACGGGGCGGCTCGCTAGGGAAGACGTCAAAGAGTTTATGTTCGTGCTAGGTCACGCCAAGCTTAAAGGCACGGTGCAAATGATCATCAATCCGGTCGCTATGTGGTAAGTGCGATGCGCGGGTCATGTGCGTGCGTCAATTGAAGGACAGTAGGAGAAAATCCAGAAGCATGCGAATTGATCAGATTGGCAGAAGAGGTAAACACCAAAACCCAGCCAAGCAAGATTGAGCAGAACGCGGTACGCATTCATAAGATAGCGCGTTCGATACGCATAGCTGATTTGTTGCCATCGTGTGCCCTTGAACGACCATGGCTCTTAGCCATCACCCGAGTACCCCAGAGCCATAGCCGCGTGGGGTGCACGGGTGCGATGAGCAGTAGATCCAACAAAGATCCAACAAAGATCCAGCACAGAGGCAACCAATCGCTACGGGGACACCCATCATCCCCGCAATTCGCGCTGCATGACTTGTGACAAGGCCGATCTCGAGTAGAACCGAATCATCAATTCGCCAAGTCCCAAAGACCGGCAAAATATCGCTGCGATAGTCGGCCAATAGGCACGAACTGCCTTTGCGTTTCTAGGCCCTGACGGGCTTTCTCGGAACCTATATGTTGAGAACCCATGACTGTCGCCTCGTTCATACAGCCGTTCGGCGGCAAAAAACTCCTCAACTTTCGACAACTGATACGACAGGTAGATTCCTAAATTTTCTGTTACTTTCGATAGCTGTCGAATTGAAAGGAACGTTTATCTCATGCCTAGACCAAAGCGCCCTCAGCACTATTACGATGAAATCAAAGATAAATTTCGAGAACAACGGAATCTGCGATTAGGGTACCGCCCACCAGGAACAGATCAGTACACCTCGGAGCTCAGCGGCGATTTGGCAAAGTATGCGGTTGATCCCTACGCGAAAGATGTTCCAACTAGAGAGCCTATTACCGACGAAGTAGAGGTTCTGTTTATCGGTGGGGGCTTTTCTGCGCTGTTGACTTCCGCTCGGTTAAGAGAGCGCGGTCTGGAGAGTATTCGCATCGTAGAGCGTGGGTCAGACGTAGGGGGCACGTGGTACTGGAACCGATACCCAGGCGCTGCCTGTGATGTTGTGAGTTACGACTATTTGCCATTGCTCGACGAACTGGACTACGTGCCGGTGAATCATTATTCGCGCGGCCCAGAAATTTTTAGCCACTGCCAAGCAATCGCCCATAAGTACAATCTCTACGATCTGGCTGTATTCAATACCACGGTGACCGAGACCCGCTGGGATCAAGCGGATCAGCTTTGGCATGTGAAAACTGATCAGGGCGATGTGATGCGCGCTCAGTTCGTTATTTGTGCAAACGGGACATTGGCCAAACCAAAGCTCTCAGCCATTGAAGGAATGGAGAGTTTTGCTGGACATTCTTTCCATACATCTCGGTGGGACTACGATTACACCGGCGAGAATTTGGAGCACTTGAGAGACAAGGTGGTTGGTATCATTGGCACCGGCGCCAGTGCGGTACAGATCGTTCCAGAGCTTGCCAAGGTGGCAAAGGAAGTTTTCGTATTTCAGCGCACGCCCTCATCGATTGATATTCGAGATGACTGGCCTACCGATCCGAACTGGGCGCGTAAACTTCAGCCCGGTTGGCAACACAAAAGGCGTGAAAAAGTGCTCGCCGCGGTTGAAAACTCCCTCGAGAAGCGCGCCGCGAAGGGCGCTACGTCACCCGAGGAAAAGCTCCGGAAACAGGAAAACGCCAATATCGACTACATGATGCGTATCCATAGACGCATCGATGAAATTGTTGATGATCCTGCGACTGCCGATGCGTTGAAGCCTTGGTACATGTTCATGTGTAAGCGTCCGTGTTTTCACAATGAGTACCTGCCATCCTTCAACTTGCCCAATGTGCATCTGGTAGATACCCAAGGGCAGGGGATAACGCAGATTAGTCCTCAAGGCCCAGTATTCGACGGTAAAGAATATGGTCTAGATTTGTTGATTTACGCAACCGGCTTCGAGGTCCAGCAGACCGGTATCTATAACGACATTGTCGGTGCGGGTGGTGTGAATCTTCAGGACAAGTACGCTCAGGGCATCCGGACCTTGCTGGGTATTCATACCGCGGGCTTTCCAAACCTGTTCATCATGGGTGGATATCAAGCGTCCTTCCAGTTCAACCTCACGGAGATGCTGCAAACACAGGGTGATCATATTGCTGCGTGTATCGACTATGTTCGCGCTAACGACTATCACGTTCTCGATGTCAAAGATGAGGCCGAAGAGTGGTGGGTGCAAAACGTCATCCAGCATCGTGGCAAGACCAATCGTTCTGAAGAATGCACGCCCGGTTACTATAACTTTGAGGGCAATGAGCAAAGACGTCAGGACGGTAACTATAACGGGGGATTTAGACAGTATTTTCAGCACCAAGGCCAGGTGCGCGAAAAAATGGAAGACAACTTTCATCTGGCCGCGAGAGAAAACTGATCGAGGCATTCTAGGAGTAAGGAATGAGTTATCCACTTGCCGGACTTAAAGTCCTAGATCTGTCGCGTGTTTTAGCGGGGCCATTTGCAGGACGAATGCTCAGTGACTTGGGCGCTGACGTTGTAAAACTCGAGCCGCCGGAAGGGGACGTTACTCGACATTGGGGAGTTAAACGTAGTGGTATTTCTGGCTACTACCACCAGCAGAACGCTGGGAAGCGAAACATTGCGGTTGACCTGCGACATCCAAAGGGCCTATCGGTTGCAAAGTCACTTCTGGCAGAGGCCGATGTGCTGATTGAAAATTTCCGACCGGATGTCATGCAACGATTGGGGCTTGATTACGACACGTTGGCCGAAATAAATCCGCGTTTGATCATGCTGTCCATCTCTGGTTTTGGTGCAAACAACGCTGACAGTCACCGAGCGGCCTACGCGCCCATCATTCATGCTGAGACAGGGCTGATTGCGCGACAGGCGGAGTTAACGGGCGCGTTTCCAGTCGAGTTGCCACTTTCAGTTGCGGATACGAATGCCTCGATGCATGGCCTCGTTGGTCTGCTGGCAGCGTTATACGCAAGAGAACAATCCGGGCGAGGGGACCATGTGGAGGTCTCCATGGTTGATGCAACGGTGGTGACAAACGATGGTATGCACTATGCCCTCGAAGGCGTAAACATGGGCGTCACGAATGAAGTGCATGAAACCGCTGGCGGTTTGCTCATGCTCGCAGGTGAGTTTAGATACATTTGGAAATTACTCAGCACGGTTTACAAGCTGAGCGACGGTCTGGAAGAGGTCCAAGACGTTTCCCTTGAAGAAAAAGTCAAAGCACGCCGCGCGGCCTCTAAACATTTTTTCACAGAGACTTGCCGCAATAGGGAAGAAGTCATCGAAGCGCTTGATCGAATGAACATTGCTTGGGGTGATGTTAGGCCGGCATCTGATGTTCAAGAACTCGCTTCGGTGGCAGCGCGAAACTCAATTGCGGAGGTCGATGATCGAGCAGGCGGCAAGCGCTTGATTCCATCATCACCCTATCGATACAAGCATCTGGAGTCACAAGTCAGAGCAGGCGCCCCCCATCTGGGCGAACATAACGAAGAAGTATTGAAACAATGGTTGGGTTGGTCACCGGAGCAGATCAGCAACGTCGAAGCAGCATTTTTAACCACAACACGAGAATAAGAGGGAGAGTGCGCGATGCAGGAATTTTCTGGGCGAACTGCGGTCATTACCGGTGCTGCCAGTGGTATTGGGCTAGGCATGGCACGGTCTTTTGCAAAGCGCGGCATGCAACTGGTGCTTGCCGATTTAAATGAGGAACTTTTGCAAGCTGCGGAGCAGGAATTTTTGGGTGCCGGCGTTGCCGTTGTAAGCCAGATTTGTGATGCGTCCAAGCTCGATGATGTTGAGCGTTTGGCCGATACCGCCATGGATCGCTTCGGGGGTGTCCATGTGGTGTGCAGTAATGCCGGTGTTGGTATTCCAACCTCCGCTCGCAACGTCAAGCTGTCGGACTGGGAATGGATTATTAACGTCGACTTGTGGGGGCCGATCTATGCGGTCAAAACGTTTTTGCCGCTAATTGAAGCTCAGGGCGAAGGACATATTAACGCGACGTCTTCGATGGCGGGCTTGATTTCGTCACAGATGATGGGCGCTTACAACGTTGCCAAGCACGGGGTTGTCGCACTGATGGCGGCCACAGAGCGGGAACTGCGAGCCAAGCAAAGCAATGTAAGGGCATCCGTATTGTGTCCGGGGCCTATCAACACGAACATCAGTCGTCATTCGGTCGACTATCGTCCGGGCCAAGGTAAGCCAAAAAACGATAATGAAAAGGCTGGGAAATTAGCGGGGAATATTCAATCGGCGTTGGAACAGGGCATGCATCCGGACGAGGTAGGCGAACTTGTTGCTAGCGCCATTGAAGCGGAAAAGTTCTGGATTCTGACGCATCCTCGATGGGCCAAGGCGGTACAAAAACAACTGGATGCAATGGTGGACGATCAGACCCTTACGCGCGCATGAATGTTGTGGTGAGCCGCGCTGCGCATTGTTGACGGCGCCTCAAAGGGCCTTTGTTAAGCGCAATGGTCTAATTGTTGGCGCCTTTGCCTTGGCAGCGCTTCAGGTTGGTAATCTCAAGTAATCACCAGCAACACAACGAAAGCCTGGCGGTCAGCGGCTAAATCAAACCACGTCTTGTCGGTGCCTTCGGGTGAAAAACTTACTTAAACCAACCGAGTCACAACACGACGTGGCGAGTTTCTTGTGTCAGCAAATTTTGCAACATCAAGGGCCACCCGCCGCTTGCCCTCTGGAGAACCATAGAACTTATTCCGCAGATCGTCTTCGTTTGCAAAGCAGCACAGCGCTAAACCGTTCCAATCTTCGCCTGAGAACCGGTGGAGGACTGAAAGCTGATAGTAATGTGTCATAGCAGTGTGCACATCCAGTGCGATAGGCGCATGCTGCTCGCGCCAATGCGTGTCCGCTGCCTTGGGGCCAATTTCTGGATTTGCCACCATTGGAAAGACGCCAGCGATTACCGGCAACGTATCCTCGTCAAGCAAGCTTAGAGGCTGATTTAATACGGCGCGCTCATTGACGAGATACAAACCCACATCTGTTCGTTGCTTGAGATCCATGAGGCCTTCAGAAGTGCCTAGAACAAGCGCAGCGAAGGGGAGGTGTTCAGTCGTTTCAGCAGACGCTTCAAACACAAGGCTTTGGCTGGATTTAGCCACTTTCCTTGCTTCTGCCTTATCCGCAAAAACTGCCGCGATTTTCAGTGTGGACATGTAACTTCTCCTTAGACCGTTTTGTCGCCTGGCGCGCGAATCACATAACGTGGTTTGTCCGCGCGCAACCTAACCCAGCTTTTGCCACTTTCTGGTTCTTCCATGAGCTCGACCACATCCTTCGCAAGATCCTCAGGGGCCATAAAGAGCGCGTCGTTGGTCTTTTGAGCGTGAGGTATGATTTCAGTGGCTACGGCGCCAGGGCAAAGGGCATGTATACGAATGCCTCGTTTTGTGAGCTCTGGTGCCAAACTCCGCACGAGCCCCACCACCGCGTGTTTGCTCATCGCATAAAGCGGGTCAATTGCATAAGGAGTAACACCAGCGAGAGATGCGGTCACAACGATTGCTGCGCCGGGCGCCAACAGCGGCAAAAGCGTCTGCAAGCCGAATACGACCCCATCGACATTGACACTCATCATACGCCTGTAACGCTCTAAGGTTGCTGCCTCTAGCTGATACTCAGACAACGGTGCGTCTGGCGGAGCAATTTGAATGCCTGCATTGAGGTGAATTCGCGTTGGCGACCCAAGACTTGGGCTTTCAGAGGCTAGGTAGTCAGCGAATTGCTGCCATTGATCGAAGTCACCAACATCCAAAACCCGGTACAGCGCGCCAGTCTCTTCCGCTAGCGCTGAACCTTTGGCTTCATCGACGTCCAGCGCAACTACATTAGTCCCTGAGTTTCTCACCGCCCTGACAACTGCTGCGCCGATACCCGATGCCGCGCCTGTCACAATCCAAAAACCAGCTTTGTCGTTTTGATCCACGTTTAAATCTCCTAGCGCTTAGTGTTCGAGGAATACCACGCAGTGCCTTGTTCGGCTGAGCCGCTCCGGCTTGATGAAGACAATTATCCGTAAACGAACACTGATTGATGTAGAGCGAGGGTGCAAGGTGAACTTCAGCACCCACCGGTTGTGCTCGGAAGTCGTTCTTTTGTTGCAGCTTGAGGGTTGCAGGCTAAAGTAACGGTTGAACAAGCTGCCTTGATGATTGCTGATTCGAGGCGTGATGGACTTTAGTGGAGACAAGAGAAGATGACACTTTTTATAAGAAATGCAGAACAGGATGACAGCCAAAGCTGCATGGAATTACTTCAGAGTCTCGCAAGTTTTACGGGCGGTTCAACCGATCCGCTAGCGCCCAAGATTTTCGAACAACTTCTCGATAACACCCGTGGCGAGGTTTTTGTTGCAGAAGGCGGCGGCAAAATCCTTGGCATGGCATCCGTTTCATACAATCTTGCTATGCGATATGGCGGCGAGTACTGCCAACTTGAGGAATTAATCGTCGATCCCGCCGGTCGTGGTCAGAACATAGGCGGCCGTTTGGTAGAAAAAACAGTCGAGCAGGCAAAATTGCGAGGATGCGCGGAGTACGGCCTGTATCTGATTGAGACCACCGAACAAAACCTTCCTTTCTACGAAAAGTATGGATTCAAAAAGGTCGGCTCAGAACTAAGGCAGTCCCTGAAGAGCTAACACTGGCAAGAGAAGCAGAGGGCAGCGCCAACCGAGCGGCCTGAAGAGGGGTGCGAAATCGGCGAAATGTTGGAAGAGGGCTGATGTTGGTGTCTCTCCTTCGCTCAAGGAAGGGTAAACAGCCGCTTACAGACGTGTCGGAGGCCTGACGTACCCTAGCAATAGTCCGCTCTGCACTGAGCGAAGACTGCTTTATCTGCCAATACACGGCGGCTCGAGGTGTATCACTCATCTACTTTATGGCTACTAAGGTTCCCTCACGCCAGCTTCATCAGTCCAGATTAGTAATACACCCGAATCCTATTAGTTCCAAGCTGACAAGTGGGGTGCCCCGGGGTGGGGTTAGTGTTCTGGGGTTTATGCTGAGTTTGTGAGAAAGAACAAAACCTACCGCCTATGCAGGGAAAAGCCTTTAGTGGAGGGTACAAGAGGCAGAATCAATAATGTCACGTAAGCTATTGATTAAAAAATGTTGGCGGAAGAGGTAGGAGTCGAACCCACCAGGCACGTAGTCGCGCCTCAACGGCTTTGAAGGCCGCGCACCCCACCGGGAGCGATACTCTTCCGCCAGCGATTCTATGCTTCGCGGTGTTGGTTGGCTACCGGTCAACTAACGGTTGATATAGCGGTTCTGTTTGTAGAGGAAGCTGAGCATAATCTTGAGTCGGTTTTCCAAGGCGTTTCAGTGTGACCCGTGATTTTCAAAACATCCGAGAACTAACCTTCAAGCCCGATTTAGCCCAGTTGGCTGCAGCCACTGCTTTAGCGACAAGGGGTGACAGGGCTGCCCAAGCCCGGATTTGCGGTGCCATGTTATGGGCCTCCTGTGCAGCACCCGGGGCGATTCCCGCGGTTTTTTCAACCATTTGCAATGCGCAATTGGGGTTGCCGGCTTCCGATGTAAGCAGTGACGCAGCGGCTGTCGCGATTCCAGAGGCGTTTTGGCGGATTTTTGAAGACACGTTGACCGGCCCAGACGGTGGTTACGATGCCACATCCATTACCGTGGCGGTGGCGAGCCTCGGCGCCGCTCTAGATGGTGGCTATGCGGCATTGAGCGAGCAGGCTGCTGTGGATCACCCCGGAGCCGATCGGGCGGAAGGCAAGCCAATACCCCCTATGATTTCGCTGGCCGAACTGGGGGAATTACCCCTTGGCAGCTTGGCTCGGGAACTGCTGAGTATGTGGGTGGACAATGGGTTTGATCCCGAGGTGTTGGACCGGGATGCCATTGGCCTTGGGAGCCTTAGCCCGGCCCTGGGTTATCTCAATACGCGCATTCTGCAGATGCACGACGTCTGGCATTTGATGGCGGGGTATCAAACCACCAGCCTCCACGAAATGGCAATTTCCGCCTTTCAGTTGGCTCAATTTGGTCACAATTACTCAGCGATGTTTCTGACAACGGTGTGCACTATGAGTCATCTTCGGCAGCCCCAAGGGTTCGGTCTGTTGCTGCAGAATTTGTCCGAGGCATGGCATCACGGCGCTCAATGTCCTCCGCTGATGGCGGTCGAGTGGGAGCGAGAGTGGGGCCGGGACATTGAGAGCTTGCGCCGCAAGCTTGGTATTGAACCGTTTGCTGGCAGCTTCCCGCCAGACTTGCTGGAACAACTGGCAGCAGCAAGCCCATGATGTGAGAGGGCTAAACTTCGGAGCAAAAGACAAATACCCAAAGTCTATCGAACGCGCCGGTAGCGGTAACGGCTTGTGAGGCAGGCTCTCCGTGGTCTGTTACTTGGTGTTTTCGTCCAATGTTCTGCTTCTAAAAGGTGTTGCAGTTCGCACGGTTGGGTATACAGTCACAGAGTGATATCAACTTTTGGAGGACGTATGGCCGACAACGTCGCCCTAGGCCCACTCAATACAGCGAATATGCAGCGTGCTGCCACGGATAAATCCTTGGCCATCAAGCAGGTTGAGCAATCCTTTGACGCTGCCGTCAAACGATCCGTCGATACGTCCTTAGACGCGGGAGTGGAGGTGCTGTTGAGCGACCGGCCTGCAGCCTCTGTTGATCCTACCTACGAAAAATTGGGACCTCGGGCACGCAGCAACGGTTAGCCGAGGGCCTAGGATTTTGGCCGCAAAAGAATGAAGCTCACGATTCTCTGAGCTAGGCAAAGTCCATCTGGCGCAGAATGACGCGCTCATTGCCTTGACGCCGGGTAAAACCCTTGCCGTCAAAATACTCCAACACTTCAATGGCCACGTTGCGCCCAATGCCGGTCTGATCTCGAAATGCCTTGACGGTCATGCTGCCGTCCCTGTCGACCATAGCGCGCACGATGTCAGCGATGGACTGCAGCCGTGCGGGCAGATAGAAGCGATGAGCACCTAGGTGTATCAACTTGCCATGTTTCGTCAGTGCCACCAGTTGTTTTTCTAAGCCGGCCAAGGGCCTGTTGAGTAATTTGGCGAGGTCCCCTGAGCTGGGTGCCTGCATATGATCCAGTTCGGGTTCCAGCTTATCCCACAGGCCTTGCAGATCTCCGGGCAGCGAGTCGCCCTTGCTGGGAATTCGGTAAAGACCGCCGGATTGCTCAATACGCTGCTCTTGGAGCAGCTGTGCCAAAACAGACCGTCGAATGTCAGGGTGAGCCTGCTCTAACGGATCTCCCTGTGAGTTAGAACTTAAGGTTTTTGCCGTGGCGGAACCTGCAGCTTCAATCTGCGCCACCGCGAGCTCTTTGAGTTGCTGCCAGGCGACGGGAGTCATCAGTCGGTCGCCGACTTTCAGCACAGGCTGGGCATCTTCCAGTATTTGGAGCTGAGTGTCGGAGACATTCCATACCCCTCGAAATTGGTCCCGAAGCAATGCGCCGCGCTTTAGCAATGCGGCAAAGCTTTGGTCTGGTGATGGTTGGGCGTAGTCGGCAACCAAGTTTCGGTGGTGCTGAGTATTCCGCCGTCGTGCTTGCAAAGCTTGGGTGAAGAGCACTTCGCCGCCACCCAGTGTGGCATCCAAAGCCTGATCGCGAATTACCAACCGATCTCCGCGATGACAGGCCAAGGGTTCGTCGCAGACGATCTCAGCCCATATCTGTTCCTCTGGGGTATTGGTATAGAGGGCAAGGCGTCCTGTGCTGTGGCTGGTGGCGTGGTAGACATGCACGGGCATCCAGTGTTTCAGGGCACGGGGGAAGCTAGGGGCGCGATCCAGCCTGATGCTTACCGAGCTGAAGCCTCGGCTAGGGTTAGCGCTGAGCCAGTGCCCGCGCTTCACGTCGTCTAAGGATAGGCCGACGATATTCAATGCGCAGCGATCACCGCTCTTGGCCATATCAGATGCGTGGTTCTGAACACGCATCGAGCGAACGCGCAGTTCTTTTCCGCTGGGAAAGTGACACAGCTGATCCCCCACGTTGACGGATCCGCAGTGCACGGTTCCTGTGACCACGACGCCGGCACCCTTGACCGTAAAGGCGCGGTCTATGGCCAGCCGAAAGCTCTCTTCGCCAACGGATTTGTCATGGGTAGCCCCAGTCTCTTCAAGATGCGCAAGCAGGCTTTTATAGCAGGCTGGATCTTGAGCATGGGTTTGAAAAACTGCTGCACTTTGCAAAAACGTGCCGTCGACTAAGGCTTCGATTTCAGCTCTACATTGCTCAAGCCGGGCATCGTCGACCAAGTCGCACTTGGTCATGACAATGGTGCCTTGGCTGAGACCCATCAAGGTCAGAATTTCCAGATGCTCCCTGCTCTGGGGCATTGGGCCATCGTCGGCGGCGATAACCATCAACGCGTGTTGTTGCGCCGCCACGCCGGCCACCATGTTATGGATAAATTTCTGGTGCCCGGGTACGTCAACAAAGCCCAGCTTGTCGGTATAAGCAAAGCCAAGGTCAATGGTCAGGCCCCGAGCTTTTTCTTCGGCCAGCCGGTCCGTGTCCACGCCAGTGAGCGCCTGAACTAATGTGGTTTTGCCATGATCGACATGGCCAGCCAAGGTAATAATCATGGCATCAAATCGAGAGACTGTATGTGGCCGATTAGCTCGTCCAAGGGATCAGCACCGCGCATATCTAAAATGACCTGATCCGCCTTAATCCGGCCGATAATAGGGATTTTGCTCTGGCGCAGAGCGTCTGCGAGTTTTTGTGCGCTAAGGCTTGGGTGTTGCAGGATTACACCAATGCTATCGATGGTCTGATCGGGGAGGGCACCACTGCCGATTTGTGCTTCGCTTTCAATCATGGTGCCGGTGAGTGACTCGGGCAGGCCCTCGATCAGCTGCTTTGCCCGTGACCGCAATGCGTCTTGGGATAGAGTGAGCGTTTTCAGAAGCGGCAGATGCTCTGGTAGTTGCTGAGGGTCGCTGTACAGTTTGAGCGTGGCATTTAGGATCGCCATGGTGACTTTGTCCGCCCTCAAAGCTCGTTTCATGGGGTTGCTGCGGATCTGTTCGATCAGTTCTTTGCGCCCGGCAATAATCCCGCACTGCACCGAACCCAGCAGCTTGTCGCCGCTGAAGGTGACTAGATCCACTCCTTGGTCTAACACGCTTTGGGGGGTCGGTTCTTTTGGCAGTCCCCATTGGCTTAGATCCACCAAGCTGCCGCTACCCAAATCCACGCAGCTGGGTATGCCGTGTTCCTTGGCCAACCCCGCAAGCGCCGGAGCCTCCACCGATTCGGTAAAGCCCTCAATGTGATAATTGCTGGGATGGATCTTTAGCAGCATGGAGGCGCGGTCAGCCACGGCAGCGTAGTCGCGAAGTCGAGTTCTGTTGGTGGTGCCCACTTCTACTAACTCGCAGCCAGCCCGGCTCATCAGCTCGGGCAGTCGGAAGCTGCCGCCAATTTCCACCAGTTCTCCCCGGGATACCGGTACCTGTGCTCTAAGGCCAAAGGTGTTGAGGACCAGCATCAGTGCGGCTGCACAGTTGTTGACGATGGTCACGGCTTCGCAGTTCATAAGCTCGCTCAGACGTTCCTCAACAATGTTTTCCCGTTGGCCGCGCACACCTTTGACTAGGTCATATTCTAGGTTCATCGGTCGAGTGACGAGTGGTTCTATGTCTCGCCAAAGGGTTTGGCTGATCAGTGCGCGCCCTAAATTGGTGTGGATAACGGTGCCGGTTAAGTTGAAAACCGGGGTGTAGTCTGTCTTGGACAGGCTTTGCGCCAATGCTTGGGCATAACCTTGGGCCTCGACTCCCCAGTCAGGCACAGATCGATCCGTTCGCATGGTCTGCTGAAGTTCGCGCAGCCCAGCTTTCACCACTTGGGTACCGTGCTGTTGAATCAAATCGGCGATAGCACTGGACTGTAACAGCGATTCGATGGCGGGTAGATCGCGAAGCTCTGGCATTGGGTTCCCTAGTAATTTCTCAGCCTGATCCGTGGCGGCGAGCTGATGACAAACGTGGTCATTTATAGCCAAGCCATGACCATGATGCGAGAGAAATGTGGTCTTTTCACTAGGCGCTTGCTCGGCGACCGGATGACGGACAGCCCCATCTGACTCTTGGGCTGAGTTTTCAGTATAGTTTGCCGTGTTCGGCTGGCCCTAAAACGGGCTCATTGACGGTTTTTGGTGCGGTCCAGTCATGTCATTTTATTCACGGTTTAAGAGAACAACACATATGGCTAATTCTTTGGGTTCGGTTGCGTTTATTGGATTGGGCGTCATGGGGTTTCCGATGGCAGGGCACTTGGCCATGAGCGCCAGTGCCGTAACCGTCTATAACCGCAATACAAGTCGGGCCAATCAGTGGCTGGATGCTTTCGGTGACAGACCTGCACAGTGCGCTACCGCGATGACCCCAAAGGAGGCCGCGGCCGGGGCTGACGTGGTATTTGTTTGTGTGGGGAACGATCACGATGTAGTCAGCGTGGTGTTAGGCGAAAATGGCGCCTTAGCAGGTATGAGCAGCGGATCACTGTTGGTTGACCATACGACGGCGTCCAAGCGCTTGGCCCAAACGCTGGCAGACGCCTGTGGCGAAAGACAGGTAAGTTTTTTGGATGCACCGGTTTCTGGTGGACAGGCTGGGGCTGAAAATGGAGCGCTGACGGTAATGGTCGGTGGCAGCGAAGCCGACTATACCCGCGCTCAACCCTACTTCGATTGCTTCGCGAAAAAACACGCTCTCATGGGCGGTGTGGGGGCTGGCCAGCTTACCAAAATGGTCAACCAGATTTGTATCGCCGGCGTGCTTCAAGGGTTGAGCGAGGGCGTGCATTTTGCGCAACAAGCGGGCCTCGATGTGGACAGCGTAGTGGACGTGATTTCTCAAGGGGCCGCGCAAAGCTGGCAAATGAATAATCGGGCAGAAACCATGGCCCGGGATGAATACGAATTTGGTTTCGCGGTGGATTGGATGCGCAAGGATCTGAACATCGCGCTGGAGACAGCCCGAGAGCTGGAAGCTCGCCTTCCTCTGACTGCCTTGGTGGATCAGTTTTATGCTGATGTCCAAAGTCTTGGCGGCGGCAGATGGGACACCTCCAGTCTACTCCGGCGGCTGAAGTAGACCCGCTAGCATCTAGGCAATGGAATGTAGGGCGGTGAGGCCCTCAGATTAAGGTCCTGTAGAGCAATGTCTTGTCGCAGGACCCTCCATCGAGGCCTGATAACAGGTCCCGGCATCAGAACCTTGCATCAGTAATTTTGGGGAAGGTAAGAGCAGAACAGCGCGGGCGAAGCCCGCGCTGTTGTCTTCAGGGCTAGCGGTTTTCGACGCTGACGAAATCCCGCTTAGGGCTTCCGGTATACAGCTGTCGAGGTCGGCCAATCTTGTAGTTGCCGCCGATCATTTCGCACCAGTGCGCGATCCAGCCCGGGGTGCGGCCCGTGGCAAAGATGACCGTGAACATCTCAACCGGAATGCCGATGGCTTTCAGGATGATGCCCGAGTAGAAGTCGACATTTGGATACAGGCGTTTTTCGACAAAGTACTCATCTTCTAGGGCAATGCGTTCCAGCTCTCTGGCCATGGCCAGTACGGGATCGTTTTCGACGCCAAGTTCTTCCAGCACCTCATGACAGGTTTGCTGCATCACTGTGGCACGAGGGTCGTAGTTTTTATAAACCCGGTGACCAAAGCCCATGATGCGGAATGGATCGTCTTTATCTTTCGCCCGCTTCACATATTCGGGAATCTTGTCCACGCTGCCGATCTCGTCCAGCATGTTCAACACCGCTTCGTTGGCTCCGCCATGGGAGGGACCCCAAAGAGCAGCAATACCAGCAGCGACACTGGCAAACGGGTTGGCACCTGTGGAGCCAGCAAGGCGCACGGTGGATGTTGAGGCGTTTTGCTCATGGTCTGCGTGTAGTAAGAATATGCGGTCCATGGCTTTTGCCAAGGTCGGGCTGACTTGGTAGTCCTCGCAGGGGGTGGCAAACATCATGTGCAGGAAGTTTTCTGCGTACCCCAGATCGTTTCGAGGGTAGATGAAGGGTTGTCCCTGTGCGTGTTTGTAGCTCATTGCGGCTAGGGTTGGCATCTTCGCGATCAAGCGATGGGCAGTGATCATGCGATGCTGAGCGTTATCGATGTCCAAAGAGTCGTGGTAAAACGATGACAGGGCACCGACCACGCCACACATGATGGCCATGGGGTGCGCATCGGGTCGAAAGCCTTTGAAAAAGCTGCGTAGCTGCTCATTCACCATGGTGTGGTTTTTGATGGTGTCCACAAATTCGGTCTTGGTGGCCGAATCTGGAAGCTCGCCATTCAGCAGCAGGTAGCAAAGTTCCAAGTAATCGGACTTCTCTGCCAACTGCTCAATCGGATAACCCCGGTGTAGCAGAACCCCTTCGTCACCATCGATATAGGTAATACCGGATTCACAGGAGGCTGTGGATACGAAGCCAGGGTCATAAGTGAAGTGGCCTTGGCTGGTGAGCTTGCCCACGTCGATCACGTCGGGGCCAATGCTGCCAGAGTAGATTGGCAGCTCAATTGGAGCGTCAGCTCCGGGAATTTTTAGCTCTGCATGCTGTGCGTTTTGTTCGGACATTGTTTTCCCTTTCTCTCCATAAATCCGGTCGTTTTGATAATTCCGGTTGTTCCCTCTACTCCACGCTGAACAGCAGCAGTTGCTAGGGTTGATCCAATCTTCGGCATTGTGTTCGTGGCCGTAGCCACCATCCCAAGCGCCAGAACTTGGATAGCACATCTATAATTGACGAAACCAACGGGCATTTCCAGTTTTGTGAGGCAATTGCCAAGCATTTATATCGTGAGCGGAAAAAAGTGGGGGTTCTGGGCCAGCGTCAAGGCTGTGGCCGAGTTGCGCCGCTATCCAAGATCCAGCGCCAATGGCACTGTAAGAAAGTCGGAAATGTGTGAAGTCCTTGGCATCATGGGGTTTGGCGATTAAAATGCCGGCGCCCGGGAGCGGTCCGGGACGGCTCGTCGATTGGCAGTGCGTGGGAACACTGGAATCGATCAAGCCGGCATGCCAAACAATCATCAACGTTAGGATCGTGGATATGAAGACAGACAGACCTGTCAACCTGAACCTGCTCGCCTTCAGTTTTCCGCTGGCGGCTCTGGTTTCAATCACTCACCGGATTACCGGCGTCATACTCTTCGTCGGTGTGGCCTTTGCCCTTTATGCATTGGATATGGCGTTGGCGTCACCAGAAGGCTTTGCAGCGGCCCAAGCACTGATAGCCCAACCACTATCAAAGTTCATTCTTTTAGGCCTCATCGCAGCGTTAGAATTCCACATCCTTGCCGGCCTCAAACACATTCTGATGGATTTCCACTTGGGCGATTCGGTCGCCGCTGCCCGCTATGGATCCATGGTCGTTATCGCGCTCACCGTTATATCCACCGCCGTTATTGGAGCAATCTTATGGTAAAGCAGGTTTCTCAGGTCATGGCCCTGTCCAACAGTGGTCTATCAGATTGGGTTGTACAGCGTGCGACCGCGGTTATTCTTACCGCGTACTTTACGTGGGTTATGGCGTTCTTTTTGCTTACGCCCAGCATTGATTTTGCAGTGCTAACGGCGTTCTTTGCCACACCTGCGATGAAGATTGCGGGAACTCTAGCGGTGCTATCTACGGTAGCTCACGCTTGGATTGGTCTGTGGACCATTGGTACAGACTACTTGCGTCCCGCTCACGTCGGGCAATACGCCACCTCAGTGCGGTTCGCCTATCAGGCGGTGTGTATGCTGGTGCTATTTGTCTACCTGATCTGGGCCATGCGCCTGGTTTGGCAGTTCTAGGCTCGGTTACCCCGGGTTTGGGTATTTAAAGAATTTATTGTTAGGAACTATCACATGGCTCAAATACGCAAAATGGAATTTGACGGCGTCATCGTAGGCGGCGGCGGTTCCGGTTTACGAGCAGCGCTGCAGTTGGCCCAATCAGGCCTTAAAACAGCAGTGATCAGTAAAGTGTTTCCCACGCGTTCGCACACGGTATCAGCCCAAGGTGGCATCACCTGCGCGATTGCCAGTGATGATCCAAATGATGACTGGCGTTGGCATATGTACGACACGGTCAAAGGCTCCGATTACATCGGCGATCAAGACGCCATCGAGTACATGTGTTCCGAAGGCCCACAAGCGGTGTTCGAACTCGAGCACATGGGTCTACCGTTTTCCCGTACTGAAAATGGGCGTATCTATCAGCGTCCCTTCGGCGGCCAGTCCAAGGACTTCGGTAAGGGTGGTCAAGCGGCTCGAACCTGCGCTGCCGCAGACCGAACCGGTCACGCGCTCCTGCACACGCTGTATCAAGCCAATGTCAAAGCCGACACCACCTTTCTAAACGAGTGGTTCGCCGTGGACATGGTGAAGAACCAAGATGGGGTTGTGGTTGGTGTCATCGCTCTGTGCATGGAAACAGGCGAAGTTGTTCATATCAGCTCCAAGGCAACGGTTGTCGCCACCGGTGGGGCAGGACGTATCTATGCCTCGACCACCAATGCACTGATGTGCACCGGGGACGGCATCGGGATGGCCCTACGGGCCGGGGTTCCCGTGCAAGACATCGAGATGTGGCAGTTCCATCCAACGGGTATTGCCGGGGCCGGAACGCTGGTTACTGAAGGTTGCCGCGGTGAAGGCGGTTATCTGATCAACAAGGACGGCGAGCGTTTTATGGAGCGCTACGCGCCGTCGGCCAAAGATCTGGCGGGTCGTGACGTGGTCGCCCGCTCCATGGTTATCGAGATCATCGAAGGCCGAGGCTGTGGCCCGGACGGCGATCATGTGAAGTTAAAGTTAGACCACCTGGGCGAGGAAGTTCTGAACAGTCGCCTGCCCGGGATCTTGGAGCTTTCGCGTACCTTTGCTCACGTGGATCCGGTCAAAGAACCGATTCCCGTTGTACCCACCTGTCACTACATGATGGGCGGTATTCCAACTCAGGTGAGCGGACAAGCCCTGACTCAGAATGCATCCGGTGAAGATGTCGCCGTTGAAGGGCTATACGCTGCTGGCGAAGCGGCCTGTGTGTCGGTACACGGTGCTAACCGACTGGGCGGCAATTCTCTCTTGGATTTGGTGGTATTCGGCCGTGCAGCCGGTTTGCATATTGAGCAAGTCATGCGCCAGGGCGTTTCCTATCGTGAAGCCAGTGAATCAGACATTGAGGCATCCATGGCCCGCCTGAATCGTTGGAATGAATCCAATGGTGGTGAGTCCATCTACGACCTGAAGAAAGAACTGCAAACTACCATGCAGAACAGCTTTGGCGTATTCCGTACCGAAAAGAACATGCAGGAAGGCATTAAGCAGCTTGCAGATCTGCGAGAGCGCATCGCAAACGCAGACATGCCTGATAAGTCGTCAGCCTTTAACACCGCCCGCTTAGAAGCCTTGGAACTGGATAATCTGCTAGAGGTTGCCGAAGCGACCGCAATCACCGCTGAAGGTCGAAAAGAGAGCCGTGGTGCTCACGCTCGAGACGATTACCAGAGCCGCGACGATGAGAACTGGCTGTGTCATTCCATGTACTTCCCCGAAGACAAGCGGGTAGGCAAGCGGGACGTGAACTTTGCGCCTCGGACCATGGAAGCCTTCGAACCCAAGGAACGGGTTTACTAGGTCGCCATCGGAACAGCGTTAACAACGAATCAACTACAATTTTAGGGCTACTGTCATGCAAGTAAGTGTCTATCGCTACAACCCCGACCTAGATGAAGTGCCGGTAATGCGCGATGTGGAAGTGGAACTACCAGAAGGCCGCGACCTGATGGTTCTCGACGTACTCCACTTGATGAAGGACGAAGATCCGACCCTGAGTTTCCGTCGCAGCTGCCGCGAAGGCGTATGCGGTTCCGATGGTATCAACATGAACGGCAAGAACGGGTTGGCCTGTATCACGCCTGTCTCCGAGGTGGTAAAGCGCAACAAGCTCGTGCTCCGCCCCTTGCCTGGCTTGCCTGTTGTCCGCGACTTGGTCGTGGACATGGCCCAGTTTTATAACCAATACGCCAAGGTTCAGCCTTACCTCGTGAACAAGGAAGCTCCGCCAGCCCAAGAACGTCTGCAGAGCCCGGAAGAGAGAGAAAAGCTAGACGGCCTGTATGAATGTATCTTATGCGCTTGTTGCTCAACCTCTTGCCCGTCGTTCTGGTGGAATCCTGACAAGTTCATTGGTCCTGCCGGACTGCTGCAAGCCTACCGTTTTCTAGCGGATTCACGGGATACGGCCACAGAAGAACGGTTGGCCAATCTGGACGATCCATTCAGCGTGTTCCGTTGCCGGGGCATCATGAATTGCGTCAGCGTCTGTCCCAAGGGTCTAAACCCGACCCGGGCTATCGGCAAAATTCGCACCATGCTCATGCAGCAGGGGACCTAGCACCCTGAAGAGCGGCCTAGATCACATCGGATCTCGGCCGCTAACAGTTCGTTTATTCATCAAAGGCTGATGTGATTTGGCCCCACCCAACGACTGTCGTGATGACGACAGCTTAGAAATAAGCCGTAGTGAACCCTGACCGTGAGCCTGCAGGTGCCTCATTCGCAAGAAACAGCCATTGATATGCGCAAAACCCTTGGCAACGCAGGCTGGAAAGCCGAGAATCCCATTTATTCCCAGATCCTCCGATCTGCGGTACTCACCACTAGCGTGAGTTTTTCGATTGATGTTTCTATTGAGTGATTCGAGTCGTGTTTCGTGACCAGAGCCCCTGGGCGAGGCAGAAGCCTTGCTGGGCAAAAAGAGGAATGTTGTGACCGAAGGTTTCATGCAGCGAATGCTGCGCAGTTCACACCTTGGTGGACAAAATGCAGCGTACATCGAGAATTTATACGAAGAGTATCTTCGTGACCCCACCGAGATCCCCGAAGCTTGGCGCAGCTACTTCGATACACTGCCCACGGTAGAGACAACCATAGGGCCCGACACCCCACATTCAGAGGTGGTACAGCACTTTGAGCGTCTGGGGCGAAACCGGCTCAAAGCTCGGCCTGAGAAGGTGGCCACGGAAATATCCAACGCCCACGAGACCCAGCAGATGCGGGTGCAAGACCTTGTGGCCGCCTACCGCCACCGCGGTCACAAACGAGCCAATATCGACCCCTTAGGCATGATGGAACGCCCGGCCATGCCGGTGTTGGATTTGGCCTATCACAACCTGTCCCCCGCCAGCCTGGATGAAACCTACCAAACCGGCACATTCCACTACGGAGACGGTGCGGCGAAGCTACGGGATTTGGTGCAGGCCTTGGAGAGCACTTACTGCGGCTCAATCGGCGCGGAATACATGCACATTGTCGACGCCCGAGAACAATTGTGGGTGCAGCAGCGCTTGGAAAGCGCCCGAGGCAAACCCCAGTTCGATGACACCCAAAAGCAGCGCATTCTCGAGCGTTTGATCGCGGCGGAAGGCTTAGAGAAATACCTGCACCGGCGCTATCCCGGCACCAAGCGCTTTGGTCTGGAGGGCGGAGAGAGCTTGATCCCTATGCTGCATGAACTGTTGCAGCGGCTGGGTACTCATGGCGTGCGTGAATCGGTGATTGCCATGGCCCATCGGGGCAGGCTGAATGTGCTCGTGAACGTCTTGGGTAAAAATCCGGGCGAACTTTTCGACGAATTCGACGGGCGCGTTCAGAGCGAAAACGGCTCCGGCGACGTTAAATACCACCAAGGATTCTCTTCCAATGTGATGACGCCTGGCGGCGAGATGCACCTAGCCCTTGCGTTTAACCCGTCGCATTTGGAGATCGTTGCTCCTGTTGCCGAGGGTTCGGTCAGGGCTCGCCAAGACCGCCGCAAAGACTACGCAGGGGACATGGTAGCCCCCATCGTGATCCACGGTGACGCGGCCTTTGCCGGTCAAGGGGTGGTCATGGAGACGTTTCAAATGTCTCAGACCCGCGGTTTCAGAACCGGCGGGACGGTGCACATCATCGTCAACAACCAAATCGGTTTTACCACCCATAAGCAAATCGATGCGCGTTCGACAGAATACTGCACCGAAGTCGCCAAGATGGTTCAAGCGCCCATCCTTCACGTCAATGGCGACGACCCAGAGGCGGTGATTTTTGCGACTCAGTTGGCCGCCGATTACCGCATGGAATTCCGCAAAGACGTCGTTATTGATCTGATCTGCTACCGACGCAGGGGCCACAATGAGGCGGAAGAGCCCATGAAGACTCAGCCGCTGATGTACCAGAAGATTCGATCCCAAAACACGGTTTGCGCTTTGTTCGGTGAAAAGATGGTGCAAGAGGGCGTTGTGCAGTCCGAAACAGTGGAAGCCATGACCGAGCGATACCGTACGACATTAGAAGAGGGTAAAAGCGTTGCCCTTGACCTAGTGCATGAACCGGACACCAAGCTGTTTGTGGATTGGACGTCGTATTTAAACAACGATACCGATGCGCCCGCCGACACCAGTTTCGATAACGCCACCTTTCAAGAACTAACCAATCGGCTTGAGAGCTTGCCGGATGGCTTTGTCCTGCACCGTCAGGTCACGAAAATACTGGAAGACCGGCGCAAAATGGCCGCTGGAGCCATGCCCGTGAACTGGGGGATGGCCGAGGTCATGGCTTACGCAACCTTGGTTCACCAAGGGTATCCCGTGCGCCTGACTGGCCAAGACGTTGGCGTAGGCACGTTTTCCCACCGACATGCGGCCTTGCACAATCAAAAAGATGGCTCTCGTTTGATACCGCTGAATTTGTTGCGAGAGGACGTAACCTTTGACCTATACGACTCACTGCTGTCAGAGGAAGCTGTGCTGGCCTTTGAGTACGGCTATGCAACCACCGCCCCCAATACCCTCGTGGTCTGGGAAGCTCAGTTTGGCGACTTCGCCAATGGTGCCCAGGTGGTCATCGATCAGTTTATAAGCTCTGGTGAAACCAAGTGGGCCAGATTGTGTGGCTTGACCATGTTGCTCCCCCACGGCTTCGAGGGTGCCGGTCCTGAGCATTCATCAGCGCGACTGGAGCGATTCTTACAGCTATGCGCCGAACACAACATGCAGATTTGTGTGCCCTCGACCCCGGCGCAGGTGTACCACATGATTCGGCGGCAAGCGATCAGACCCACCCGCAAGCCGCTGGTGGCGATGACGCCTAAGAGCCTGTTGCGCCATAAGTTGGCGGTTTCAACGGTAGACGAATTGTGTGACGGTCAGTTCCAGTTGGTCATTGGCGAGACGGAAGAGCTCGAAGCAAAGAAGGTCAAACGCGTCGTACTGTGCAGCGGCAAAGTCTACTTTGACCTATGGGAAGCTAGGGCCGAGCAAGAGCTTAAAGATGTCGCCATTGTGCGCCTCGAGCAACTCTATCCATTCCCGGATGATCAACTGCTGGAGGCTCTGGCACCTTACAGCAAGTTAAATCAAGTGATTTGGTGTCAGGAAGAACCCATCAATCAGGGAGCGTGGTTTTCAATTCAGCACAGGCTCCGCCGGGTCATCAAGGGCCTTCAGGCGTCACCAAGCTTGCACTATGCCGGACGCGAAGCGTTTGCCGCCCCGGCCGTGGGTTATGCCAGCGTGCACATTGAACAACAACAGCGACTGATCCAGTCGGCTCTTACTGAAGAACCCAGCGATGATATGGAGAATGGACTTTGAGCATGGAAATTAACGCCCCAATCTTTCCAGAGTCGATAGCCGATGGCAGCGTTGCCCAGTGGTATTTTAAGCCCGGTGACTTTGTTGCTCGTGACACCCTGCTGGTGGACATCGAAACCGACAAGGTGGTCATCGAAGTTTTTGCGCCGGAGGATGGCGTGCTGCAAAGCATCGTCAAAGGTGAAGGTGAGACCGTGCTTTCCGAGGAAGTGATCGCCCATTTTGAGGCAGGCGCCACGGGCACAGGGTCTCCGTCCACAGAGCAAGTTACCCAAGCTGACGTGGAAGCAGCCCCGGAAGCCACCGCCGATGGTGATCGCTTCGCCAGCCCGGCCGCAAAAAAGATGGCGGCTGAAGCAGGACTGAATATCGCAGGCCTCGCCGGTAGCGGGCGCGATGGCCGCATTACGAAGGAAGACGTTGCCAAGGCTCTGGCTTCCGGCGCAAGTGCAGAAACCACCGAATCAGTATCCGAGCCGCAGGCCCCGGTGGCACAGGCGGCGCAAGCATCAGCTACGGTGGCCGGGGAGCTTCCCGTCATGGGAGACGAGGAGCGTGTCGAACGGCGGGTTCCCATGACTCGGTTACGAGCCAGTGTCGCGAAGCGACTGGTTGAGGCTCAGCAAAACGCGGCGATGCTCACCACGTTTAACGAAGTGGACATGCAGCCCATCATGCAGCTGCGCAAGCGTTATCAAACGGAATTTCAGGCCGCCCATAACGGTACTAAGCTGGGTTTCATGTCCTTTTTTGTGCGTGCGGCAACGGAAGCACTGAAACGCTTCCCGTCAGTGAATGCCAGTATCGACGGCGACGATATCGTCTATCACGGTTATTACGACATTGGCGTTGCGGTCTCCACAGACCGTGGCCTGGTTGTGCCAGTTGTTCGGGACGCCGATGCCTTGGGGCTGGCTCAGATTGAAGATCAGATCATGGCCTATGGCGAGAAAGCCCGTGCCGGTAAGCTGGGCCTAGAGGATATGGCCGGCGGTACCTTCACCATTTCAAATGGCGGTATTTTCGGATCCATGATGTCCACCCCCATTCTCAATCCACCGCAAACCGGGGTGCTGGGTATGCACAATATTCAGGATCGCGCAGTGGTTGTTGATGGTGAAATTGTAATCCGGCCCATGATGTACCTAGCGCTTTCCTACGACCACCGACTCATTGATGGCCGGGAAGCGGTGCAATTTTTGGTCGCGATCAAAGGTATGCTGGAAGATCCGGCCCGCATCTTATTGGAGCTTTAACATGAGTAACTCCTATGACGTAATCGTTATTGGCGGTGGTCCTGCGGGATACCACGCCGCTATCCGTGCCGCCCAGCTGGGTATGAATACCGCCTGCATCAATATGATGCTGGATAAGGAAGACAAGCCCGTGTTGGGTGGCACCTGTCTTAACTGGGGGTGTATTCCTTCCAAAGCATTGTTGGATGCTTCCCATAAGTTCGTCGAGGCTCAGCACGATTTCGCCGACATGGGAATTAAAACCGGCAAAGTCAGTGCCGACGTGCCGAAAATGATCGCGCGTAAAGACGAAGTCGTGGCGGGCCTCACCGGCGGCGTGGCTGCCCTGTTCGAGGGTAATGGGGTCACATCCTTGCCCGGTAAGGGACGGCTTTATGCCAACCGACAAGTAGGCTACACGCCCCACGGCGGCGAGGAGCAGATGCTTCAGGCAGAGCATGTGATTCTGGCACCGGGGTCCGTACCGGCCGCCATTCCGCCGGCACCGCTCACAGGGGACTTGATTGTCGACTCCACCGGGGCTCTTGAGTTCAAGCAAGCCCCCAAGCGTTTGGGTGTAATTGGGGCGGGTGTCATAGGTCTTGAGCTCGGTAGCGTATGGAATCGCCTTGGATCTGAAACCGTGATCTTAGAAGCCATGGATGATTTTTTACCCATGGCAGACCACCGCATCAGTCGTGATGCTAAGCGCATCTTAACCAAACAGGGTTTGGATATTCGTATGGGTGCCCGGGTTACCGGTACAGAAGTGAAGGGCAGCGGCAAAAACAAATACGTCAGCGTTACCTATCAAGACAAAGACGGAGAGCAGGTGCTGGACGTTGATCGGTTGATTGTCGCAGTGGGTCGTCTGCCCTATACCGAAGGGCTGTTAGCGGCGGATTCAGGGGTCAACCTAGATGAACGCGGTTTTCTCTACGTCAACGACCTTTGTGCTACCGACGCCACCAACGTGTATGCGGTAGGTGACGTCGTGCGTGGCCCGATGTTGGCCCACAAAGGCATGGAAGAGGGCATTATGGTGGCCGAGCGGATTGCCGGTCATAAGCCGTTGGTGAACTACGACACCGTGCCTAACGTCATCTACACCCACCCGGAAATCGCTTGGGTAGGAAAAACCGAACAACAGCTTAAGAGCGACGGTGAAGAGTTCAACGTAGGCACCTTTCCCTACGCAGCCAACGGCCGTGCTCTAGCAGCAGGGGAAAACGAGGGCATGATTCGTCTGATTGCAGACGCCGAAACCGATCGCATTCTGGGCATCCACGTTATCGGCGCCCAAGCGTCTGAATTGATCGCTCAGGCGGTTATTAGCATGGAGTTTAGTGCATCCGCCGAGGATTTAGGGCTGATCATGTTTGCCCATCCAACGCTGTCAGAAGGCATTCACGAGGCGGCCCTGAGTGCACGGGGGCACGCCATACATACGGTCAACCGAGCGAAACGGTCCTAGGATTCATCGCCACGGGTCTAAAAACTGAGAATTATCATCAGGGTTCAAAGAGGGAGTAAAAAAGCACCATGAATCTACACGAGTATCAGGCTAAGAGTCTGTTTGCCAGCTATGGCCTGCCAGTGTCCGAGGGCTATGCGGTAGATACCGCAGACGAAGCCGTAGCCGCTGCGCAAAAAATCGGCGGCGACCGCTGGGTTGTCAAAGTACAGGTTCATGCCGGAGGCCGAGGTAAGGCTGGGGGCGTCAAGCTTGCAGATTCCTTAGACGAGATCCGCGCTTTCGCAGATCAGTGGATCGGTAAAAATCTTGTGACCATCCAGACCGATGAAAATGGTCAGCCGGTAAGCAAAATCTACGTAGAGAGCTGCACTGACATCGACCGAGAGCTGTACCTCAGCGCGGTGATTGATCGCGGTAGCCGGCGCATCGTGTTCATGGCCTCTACCGAAGGTGGAGTGGAAATCGAGCAGGTTGCTGAGGAAACCCCGGAAAAAATCCTTCGAGCCACCGTGGATCCATTCGTTGGCGCTCAGCCCTACCAGGGTCGGGAGTTGGCCTTTAAACTAGGTTTAGAAGGCGCTCAAATAAGGCAATTTGCTAATCTTTTCATGGGTTTGGCGAAGTTATTTGAGGAAACAGATTGCTCTTTG